>CAYWFS010000045.1:0-11441 GCA_964457685.1 uncultured Ruminococcus sp. | reverse complement strand
TACACTCCCCTTGTCAACCCCTTTTTCAAACTTTTTTCGATTTTTTTCGATTTTTCTTTCCAAGCACCGTTTTTCACTCAAAAATTCAGTTTATCTCTTGAATATTCCCTCTTATTATATTATAATATAATGGATTTTATGATTTACAGGAGCTTTATATGAATAACGTCGGTTTTGATAACGACAAATACTTCCGCCTACAGACCGAGAAGATACTCGAACGCATTTCGCAGTTCGGCGGTAAACTCTATCTCGAATTCGGCGGAAAGCTGTTTGATGATTTTCACGCTTCCAGAGTCCTTCCCGGATTCAAGCCCGATTCAAAAATAAATATGCTTCTCCGTCTCAAGGACAAAGCGGAGATAGTAATTGTAGTGTCCGCAGTCGCGATCGAACAGAACAAAATGAGAGGCGACCTCGGAATAACCTACGACATGGACGCACTTCGACTTATAGACGCTTTCAGAGAAAGAGGTTTATATGTAGGAAGCGTTTGCATAACACACTATGCTTCACAGCCTGCCGCAGATGCTTTCATCAAGCGTCTCGGTGAACTCGGAATAAAGGTGTTCAAGCACTTCCCAATTCCGGGCTATCCCACAAACGTCAAGCTTATCGTCAGCGATGATGGCTACGGCAAGAACGAATATATAGAAACAACCCGTCAGCTTGTTGTAATCACCGCACCCGGCCCCGGAAGCGGAAAAATGGCAACCGCCCTCTCACAGCTCTATCACGATGCAAAAAGAGGTATAAAATCAGGCTACGCAAAGTTCGAGACCTTCCCCGTATGGAACCTTCCTCTTACCCACCCCGTAAACCTCGCATACGAATCCGCAACCGCCGACCTCGCAGACGTAAATATGATAGACCCGTTCCATCTCGAAACCTACGGAAAGACTACAGTCAACTATAACCGTGACGTTGAGATATTCCCCGTACTTCGCAGACTGTTTGAAGAAATTTACGGAGAATGCCCCTACAAGAGTCCGACCGATATGGGTGTAAATATGGTAGGCTTCTGCATCTACGACGACAAGGCAGTATGCGATGCCGCAAACATGGAAGTAATCAGAAGATACTACGATTCAAGAGTCAAAAAGATAAAGGGACTCTGCTCTGCCGATGAAGTAATGAAGCAGGAGCTTATCATGAATCAGGCAAAGGTATCCCCCGATGACAGACACGTTGCAAAAGCCGCACTCGATAAGTCAGTAGAAACAGACGGACCCGCAGCCGCAATCGAGCTTCCCGACGGAAGAATCGTCACTGGAAAGACCTCCGAGCTTCTCGGTTCATGCTCTGCCGTACTTCTCAATGCCCTTAAAGCACTTGCGGGAGTCGAAGATGCCGCACATCTCATCTCTCCCTCCGTCATTGAGCCTATCTGCCGTCTGAAAATGGAAAGCTTCGGCTCACATAACCCCAGACTTCACACAGACGAAATTCTCATGGCTCTCGCAATTTCCGCAACAACGGACGAAAACGCAAAAGCCGCACTCGAATGCCTGCCCAAGCTCTCCGGCTGTGAAGCACATTCCAGCGTCATCGTTTCTCAGATAGATACAGATACATTCCGTAAGCTCGGACTGAACCTGACCTGCGAACCCGTATACGAATCAAATAAACTCTTCCACAGATAAAACTTAGTAAACCCACACGAAAAAGTCCCCTGTCAAAAAAAGAACCGTCCCTCAAAAATCTGACGATTGTAAGGTAGGTTCACGACGGCAAGGGACTTTTTTCGCATTATTTCACATTTGCCCATGCACAACACCGCATATCTGTGATATAATTAAATTCAGATAAAATATTTTTAAAAATCAGAAAGGCAGTGCGTTTTGAAATATATCCTAAAATATATCAAACCCTTCCTCGGGCGAATGCTTGTCGGATTTGTCATAAAGTTCGGCGGAACTGTAATGGATCTTTTCCTGCCGATGCTTCTTTCGATAATAATAGACGACATAGTCCCGACAGGCTCCGTAAAAAACATACTCCTGACAGGCGGTATAATGGTAGTGTGTGCCATCCTCGCAATAGTCGGAAATGTTACGGCTAACAGAATGGCGGCTCTCGTGGCAAGAAATACGACAGAAAAAATCAGAAACGACCTTTTCTCCCGTATATCCTATCTGTCCGCACGTCAGCTTGATGAGTTTACCATTCCATCTCTCGAATCAAGACTGACCTCCGACACCTATAACATCCATCAAATGGTAGGTATGATGCAGCGCATCGGAGTCAGAGCCCCACTTCTCCTAATCGGCGGCGTAACAATAGCGTTTACTCTCGAACCGGTGCTTACACTTGTGCTTATAGCCGTAATGCCGTTCATAGTCACCGCAGTTTACTTTATCACCAAAAACGGAGTACCGCTTTACACTCTACAGCAAAAAGAAACGGATAACATGACAAGAGTAGTCAGAGAAAATACCCAGGGCATAAGAATAATCAAAGCCCTCGGAAAGGAAGACTCCGAAAAAGTCCGCTTCAGCAACGCAAATCTCGAGCTTAATAAGGCAGAGAAAAAAGCCGCACTCACAATGGGACTGACAAGCCCTCTCATGAACCTCTTCTTAAACCTCGGACTTGTCGCAGTAATAGCGGTCGGTGCATACCGTGTCAATGCGGGAGTTTCCGAAACGGGAAAAATAATCGCATTCACATCTTATTTCACCATAATCCTCAACGCACTCATGAGCATCACAAGAGTATTTGTCAACTTCTCAAAGGGTATAGCCTCCGCAAACAGAATAGGAGAGGTTCTCGATACACCGCAGGATATGGAACCCGACCCGTCATACAAAGGCAAAACTTACGACTTCGGCGAACGAATCCCAAAAATAGAGTTTGAGAACGTCTCGTTTTCATATAACGGAATCAAAAATGACCTCGAAAACGTCTCCTTTAAACTGTATGAAAACGAAACTCTCGGCATAATCGGTCCAACAGGTGCGGGAAAAACCACCATTATCGCACTTCTGATGAGACAATATGACGTAGACAGCGGAAGAATACTTCTCGACGGCAAGGATATACGTTCCATGAGCCGTGAAGAAATATCCCTAAAATTCGGTGCGGCATTCCAAAACGACTTTCTCTTCGCCGATTCACTCCGAACAAATATCGCATTCGGACGCTCTATCAGTGACGAAGAGTTGATGTACGGAATCGAAAACGCACAGGCGGCGGAATTTGTAAGCCAAAAGCCGGGCGGACTTGATTTTGAGCTGTCGATAAAAGGTGCAAACCTCTCCGGCGGACAGAAGCAAAGAGTTATCCTCAGCCGTGCATTGGCAACAAAACCGGAGATACTCGTCCTCGATGACTCATCAAGTGCCTTAGACTACGCAACGGACGCAAAGCTGAGACAGGCTATCCGCAAAAATTACAGCGGAGAAACGACATCCGTAATCGTAGCACAACGAATCTCCTCAATAAAACACGCAGACCTTATCCTCGTTATCGAAGACGGTCGTGTAACAGGAAGCGGAACTCACGAAACACTCATGTCCTCCTGCGAACTGTATAAAGAAATAAGCGAATCACAGATGGGAGGTGCTTTACTTGAATAAAGGAATAAAGGTAACTCGTCCCGAGGATGTAATAGTCGGAAATATGCCGAAGAAAAGGCTGAAAGTCCTGCTGAGACTCGGCAAATATATGTCACGCTTTAAATGGGGATATATCGCCGCAATACTCATCTCGATTCTTTCAAATATTCTTTCTCTTATCGGTCCCAAACTCTCGGGAGAAGCAATAGATGCTATAGGAATCGGCAAAGGAAACGCAGACTTCGATACCGTATTCAGAAAATGCGTGCTTATGGTCATAGCATATGCCGCCTCCGCAATCCTTGCATACCTGCTACAGGTCGTAATGATCAATCTTTCCCGCGGAATAGTCAAAAATATGAGAGATGACATCTTCTCAAAGCTCATGCGAATGAAAATCGGATATTTCGATAAAAACCAAACGGGAGATATAATTTCGAGAATATCCTACGACATCGACACAATAAACTCCACCCTCTCAACAGACCTTGTTCAAATAGCGTCAAGTGTAGTTACTGTCGCAGGCTCTCTTGCAATGATGATAGCAATTTCACCTAAGCTGTGCCTTGTTTTCGCCGTCACAGTTCCGCTTTCCATAATCACCACAGGAAAAATGGCAAACAAATTCCGTCCTCTTTTCCGTGCAAGAAGCGGTAAACTCGGCGAACTCAACGGATATGCCGAAGAATGCCTGAACGGTCAGAAAACAGTCCGTGCATACAGCAGAGAGCAGACTATGATAGAGCGTTTCGCCGCAAAAAACAAAGTCGCCGCAGACGCATATTATAACGCAGACTACCACGGAACTCTTGTGGGACCCACCGTAAACTTCATAAATAATATATCCCTGACACTTGTTTCCGTATTCGGCTCACTTCTCTACCTCGGAGGAATGATTTCGATAGGAGATGTTTCCTCCTACGTATTATATTCCAGAAAATTCAGCGGTCCCATAAACGAAACCGCCAATATTCTGAACGAGCTTCAATCCGCAGCAGCAGCCGCCGAGCGTGTATTCAAGCTTCTCGATGAGGAAGAAGAATCCCCCGACCGCGAAAACTGCAAGGTATTTACAAAAAGCAAAACAGACGGCGGAGTTTTCGTAAGCGGTAAGGTAGACCTCGAAAACGTAAGCTTCGGTTATACAGAGGAGCATGAAGTCATCCACGACCTTGTAATGAATATAAAACCCGGTATGACCGCCGCAATAGTAGGTCCGACAGGTGCGGGAAAAACCACAATAATCAACCTGCTTATGCGATTCTACGACCAAAATTCGGGTAGAATCCTCCTCGAAAACTGCGATATTGCAAATTCCTCAAGAAAAAGCCTGAGACGTGCATATACAATGGTTCTACAGGATACATGGTTATTCAGCGGAACAATAGCGGAGAACATCGCCTACGGAACCGAACGAGAAGTAACCCGAGCCGAAATCGAAAAAGCCGCAAAAGCCGCAGGAATACACTCCTTCATAAGCGGACTTCCGAGTAGCTACGATACCCTGCTCACCGACGAGGGAATTAATATATCAAAGGGTCAGAAACAGCTCATCACCATCGCCCGAGCAATGATATCCGATTCCCCCATCTTGATTCTCGACGAAGCCACCTCAAACGTAGACAGCATGACGGAAATGCGTATTCAGCGTGCAATGAATGAGCTTATGCAAAACAGAACGTCCATAGTCATAGCACACCGCCTATCCACCGTCAGAAATGCGGATATTATATTCGTTCTGAAAGACGGTCGTGTAATCGAAAAAGGAGACCATAACTCACTCATGGCACAAAAAGGCTTCTATTATTCTCTGCATAATGCCCAGCTGTCGTAAGATTTTTGTGAAAAACTACTCAATAAAGGATTGCTTTTCAGATAAGTGTGTGTTAAAATAAAGCTACCAAAATAATTTATTCCGTTTACGGAGGTTTAGTATGAATATCACCATATGGAATGAGTTTGCTCACGAAAAAACAGATGACTGCGTAAAAGCTATATACCCCGATGGTATACATATGTGCATCAAGCGTTTTCTCGAGGAAGCAGGCTATACAAACGTAAGAACCGCCACCCTCGATGATCCCGAATGCGGACTTACCGAAGAAGTTCTTAACGACACCGATGTTCTTTTCTGGTGGGGACACATGAGACACGGAGATGTACCCGATGCAGTAGTTGAAAGAGTATGCCGCCATGTATACGAAGGAATGGGACTTGTTGTACTCCACTCAGGTCATGCTTCAAAAGTATTCCAGAGACTCTGCGGCACCCCCTCCGGAGACCTCAAATGGAGAGAATCGGGCGACAAAGAAATCCTTTGGGTAATAGAACAGGGACACCCCATCACAGAGGGAATCGACGAAAAGATAATTCTCGAGCATGAGGAAACCTACGGCGAACATTTCAGAGTACCCGCCCCCGATGAGCTTCTCTTTATCAGCTGGTTCACAGGCGGCGAAGTATTCCGTAGCGGTTGCGTGTATAAGAGAGGCAGAGGTAAGATATTCTACTTCCGTCCCGGTCACGAATCGGTTCCGACCTATCACAATAAAGAGATTCAGAAAGTCCTCATCAATGCCGCAAATTATGTATGCTCCACAAAGTCAAATACATATAAATACGGCTGGGTTCCCCCGACAGTCGAATAAAAGCAGACTAAAAGTCGAATAAAAATAACAAAAAAACGGTATAGCCTGAGCAGCCTCCGAAAGTCAGAGTAAAAAACTGACGATTGGAATGGCAAATCAAAGGTCGTACCGTTTTTCTTTTGCATAAAAAAACCGCCTGCACAAATCGTACAAGCAGTTTTCGTTGTTAAAAATTAAACCTCGAGGCTGTCGATAGCCGCAATGTTTGTGGTAACACCTTCGGAGTATTCCTCAAGCATAGCGTTGTAGTCTCTTTCGATCATCTCACCCTCTGCTTCTTCCTTCCAGGAGCAAGAGTCACCTTCACCTACATAGTACATAACGTGCCAACCGTAAGCGGAGGAAAGAACAACATCGCTGTCACCGGGCTTTCTTGCGTCATCAAAGAGCCATGCGTTGAATTCATTTGTGGTAGAACCGAGAGTTACATTCTCATAAAGACCGCCGTTGGAGCTGGAGCCTGTGTCGTAGCTGTATTCAGCGGCAAGAGAGTTGAACGCTTCCTCGGAGAAATCAGCTTCCTTGAGCTGTGCGAGGATATCCTGTGCTACAGTGTCATCCTCGTATTCATCGCTGGAGAGAAGAATGTGTCTTACGTTTCTTGTAGTGGTTTCATCTCTGTAAGAGGTCTTTGCAAGGCAGTAGATAGCGTAGGAAGAATCTCCCTCTTCAGCTGTTGTGTAAACATCGCCAACCTTAGCGGAGAATGCCCATTCGGATACGGTAGCTATGTCGGAAGCTACAGCGTGTCTGTGGAATGCGTTTTCAACAGCTGTTTCAATGTCAGCGTCTTCCATGCCGAGGTCGTTTGCCATAAATTCACGAATGAGAGTAATGTATTCGTCTACATTGCCGGCTTCGAGAATTTCCTGTGCAGCTTCGTATGCAGCGGATGTAGCTTCGGAAGTTTCACCTACGGGGTTACCGTCAGTGTCCTTTTCCATGAAATCGGTGGAGTTTACAGTGTATACATAGTAATCAACACCGTCAAAGGAAGCTGTGTTGTCTGCATAGTAGCTTTCGTATTCATCGTCAGTGTAGGTAAGGCTGTTCTGATATTCGGTAGAATACTTGGAAGCAAGATAGGTAAGCTCCATGCAGCTTCTTATATCCTTTTCGTTTACACCTGTGCCTACAACAGCGGCAAGATACTGGCTTAAAGAATAACCGTAGCTTTCGGCAGCGGTCTTGAGCTGTTCGACAGCCTCATCTATTTCCGCATATTCTTCTTCGGTAAGAGAAACACCTGCGGCATTTGCGGCTTCACAAAGAGCGAGGAGCTGTGTTGCGTAATCTTCTGTCATAGCGGCAAAATAATCGAACCATGTGCCGCCGTCTGTTGTGTATGCACAAGCCTGATCCTTAAGCTTTTGGCTGGTGTCAACACCGAGATAGCTGAGATAGCTGTAGTAGTTCTGATAGTTCTGGTTGAAGTAGTACGCCATCATGGTACCTGTAACTTCGTAGTGTTCACTTTCAGCCGCAGTCTTGGAACGGAGAATAATACCGCTGTCCGCAAGACGTGCATAAGTAACAAGTCCGAGAACAACAACTACCGCAAGAATAACGCAAATAGTCGTTAAGACAGACTTTTTCTTTTCTGTCATGGTTTTCTGTTGATTACCCATTTTAAGGTAACTCCTTTCGATTAGTCGTAATGTGCTGATTCAATTTGTAATTATAGCACATTTCCACCGTTATTTCAATCATTATCGGAAAATTTCAGCCGTGCTAAAGACAATATTCATCTGCTTTTCACTTTATTTTAAGCCGTATAAAAGAAAAAAGGAGCATACCGCTCCCAATCAGTCAAAACACCCGTGTTATCTGAACCTTTTCTTTATCTCGTCAACATCATGACGGATGTGTCGTACCGTATCGGCAACATATGCCCCCGCAAGAGACGCTATTCCGCCCATAAATGTCGCAATGTCAAGTCCCTGACCGTTTATTCCGCCATATACCGTATAGAACAACAAACCCGCACCCACAAAAGCAAGTATCGCTTCACTTGCAGGTAAAAGTGTTCCGTAAGGCTTTCTTATCAGGTCAAGAGGCTCATCCATAGGAAGCTCAAGCTCGGTATATGACTTTTCCTCTTCCGGCTGCGGCTGAGAAACAACCTCCGACTTTTTTTCCTCCCTCTCCGCTCTTTCCTGAAGCTTTCTCTTGTCGTGTACCTCGCATATTTTTAAAAGGTACTCCATACCACCATCGGTAACACCGGCATTTCTGAGATTTCTTTCGTTCTGTATAAGTCTTCTTACCGCAGATGAGGTCGAAGCGTCCATGAATTTTACAAAAGGAAGTATTATCTTCTTGCATTTATCGCATAATCTCGTTTTATCCTCGGGATCAATATCACATCCGCAGTTATAGCACTTTGACACTTTCCTGTTACCTCACTATTACCAAATTATGAACACGCATCGCACCACAAAACAGCGATACACCTCTCTTAGCCTTATTATAACATATTTCACGCCCTTTTAGCAATATAAAAACGAAAAAATCCGCTTATATCGCCCATCTCAAAGCTGAGACTTTGCCGAGACTTTTTCGAGATGACCGCCAAAAGCCGAAAATGCTATAATCATACCGTAATCAAATACGAAAGGAGGAAGAATATGATAGAAAAGCTGATCACTTGGGCAGTGCCGTTTGTCATGGGAAGCATAGTTTCCGTACTCAGCACATATTTCAAAAAGAACAAAGCACTCGAAAAAGGAGTACAGTGTCTGCTGCGTGCGGAAATCGTTTCCTATCACGAACGATATTCAAAGCTCGGCTCATGTCCGTATTACGCAAAGGAAGCACTCCGAAGAATATATGAATCCTATCATATGCTCGACGGAAACGATGTAGCAACCGGACTTTACGAAAAAATCATCTCACTTCCCGAAACAGATGAGTAAGTACGCCAAACCATAGCAGAAAGGAGCAAAAAGCATGAATACAATGCCCTACAGCGGAAAATTCAAAATAGCAAGCGGCTACGGCTACAGAACAGACCCGATAAACGGCGAATATTCATTCCACAGCGGACTTGACCTCGTGTCTCTCGAATCAAAAAACGTCCTCTGTGTCGAAAGCGGAGTTGTTCTTCGTTCACGAATCATCACCGACCCGACAAACAAAACCTCGGAATGGGGGAACTACATCTCTGTACAGTGTAATTCCGGTGAGTCCGACTCACAGAATTCCGAAGACAAAATCTGTTACTACTGTCATCTTTCCGAGCGTCTTGTATCGGAGGGAGACCGAGTAAACGCAGGAGATATAATCGGCATCGAGGGTTCTACAGGCCGCTCAACCGGAAGTCATCTGCACTTCGAGGTAAGAGTAAACTCTACCCCAACAGACCCGTCCGCCATCCTCGGTATTCCAAATCAAACAGGCTACATCTTCACTCCCGAAAAAAATGCCGTCCATGACTGGTCAAAAGAGGGAGTAGAATGGGCAAAACAAAACGGAATACTTCTCGGAGACGGAAACGGAAATCTGCGACTCAAAGACCCCGTAACCCGTGAGGAATGTGCGGTAATTATGTATCGTGTCTTCAAGCTTATAAACGAACAGAAAGGAGGAATCCAATGAAAGAACTGAAAAGAAAGCTGTCATCGAGAAAACTTTGGACAGCAATCTGCGGAATCGTCGTGGGTGTCGCCGCCGCATTCGGACTGAATGAAAGCGAGTGGACACAGATAGCGGGAATCGTCACATCCGCCCTCTCCGTAGTGTCGTATATCTTCGGAGAATCGGTCATAGACGCAAAAAATAAAGATGAAAAATGATTTTTCTAATCCTATTTTAATGTTTCGGCATAATACTTAATTCCCGTCTCATTGATTTTCCTTTTTCGTCATAGTATAATATTCCATGAAAACAAACAACACGGGATATTAAACTATGACGAAAAAAATATATATCATTCTGACACGTTCCGACACCTTTATATCACGCCTTATCAGCCTTTCGACAAATGAGCCGTTCACCCATGCCTCTCTTGCATTCGATGATTCTCTCGACAGAATGTATTCTTTCGCAAGACTGAATCCGAAAACTCCCCTCCCGGCAGGTCTGAAAGAAGAAGACATCCATAGAGGATTTTATAAAAATAAAGGCAAAATCCCCTGTGCATTGCTCTATTTCACCGTTGACGAACGTACATATTGGGAAGCAAAGGAATACGTCAACTCCATGCTCCTCAGAAGAAGCAGACTTCGCTATTCCCTTGCCGGACTTCTTCTGTGTAAATTCGGTATTAAATACGAATTTAAAAACCACTTCTTCTGCTCACAGTTCGTCTCAAAGGTGCTTGCCGAGGGATGCAGAATAAAGCTGCCGAAGCACTCATCTCTCATGCACCCCTCGGATCTTCTTCTTCTACCCGAAATGAACGTAGTATATTCGGGAGACCTTGAGGATATTCGCACGCTGACCCCTCCGTCAATTTTCTCAAAAACCGCAAGAATATAAAATCTCAAACTTATCTGCGATAACAAACATAGGAGGAAAAAAATGAATGCCTGTGAAAAAAAACAAATGAGCAAAACCGCAAAAAAGCTTCTTGCCGTCATATTTGCCACCGCCTACATAGCACTTCTCGTACTGATATTCATATATGTCGGAAAACCGTTTATTAAAATGCTGGGAGACCACGGAAAATTCAAGGGTTGGGTCGAAGCCCACGGATTTGTCGGCTGTGTCGTGTATGTGCTTATGACCGCACTTCAGGTATTTGCCGCCTTTATCCCGGGAGAGCCGTTTGAGATTGCGGCAGGCTACGCATTCGGTTGGAAAATGGGAAGTCTGCTCGCATTTGTCGGTATAGCACTCGGACAAAGCATAGTTTTCTTTATAATCAGGAAATTCGGAAAACGTGCCGTAGAGCTTTTCATCCCGACCTCCAAGCTTGAATCCATAAAATTCTTTAAAAACAGCGGAAGTATGTTCAGAATGATGTTCATCCTGTTTTTTATCCCCGGAACTCCGAAAGACCTCCTCACCTATTGCGTCGCACTCGCAAAAATAGACTATATCCCGTTTATAATTATCACAATGACCGCACGTCTCCCCTTGATTCTTTCTTCAACCGTAAGCGGAGACGCATTGTCCGGCGGAAACTATGTGCTTGCATCCGTAATAATAGTGCTGTCGGCAATCATAGCACTGACGGGAGCAATGATATACTCAAAGAAAAAAAGCTCCCTATCCGCAAAATAAGCAAAAAATT
>CAYWFS010000044.1:9277-11848 GCA_964457685.1 uncultured Ruminococcus sp. | reverse complement strand
TACACCATGAGTCCGTCGGTGGTTCTGTCAAGTCTATGCACGGTATAAACATCGTTATTTTTTCCGCATGAGAGGAGATATTCCTTTATTTCGGCAGGGCAGGATTTTTCACTCTCTTTGTCCTCCGATAAATATCCCATCGGTTTATATACAACTATATAGTCGGCACATTCAAATATTATCTCTGTTTTCATATTCGGCTCCAAAGCTTTATGATTCAAAAAAGAGCCTCACACGGAAGCTCTTTAAGTGCAGACTTGTAAGCCGGGTTCTGTATAATTTACATTACAGCTGTCATCTATCTGGTATGTATGTTACCATACATCTCTATGCCGCCTTTCGGGATATGACGGGCAGCCACGAAACCGCTCGAAAAATCAAGCAGCTTCCCCGAATAAGGCGTTGCATCGGATAGGGTTTACATTTGCACACAGTTACCTGTCATGCCGGTGAGCTCTTACCTCGCCTTTCCATCTTTACCACAGTAAAACCGTGGAAGTCTATTTCTGTTGCACTTTCCCGGAGGTCTCCCTCGGCGGACGTTATCCGTTATCCTGCCCTACGATGCCCGGACTTTCCTCACACCAATACCTTTCGGCAACATGGCACGCGACAGCCCCATCTGCATTTTTATTATATCACAGTTTTCGACCTTTGTCAACGTCACCTTTTACGCTGAAGCTCACCGACTCCGCTCGCAATTGCAAGGCAGACCTCTTTCATGTCGGATATATCGTTCGTTTCGTCAAGGCTTATTCTGATTGCACAGTCCATTTCGTTTGCCGTACATCCGAACGCTTCGAGTGCAAGGCTTTTCTTCTTTGAGTTTGCCGCACAAGCCGAGCCTGCGGAGACGAATATCTCTTTTGCGGAGAGGTAATTGAGCATGGTCTCGCTTCTTATCGAGGGGAGAGAGATGTTCATTATGCAGTCTATCGCATTTTTCGGGCGATTTACGGTAACATTGAGAGGCTCGAGAAGTGCATGATAACACTCTTCAAGCTCTGCTCTGAGGGTATGTATTTTCTCCGTGCGTGCTGCAAAATCCGCGTACATTTCTTCGGCTGATGCGGCAAAAGCGGAGATTGCACAGAGGTTTTCGGTTCCGCTTCTCAGTCCCGTTTCCTGACCACCGCCGGGCATTACGGGAGCGATATTACGTCTTTTCAGCACGTTTTCCGAGATATACAATGCACCTGCACCTCTCGGAGCGTGTATTTTATGTGAGCTTACCGCCATTGTATCGACACCGAGTATTTTCGGATTGGTTTTCAGCTTCATATATGCCTGAACAGCGTCACAATGTATGTTTGCGTCGGGAAAATATGAACGGACAAGCTCTGCCCCGCCTTTTACGTCGTAGATTGCACCCGTTTCGTTATTGACAAGCATAAAGCCTGCGAAAATTACGGGACGCTCGTTTTCTTTAGCTGTTTCGAGTGCGGTTTTAAGCTCCGCAAGGTCAAGCTCTCCTCCGCGAGTGGAAATTCTCTCGAGGGTATAACCCATTCCCTCAAGCACCTTTGCACCTTCGTCTATCGAGGGATGTTCTCCTGCGGAAATGATTACCGTTCCGACTCTGCCCTTTGCAAGCTGTGACTTTGCTCTGTGACAGCCGAGGAGTGCGATATTGTTAGCTTCCGTTCCGCTTGCGGTAAAACAAAGTGCGTCCTTCGAGAATTTCTGCATTCCGAAAGTGCGTGCGACCTTTCTTCTGCATTCTTCGAGGAGCTTTTTCGAGTCGAGTCCGAGAGAATACACCGATGACGGGTTTCCCCAGACAGCCGCCGCTTCATTCATCGCACGGAGTGAGGTTTCCGAGGGTCTTGTCGTTGCGGAATTATCGAGGTATATCATTATTTTATCACCATGTAGCCGAGGATTTCCTCTACTTCATCGAGGTGGCTGTCAAACGAATCCTCGAGGGATGTGTAAGTAAAGACGTAAACATAGCCGTCCTTTATAGCCGCCTCCTGCATGAACTTGTAGGAGTTTTCGCCAAGCTTTGCGGTGTAGGTGTATTTCTTTGCGTAAAGCTCATCGAGGGTAGCGTTTTCCTCGGATACTTCGTTAAATTCGGTAAACACAAGCTCAAGGTCGGTCTTGTTTATCTCCCACCATTCATCGAGAGTTGTGTCGTAATGCTCGAGATCCCAACCCATAACGGAAACGCTCGACGGGTCTGTAGCGGAATAGTACGCACCTGCCGCCGCCGTACTCATATCGACCGTCCAATCATCGGGAACGTACAGGCAGTAGTCCGCATCCTCGTTTGAAGCGAGTGTATAGCCTGCCGGAGGAGCGTATTCGTCCTTTTCTCCGCAAGAGGTAACTGACAAAGCAAGCATTGCGGCAAGAGCTGCGACAAAGACACGCTTTACGTTTTTCTTCATTTATATATACTCCTTTAAATTTAAAGCTTCATTATGACAATACATGATATTATATCAGATATTGCACATGAAGTCAAACATGATAAGTTTCAAAAGCGTGAACGATTTTGTTTTTTCGGGTATATGTCTCATTTCATGTATCATAACGGAAATAATACAGCTGTCTTTCGTAGGTGTC
>CAYWFS010000044.1:5942-9177 GCA_964457685.1 uncultured Ruminococcus sp. | reverse complement strand
TAATTCAATCTTAACCCAATCTTAATTGAAAATAAATATTCTGTGTGCTATAATACAGTATAATGATTGATTTGTAATTTTTCACGGAGGTAGCAATGTACAAGAAAAAAATTTCATATCTTCTTCATACGCTGACTTCGTTTATTCTTATGCTCATCTCCTCCCGTCTGCTGAACATTTTCGCCGGGGAGCTGTTTGACCCATATTTAAACAAGCTGCTTATTTTTATTCTTTCCTCTGCTGTCGGTATCGCCGCATTTTATGTTATGCCGCAGGATATTACACCTGTCGGAACAGATGAGATAGCCGACCCCGTTCAGCCTCTCGAAAAAAGCGATATTGCAAACTCGACAACAATGACAATTATAGCCGTATGCTCGATGATAGGACTGATGCACATTGTAGCGGCATTTCTCGGAGGTGACGGAAGCGGTGCGTCTTATCCCCTGACTCCGCTTTACTTTGTCTCACTCGTTATAATACATCCGCTTATCGAGGAATTTATATTCAGAAAGCTTTATCACAGTGAGCTTAGACTTCTTACCCCTGTATTTGCCGCTGTTGCTCAGGCTACGTTATTTGCTCTGAATCACGACTCGGCAAGCTCAATGTTCAACGCTCTTTTCTGCGGTATCGTACTCGGACTTCTCGTTGAGGGAAGCGGAAGATGGTACCTCGCCGCAGCAGCACATTCCTTTATAAATCTCCGCACGCTGATATATTCGACAGTTCTTTCCGGCAACACCTCTCTTGCGAACAATATCGACCTTGTATTTTATGCGGTGGGAACGGTGGCACTTATTATAATCGTAGTGCTTAGAGTCAGAGACAGAGAAGAAAAGGAAGTCGAGGAGGAAATATGACGCACAGAGAAGAAACAATACGCTCGATAATGCTCTCCCCCGACAGAAGCGATACGGTATCAAAAATGACCGACACCGAACGTGACGAATACTTCATGTCTCTTGCGATGGATATAGCACGCTCGTCCGCACTTGACGGAGAGGTTCCCGTAGGTGCAATATGCGTTCGAGACGGAGTTATAATCTCGTGTGGTGGAAACGGTCGTGAAGGCGAAAAAAACGCTCTTTCCCATGCCGAAATCAATGCAATAGACCACTCCTGCAAGGCTCTCGGAGGTTGGCGGCTTGTCGGAGTAACGCTGTACGTCACGCTTGAGCCGTGTCCCATGTGTGCCGGAGCCATAATCAACTCACGCATTCCGAGGGTAGTATTTGCCGCAAAGGATGCTCGTGCAGGTGCTATGGGTTCCGTAATCAAAATGCAAGCTCTTCCGCTCGGATATTCCCCTGCGGTTGAAATAAATGAAAAATATCAAAAAGAATCGGTTGCGTTACTCCGTGATTTTTTCCGAAGCCGCAGAAATGCCGAAAAACAAAAGGAAGTGTAAAAAAATGTCTGTTTACGAAGAATCCTATGAAGCAATGCGTGAGCTTATTGAGCTTTCCCATGTAAAAAAGGGCGGAATCGCAGTTATCGGTTGCTCCACATCTGAAGTATGCGGAGGTACAATCGGTAAAAACTCCTCCCCCGACACCGCCCGTGAAATATTCGGAGGTATAAAGGCGGCTTGCGATGAATACGGTATCTATGTTGCGGCTCAGTGCTGTGAACACCTCAACCGTGCTATTATAGTGGAGCGTGAAGCTGTAGAAGCTGCTCTGAATTGCGGAGTTCTCAGCGAGGTGAATGTAGTTCCTCAGCCGAAAGCGGGAGGTTCGTTCGCAACGGCAGCATATCATTCCGCAAAGGATCCCGTTGCACTTGAGCATATCAAAGCCGACTGCGGACTTGACATCGGCGGCACTCTCATAGGTATGCACCTGAAGGAGGTAGCGGTTCCCGTTCGTCTGACACACAACAAAATCGGCTGTGCAAGTCTTCTGGCGGCTCGTGTGCGTCCGAAATTCATAGGCGGCGAAAGAGCAAACTACGACATGACAAAGGCATAAGGAGCTTTTATGGACGAAAAAAACAACAGAACCTCCGAACACGAACGGCTGACCCCGAACAGCATATTCTTTCTTGCCGTCAAGCTCGTTGCATTCGGCATAATACTTTACGTTCTCCTTACACACATCCGTGAGCTTGGGGCGATAATCGGCTCCGTGTTCTCTCTGTTTTCTCCGCTGCTTATCGGCGGTCTTGTGGCACTGATACTCAACACACCGATGATGGCACTGGAAAAGCTAATCACAAGAATAGCGGAAAAGAGGGGCAAAAAGCTACGCCGCAGAACCTGTGAAGTCATATCGCTTATATCGACCTTTGCACTGGCGATTCTGCTGATATACGTTCTGTGCTACTCGATATTCCCTCAGCTCGCCGAATCCGTAAAGGCAATATATCAAAAAGCTCTCGTCAGCATACCGAAGATGGTGGAATGGCTCAGAGAGCTTGAAAAATACGGCATAAACACCGACCCTGTTGCGGACTGGCTTGCCTCTCTTGACATGACTGCCGTGCTTGAAACTCTTTCAGAATACGCATTACAGCTTGTGGACACGCTCACGTCCAGTCTTTCGTCCATAATCAGCGGTGCGTCCTCCATAATCAGCGGTGTATTTACGGCGGTTACATCTGTCATTTTCGCGGCATACATTCTCTCGAACAAGCAGAAGCTTCTGAGACAGACAAAGCAGGTGACATACGCATTCATAAAAAAGTCCGTTGCCGACAAAATATGCGAAATCTGCTCACTTTCCGTAAAGACGTTCTCGAACTTCATAAGCGGACAGTGCCTTGAAGCGGTTATCCTCGGTGCTTTGTTCTTCGTTGCAATGAACATATTCGGCTTCCCGTATCCGCTTGCAATATCGTCACTCATTACGGCGACTGCGATAATACCGTACATCGGTGCTTTTCTCGGCTGTGCGTTCGGTATCATGCTGATGATAATCGACGACCCGATGAAGGCGGTGTGGTTCCTCATAATGTTCCTTATAATTCAGCAGCTCGAAAACAACCTTATCTATCCCCGTGTAGTCGGCGGATCTGTCGGACTTCCCGCAATATGGACGTTCACGGCTGTGATAATCGGCGGCGGAGTTTGCGGAATTGTGGGAATGATACTGTTCATACCGCTGTTCTCCGTGCTGTACACCTTACTTCGTGAAAACGTGTACAAGCGTCTCGAAAACCGTGGAATCGTGATAGAATGCGATGAGGATGACCCACCCGAGAAAAAGCCGAAAAGGGATCTCGGAGGAGAAGC
>CAYWFS010000044.1:0-5842 GCA_964457685.1 uncultured Ruminococcus sp. | reverse complement strand
GCGATGAGGATGACCCACCCGAGAAAAAGCCGAAAAGGGATCTCGGAGGAGAAGCACTAATGCACCTCCACGAGTTGACGAAAAAGGCAATGGAGCGTGCGAAAAAGCTCTCGGAAAAGTCCGCTCCATCTTACGACGACAAAAAAGAAACAAAATAACGCAAAAAGCATTCCGATATTTGATTTTCACTGTTCGGTGAATCAATCGGAATGCTTTTTATTTTACTTTAGAAGGTTTGCGAGTCTTATTGTGTCTCCGTGAGCCTTTTCTCTCAGCTCCTTTGTGACACAGCTTATCTCTGCGGCAACCTCGTCACGGCGGCTCATGATAGTATCGGCAAAGCTTACCATATCTCCTGCGAAATCTCCTCTGCCCTCCTCGAGATCCACGGTGAAGTCCTGACCGAGGTAATGCATGAACGATCTCACCTTGGGGTCGTAGGACAGTCCTATCACGGGGGTTTTGGCGGAGGAAGCGAATATCACGGCATGGAGTCGCATTCCGATAACAAGTGACGCTTTTTCAAGCACGCAGTACAGCTCTCCCGCATTTTCGGGTGCATACATCGGTGCGTGGATCCCGTATGCCAGAAGCTCACTTTGCAGCTTTTCCGACACGGAGGTATCTCTCGAGGTCTGCATGGGGAGAAGTATGGGGGTCATGGAGTATTTTTTCGCTATTTCCGCAGTCGCCTTTGCAATCTCCGATATAATAACGCAATCATCATCGGTAAGCGGAGCCTGAGGGGTAGCGACATCGAGCGGGCGAACGGAAACGACAAAGAACTTTTGCCCCTTTGCAAGAGAATCCGTGATTTTTTCGGCACTGCGGACGGATTTTGCACTCGGAGACATAAGAAACACGGGGTCGGCACTGACTATGACACGGCTTTCGTCAACTCCGAGGGAAACAAGCTCCTTTTTCGAGTCGGAATCACGGACGGAAATCACGTCTGCCATCGAGACAACACGCCCGGTAAGCTTTTTGTTGCTTTCGGTGCAGATTGGTCCGATTCCGTTTGCGTAGACGTAGACCTTTTTGTGAAGCATGGCGGCAAGTCGCATTATCAGAGCATAGTAACGCAGACTCCGCTTACTTGTTTTATCCTGTAGAAGTGAACCGCCACCCGATACAAGAGCCTTTGAGCGTGCAATCTCGCACACAACGGACGGGATATTGAATCGTGACACGCATTTCAGACCTGTGCGAACGGAGTCCTTTTTGGGGTTCTTGGTGAGTGCCGCTATTTTCACGTCCGTAAGCTCTTCCGCGACGGAGGCCGAGATAACGTCAAGTAGGGATTCATCTCCGAGGTTACCGAAGCCGTAGTAGCCGCTCACCACAACGTCCGCCCTTCCCTTGAATCGAACGGGGGATGAGACAGTGTCGTTGTACATTTCGAGGTAGTCGTCTGCCATACGAGCGGCGGTGTAATGCTCTTTTATGAAGCTACGGTTGTAGTCTCCCTGCGATTTACGGAGATTTTCGTTTTCAAGGAGCGTATTTATATCTTCAAGGAGTTTTTCGGCGGATTCGGGTTCACAGCCACGACAGCAGAAGTTGGTTTCGACCGCAATTTTTGTTTTTGATTCATCGAAAATGCCGATTGCACCCTGCCCACCTGCGACAATGACGGGACGGGAGGCGGACATAGCTTCAAGTGCGGCACGAGAGACACCTATAAAAACATCGGCGGCGGCACAGTACAGCTCGACATTGCTGACCGCACCCGTCATTGTGACCATATTTCTGCCGAGTTTTTTGTTGATGTTGTCGGCACGCTCCTTTAGCTCATCGTAGTTGAGACCTCCGCCGACTATGATAACGTCCGTGTCGGGGTTGAGCTTGTCCGCAATATCGAGTAGGCGGTATGCAGGCTCGGAGCGGTCGGGGTCAAGTCGGCTGACGTAAACAACACGCTTGTGAGCCTTATCGAGGGAATATTTTTCGAGGACGGGGGTATAATCCGTGTCGGGGGAGAATTTGTCGGTATCGATACCGTTTATGGTGGTGTAGATTCTTTCGGAGGGGTAGCCGTATTCGGTCGTGAGGTAGTCGGCAATGTCATCGGAGACCGCCATAACACGCTCGCCCCAACGGGAAATACGTCTGAGGATGGGATTCACGCTGAAATTGAGGTGAGCGGTGGTGACGAAGCGGAATTTTCTGCCGTTTTTTGTGACGGTGTCGTTGAGGAGACCGATTATGAAGCCGGGGATTCGAGCGTGAGCGTGGACGACATCGAAGTTTTCGGAAGAAATAAGCTTTTTCAAGCCGAGGTAAGCTTTTGCCACGCTTGACGGGTCTTTTTTATGGAGTGGGAGTGTTACGCAACGCACACCGCAAAGGCTAAGCATATCGGCATAGACACCGCCGTTTGAGACGAGGGTTACGGAATGCCCACGCAAAGCAAGCTCACGGGACAGCTCGAATATGTGAGTCTCCGCACCGCCGATATTCATAGACATGGTAACCATAAGAATTTTCATAAAAAGCCCCCAAAACCGTTTTTATAAGTATACCACAAAACGGAAAAATACGCAACAAAAAGACCACCTAATCATACAAAAGATTTCGGTGGTCATTTATTATGAGTTTTCTGCTGGTTGTCAGCCGTGTCCTCTATTTAAGGGGACTTAGGTTGCGGATATCGTTAAGTCCTCCGCACGGACTGCAACATTTCTCCCTGTTGTCGGGCGAGGCACCCATTTAAAATGCCGAAAGTTATGGATATTTAACCTGTTCCATAGCCAGTACAACTTTTTACGGTGCTCTCACACCGAGAATATCGCTATCCTATATATTATATCCAAAAAAGCACGTTTTGTCAACCTAAACATAACAAAAAACCCCCGGAAAATCGGTCCGGGAGTTTTTTTAAATTATCTTATAAGGTTTACTTTAAAGATGAATTACTTTACGGAAGCAACTACATCTGCAACAGAACCAAAGAGTACCTGTTCGATGTTAGTAGCAAATGCTGCAACGAGTTCACCCTTAGCGTTGATGGAGAGGTTGATTGCGAGTTCTGTGTTGAGCTTGTTAACGAATACATATACAACTGTTGTTTCGTCTTCAACAACCTCAACGCCATTTACAGCTGCTTCGAAAGACTTAATGAGAGCACACTTATGAGCTTCATTGTAGTATTCGCAATCTGTTTCGTAAGCGTAGTCATAAGTCTCGATGTCTTCACCATAAACCTTGTTCTGGTTTACGTATACACCCCAGTCATTAACATCACACTTGCCTTCGATATCCCAGTAGAGACCAGCATTGTGAATTGTAGAGTGATTGTCCTTATCAGGGCAAGAGCCAACCCAAGAGAGTTTGATAGAAGTTACAGTGTACTCAGTAGAAGCAACACCATTCTTAGTAACAGTTGTCTTGTCAGCATCAATGAATCCCTTGATACCAGCGTCTTCAGTAACACCGATTACGTTAGTTGTAGGAAGACCTTCAACTTCGTCTTCAGCCTTGATAGAACCGAACATTGTGTTGTCATCGATGTAGAGAACAACATTTACAGTACCATCTTCGTTGATACCGTATACAGCGTAAGCTTCTACGGATGAGATACCGTACTTATCGCAGTCAGCAGTCCAGCTATCCCAGTTGTATGCAGATACACCAGAGAATTCACCGTTGGAATCATAGTTGATTTCAACAGGTGTGATAGATTTAACAAGGTCGTCAGCAGCAGCAGTGATACCGAAGATATCCTTAACATCGTGCTTAGAGAAGTAAGACTTGCTAAGCTTCTTATCAGACCAGTTATCCTTGGTGATTGTTACCTTGTCGAATACATAGTCAGATGTGGAGTAAGCTGTAGCGTCATCTCTTACATCGTTCTTTTCGCCATCGCTGTAAGTACGATACATGAGAGTGTAAATTGTTTCGAAGTCATAAGCTTCAACTGTTTCGAGGAGAACGCCGTCAACAGTCTTGTAAATTGTGCCTACAGCAGGCTTCTTGTTTGTGGAAGAAGTTACATATTCAAATGCACCTGTGTAGAAGTTGAACGCGAGTACGTTGCCGTATTCAGTAGCACCGTTGAGGTACCAGTCTTCTGTGTCAGCACCGTCGTAGAATCTGTCAAGAACCTTGTTGGAAACGATCATAACGAGACCTGCGTTGCTCCAAGCGTCAGCATTGAAGCCGGAAACTGTAGCGTTAACGAAGATGAATGTGTTGTGATCCTTATCGCCAACGAGAAGCTGACCGTCGATAGTCCAACCATCACGAGCCTTGCCTTCAAATGCTGCGATAGGCATATAACCGGTCTTGCCTTCGCCGATGATGATGTACTTATCGGAAGACTTAACCTTTGTTGTTGTGGTCTTACCATCGTGTGTAAGAACTCTGTAGCCGGTTTCGATTGTGATCTGTGCTGTCTTAGCAGATGTTTCAACACCGGTGATGTACTTTGTGCCGTTAGCATCTTCTGCTACTTCGCCGATAGCGGAAACGTAGTAGAGGTCGTTTTCAGCATCATAAGATGTGATCTTGTATACGTTACCCTTTACGAATTCGCCGTCGATCTGAGAGCCGTACCAGAAGAAGTCGCCTTCGTCCCAACCGTCGTAGGAAGCGATTCTGAATCTGTCGTACTTGAGATCGTCTGTGGAGTAACCGTTAACAACGATGTAACCGTCGTTGGAGATACCTGCGTAGGAGTCAACAACGATGTAGTTTTTTGTAGATGTGCCAGCTGTGAAGATTTCAACAAGCTTGCCATCAAGAACGTAGTATGTTACGAACTGACCGAACCAACCGTCAAACTTGTTGGAGAGGTATGCCTTGTAAGCACCGTCCTTGTAGTTGTCGTTGTCCTTGTCAATGTCGAATGTACCGAAGTCTTCGTTGAAGTAAATCTTTTCATCGCCGATTACAACGTAACCCTTGGAGATGGAGTAACCGCGGAGAACGCCTGTAGCATAGTATGTGTCAGCGTCTACGAGATCTTCAGAGTAAGCTTCGATTGTCTTGAGAACCTTGATTTCCTGTGTTTCGGAGTTGTAACCGTAGATTACAAATGCGGGAACGATATCGCCATCCTCGTTAGTAACGGGAGCGTATTCATCCTGCCACCATGCACCGTCTGTGTGCTTGCAGTCAGCGAGCTTGTATGCACTAGCACCGAGCTGGAGAGCTGTCTTCCATGCACCACAGTCACCGCACCATACGTTTGTAGAATACATATAACCGTAGTTATATTCTTCGTATGTAGCGTATGCGATGTCTTCGTAAGAGTTGAGTGTAGAGTAGAGAGCCTTGTTTACAGTAGCCGCACCGTAGCCATCTACGCTATCAGTTGTTGTGCAAGCCTTAACGATAGCTTCCTTAAGAGCTGCAACATCATTTTCGTCAAGAATGTCGATACCAACAACTGTGGTTTCGCCAGCCTTGTTTACTTCTGTCTTGATTTCGAAGTAACGATCGAATTCAGCATCATAGTGATACTTAACTTCGTATTCTTCATATACAACGTTGTCGTTAACCTTAACTACGTTACCGTCAGCGTCCTTCTTAGCAACATAGTTACCCTTATTGTCCTTCTTAGCAACGAGGATATCGCCGGTCTTCCAATCGAATGCGAAAGGAGTCTTAGCGTAGTCAACGTATGTTGTTGTGAGTGTGCCAGCCTGCTTAACAATGATTTCATTGTGGAGCTTGCCTGTGTTAGCGAGAATCTTGGAGGAGTACTTGTCTACGAGAGTGTAGTCAGCGAGGTATTCCTGGATGTTGTATACTGTGTCGTATGCAACGCCTTCGTCGTCGGTTCTGCCGTTGTTTGTTACTACAGTTGCTTCGTAAGCTTCGTAGTCGATGATGTCAACGA
>CAYWFS010000043.1:6373-12730 GCA_964457685.1 uncultured Ruminococcus sp. | reverse complement strand
TATCGGTCCTTACAAGGGCGGTATCAGACTTCACCCGTCCGTAAACCTCTCCGTTATTAAGTTCCTCGGCTTTGAGCAGACCTTCAAAAACAGCCTTACAGGTCTTCCTATGGGTGGAGGTAAGGGCGGTTCCGACTTCGACCCCAAGGGAAAGAGCGACCGTGAAGTTATGGCGTTCTGCCAGTCCTTCATAACAGAGCTTTACAAGTATATCGGTGCTGACACAGACGTTCCCGCAGGCGACATCGGTACAGGTGCAAGAGAAATCGGTTATATGTTCGGTCAGTACAAGAGACTCACAGGTCTTTACGAAGGTGTTCTCACCGGTAAGGGTCTCTCCTACGGCGGTTCTCTCGTTCGCACTCAGGCAACAGGCTACGGTCTTCTCTACCTCACCGATGAGCTTCTCAGATGTCACAACGACGGTCTTGAAGGCAAAACAGTTTGCGTATCCGGTGCAGGTAATGTAGCAACCTACGCAGTTGAAAAGGCACAGCAGCTCGGTGCAAAGGTCGTTACAATGAGTGACTCCGCAGGCTGGATCTACGACAAAGACGGCATTGACCTTTCACTTGTCAAGGAAATCAAGGAAGGCAGACGTGGCAGAATTTCCGAATACAAAGCCGCTAAACCCTCCGCTGAATACCACGAAGGCAAGGGTGTATGGTCTGTTAAGTGTGACATTGCACTTCCCTGTGCTACACAGAACGAACTTCTTCTCGAGGATGCAAAGGATCTCGTAAAGAACGGTGTTAAGTATGTATGCGAGGGTGCGAATATGCCCACATCTATTGAAGCTACCAAGTATCTCCAGGAAAACGGCGTAGTATTTGTATGCGGCAAGGCTTCAAATGCGGGCGGTGTTGCAACAAGCGGTCTCGAAATGTCTCAGAACAGCGAAAGACTCAGCTGGTCCGCCGAAGAGGTTGACGCAAAGCTCAAGGGAATCATGACCGGTATCTACCACAATATCGACGATGCTGCTCGTGAGTACGGCATGGAAGGAAACTACGTTGCCGGTGCAAATATCGCAGGCTTCTCCAAGGTCGTAAACGCAATGATTGCTCAGGGCGTATAATTAATTAAGATAAATAAAAAATCCTCCACGGTTTGATGTGCCACCAAAAAGTTAGATCAAAATCTAACGATTTGTGGATCGGTTCACTTCCGCAGAGGATTTTTTTATTTTCTATTCGTCACCGAAAACCATATTCGCATATATTTTTTCCATGCGTTCATTGTCGAATCTTTCGTCTATAAACTCGATAAATGAGTTGTCCGCAGGCTTGTTTTCAAGTCTTTGAGACCATCTCGTTACCGCAATGAGAGACACGGCACCGTCAAATATCATAAAAAGTGCAAGCAGCCATGTAACGGTCTTTCCGATTTTATCGGGAATCTTCAATATGAGTGCGGATAAACGGGGATACAGATTCTTTATCCACAGCACCCCGAGAAATCCCCAGAAAATGGAATAAAGCAGGCATATTCTTCCGTTTATGTTGAACGGCATTTCGCTGTAATCCCACGAACGTGAGCCGAAAATAAGCTCTTGTGCAAATGAGCATCCGTATTCGACAAGACTTCCCACGAGAAAACCGCCGATGAACGACAGCCAGTGAGAATGGTTTCTGAATCCGTACAGAATAACGGTCAATGCACAGGCACCGAAACCGTACAGCATATTGAAAGGTCCATACACAAGACCGGCTCTGCTTTCAAGGTATCCGTTTTTTAGCAGGCACCAGATAAGCTCAATAACGACCCCGACAAAGCTACCGATTATGAAAACCAATGCCAGCTTATAGAAATTAGTACCCTGTGCAAAATGGTCTGTCTTTTTTTCGCGATAATCTATAGTTGCGTTTGCGGGAGCTCTCGATATGATACGCTTCTTCTTGCTTTTCTGCACATCACGCCACCTTGAGCGCATTTCATCCTCAAGTCCTATGGAAACAAGGCTTGCTTTCGTAAGGTTGGACGACACATTTCGCAAGGCTTCAGTCCTAAGCTCAACATCCTCGTCGGTTATATTCTCACTGTTTACCATTTCCGCAAAGTATTCGTCAAGCTCATTTTCTGTTTTTTCGGCTGTTTCAAGAAGATTTTCGCTTTCACGAAGCATTTTCCCGATGAAGCTATCCTCGGGCAAAATAAGCTCCACCTCTTCCTGTTTGTGCTTCTCCGTTTTTTCGTTTGTGAAAATCACCTTTCCCATATGCGTGTGACCTCTTATGCGTTCAAAATTCTCATAAATTCTTCGCCTGTTATGGTCTCGTTCTCATACAGATACTGTGCAAGCTCATCAAGCTTTCTGCGATTGTCACCGAGTATTGAAAGTGCTTTTTCATGCTGTTTTTTAACAAGTTCAACAACCTTTTTGTCTATTTCAGTCTGAGTTTCAACCGAGCATGAAAGTGATGTGTCACCGCCGAGATACTGGTTTGTTACCGTTTCCATTGCAACCATTCCGAAATCTTCACTCATACCGTAGCGTGTTATCATTGCACGTGCAAGCTTTGTAGCCTGTTCAATATCGTTTGAAGCACCGGTGGTAATCGAGCCTACCGCAACCTCCTCCGCCGCACGTCCGCCTGTGAGAGTTGCTATCTTGTTTTCTATTTCTTCCTTACTCATGAGGTAATGCTCTTTTTCGTCAACCTGCATTGTGTAACCGAGTGCCCCCGAAGTACGAGGAACTATTGTTATCTTCTGCACGGGTGCGGAATTTGTCTGCATTGCCGCAACAAGAGCGTGACCTATCTCATGATATGCAACTATCATTTTTTCGTTATCGGTGAGAATTGCGTTTTTCTTTTGGTATCCTGCGATTACGACTTCTATGCTTTCTTCAAGGTCTGCCTGAGAAACTCTCTGTCTGTCACTTCGTATAGCTCTGAGTGCGGCTTCATTTACGATATTTGCAAGCTCCGCACCTGAAGCACCGGATGCCATTCTTGCGATATGTGTGAAATCAATGCCGCTCTCCAGCTTGACCTTTCTTGCGTGGACTCTGAGTATCTCTTCTCTGCCCTTGAGGTCGGGAAGCTCAACAGGCACTCTGCGGTCGAATCTTCCCGGTCTTGTAAGTGCAGGGTCAAGGCTTTCGGGACGGTTTGTTGCCGCAAGAATGATAACTCCCGTGTTACCCTCAAATCCGTCCATTTCGGTGAGAAGCTGATTGAGGGTCTGTTCTCTTTCATCGTTTCCGCCTATTCTGCCGTCTCTTTTTCCGCCTATAGCGTCAATTTCGTCTATGAAAACTATACACGGAGCTTTTTCTTTAGCCTGTTTGAAAAGGTCACGCACCTTTGACGCACCCATACCGACGAACATTTCGACAAACTCCGAGCCTGACATAGAGAAGAACGGAACATTTGCCTCACCTGCGACAGCCTTTGCAAGCATTGTTTTACCTGTTCCGGGAGGGCCTACGAGGAGGATACCCTTGGGCATTGACGCACCGATTTCTTCGTATTTTTTAGGATTATGGAGATAATCTACGATTTCGGTGAGATTTTCCTTTGCTTCATCCTCTCCAGCAACATCGGAAAACTTGATTCCGTCGGAGGACTTGACATAGATTTTCGCATTGCTTTTACCCATGTTGAACATCATGGAGTTTTGACCGCCTGCGTGCTTCATAAGTTTTTTGGTGAGCAGCTGTCCGAGTCCCCAGAAAATGAGTACGGGAATTACCCATGACATAATAAAGCTTAACAGCGGAGAAGTTTCCTCGATTATTTCACGAGTGAACTCCGCACCCGAAGAATAAAGTCTCTCGGTCATACCCGGGTCGTCCATTTTGCCCGTTCTGTATATGGTCTCCTCGGCTTTATCTGTAAAGAGTATTTGATTATCCTGAACCTCTACCTTACCGATATTTTCTTCTTCCGTCATTTTCATGAATGTTCCGTAATCCACATCATGTATCTGTCTTTGCGATACAAAAGGTGTGATAAACAAATTTAACACAAGTATGACTACAAGAACTATCAGGTAATAAAATACAAGCGGCTTTTTCGGCTTTTTTATCTCCTGCATAAAATTTTCCCCCTTTAGTTTTTCTTCAGTTTATTTTTCAGCTTTACGCTTTTCTTTTCAAATGATTCCTTCATTTCGGAAAGGTGCTTGTTCAGCATTCCTTCAGAGCGTACAAAAATGAAGAAATGTGAACGTACTGCGGCTCTTTCCTCAAACTGCTTGATATGTACCTTGAGGCTTTCGTATTTGACGATAACTTCGTTTTCTTCGGCATATTTTTTGAGCTTCATAATGAGATTTGAAGAATAAACAACGTCTATTATAAACACTCCGTAAAACAGTCCCACGAAAAACGAAAATGCGAGATTCTGCGACAGCCATGTAAGTGCGGAAAGTATTCTCGGATGTATCAAAAAGTAATATATCGCACCGAGAGCCGCCCATGCACAGGAAAACACGGGGCAGATTATACCGTTTATGTTTCCCCACATTTCACTGTAATCCCAAAGTCGTACATTAGCCACTTTAAGGCAGAAAATACCGGCTATATACTCTATTACCGTCATGCAGACCGCCATTATAAAGAAAAGAAGCAGCTTGTTAAGTACTGTATTTTCTATAATGCTGTATTTTTCAAGCGATGCTATCATATAAAGCAGACAGAGTCCGAATCCGTAAAGCGGAAGATACGGTCCCACGCAAAAGCCCGGATTTATCCAGCGATGCTCTTTATTTTCGGGTGCAAAGTATTTTCTGAATATAAGCTCTATCACCCATCCGATAAGGGAGCCTATGAAAAATAAAAATGCGTACTTTAAAAAGATATTCATACTTTTCCTCCAAGAGATAATGATTCAGTAATGAACATTTCTTTGCAAGATAATTATAAACTCATTGTAGATTCATGTCAATATAATTATTGTTAATTTGCGGTACTTTTTATTTAACATTGTATTAAAAAAGCAAAGACACTCCAAGGCTCGACCTCATGAGAAAGTCGGTATCTTGAAGTGTCTGTTTTTACGACGAAACTATTATTTTTTTGCTGTCTTTTTGGTAACCACCGCAACAACTGCGAAAAGAACAAATATCAATGCACCTGTCATTGCAATGCACTGTATATTTGTGAAGCCGCCACTCTCCTCCGTGTGGACTTCATCCTCCGAAGAAACTACATTATCTTCACTAATTTCACTAATTTCCGTCCAGTGTGCGTAAAGAGTTATATCTGTGGGGGAGGTTATACGACTTCCCTCATCTACCTTAACACCGTTCACGGGAGCTGTGTACCATCCGTCGAATGTATATCCCTCTTTTTCTGTCGTGCAGTCAAGGCTCGGATAAGTTCCTCCGAATACGGCTTCGATTTCACTCGGTTTTCCATCTCCTCCCATTGTATCAAACGCTATTTTAACGCTTACTATCGGTGTGGAAAGTGTCGATATTCCGTCGGATGTTCCTGCATAACCGTAAAGCTCTACCTCGGCAACGTCTCCGTGATTTCTGTCGTTCCAATAACGGTAGTATGTATAGCCGACGTTGTTCTTGAATTTCTTTATCACCTGCCACTCAAACTCATCTACGGCGGATTTTGACTGCCAAAGCGTTGTCCAGTTTTTTCCGTCGTCTGAGCCTTGTATCATACCGCCGTCATATCTCGCAAGCTGACCGTCTCTCGGCATAATGCAAGCCATGGTAAGCACATACTTCTCACTGAGCTTGATTCCGACATAGCAGTTGTCGTCCATTCCCTGTGTCGGGTCATAGTATGTGTAGATATTTCCGTCACAAGCCGCAGCTCTACCGGTGTTTTCCGTGCCATCCCAACCTATTTTTTCGCCGATAATCTTTCCCTCGAGAAGTACAGAACCCTCGGGTGGAATTTTTCCCGATGAAGGATAAGCCGCAAAAGCTCCGACTGTCATAACGGCTGTAATGCAAACAAGAAGCAGTACACAAAATATTCTTTTAAGCATTTGTACGTCCTCCTTTTTTACCGTTTATAAGGCATATGCAAACAACCGCAACAGACGCAAGAGATATAATACCGCAAATAATTATATACGGCTTGTCCTCGGCTGTAATCGTAAGCACATTTTCTTCATCAGAGTCTGTTTCTCTTAGCTCCTCGTTTGTCTGAGGCTCAATGTAGACATATTCGGAAGCTGTTGTAAGTCCCTGTACTGTTTTTGGTTCTTCGCCAAGCTCATACGGAGTAAGCACTGTGATTCCATCATTCTTTTCGCCGCTTGCCTTTATCGGGTCTGTGAACATGGTTATGTTTTCCTTAGAGAATACACTTCCGCTTGCCCATTCCCAATATGCGTTATTTTTTCCCGTTACCGCACAGTAGTATACACCATCGTCTGTAGC
>CAYWFS010000043.1:0-6273 GCA_964457685.1 uncultured Ruminococcus sp. | reverse complement strand
CCCGACTGAGACCAGCGAATCCAGTTCATGTTCTGAGACGCTTTTATGTTGTCGAGCATTGCGGAAAGTGAGAATATTCTGTTACCCTCGCTTTCCCCGACAAGTATTTCAATGACCTTTTTCATCTCGGTATTAAGTCCGGAGGTATAGGTCATGAAATCAGCCTTTTTCCAGAATTGTTCATACCAGATATACTGCTGTCTTTCCGTATACGAGAATGTTGTTCCGAAAAGAGTCTTGTCGTACTCAAGCACACTCGGACCTGTCTCAAAATCCCATACGGGGCCGAAAGTTATTTTTCCATATTGGCTTCCGTCAACGTCTTTATACATATATGTACTTGTTCTGTATATCTCCCAGTTCAGACAGAATGAGTAGGTAAGAGCCTGCATAGCGTAGCTGGGAATGTCGATGTACTCCGAATAATGCTTTCCGAGAGAGTTGTAGCCTGTATCCGAGAAGAGTGCGTTTTCAAAATTCTGGACGTATTCGGCGATATACTGCACCTCTGCCTTTGACGGATAAGAGGGACTTTTTACGTTTATATACATTCCTCTTTTGGTTTTGAATCCGCTCTCGCCTATTGTTCCGCACATTATCTCAAGAACGTAACCGCCGCTTATATCTGTCCCCATCGCTGCTTCAGAATGGCTTCCGTAGCTGTAGTACTCAATTCCCGCCTGAATTGCGGGGTCATCCTTTGAGCTTTTGTCCACCTTTGTATATTGGTCATTATTACCGTTGAGATCAGAGGAGGCATTGCTGTCATCGAGATTTGTTATCTGAATCGAGCCTTTCATGTCCATTCTTTCGGTAAGGATATAAACACCTCTGTATTCACCGTTGATATATACGTTCACATATCTCGATGTAATGTTAAAATAGTCATTTCCTGCAAGTGCATCGAAGATATAGAACCCCATTGGATAGCTTACACCGGTTGCGTCATAGTTATCGTAGGTTCTTATTTTGAGGAGACACCACTTCTTACTTTTTCCGGCTCCCTCGATAAGCTCCGCTTTATTTGAGAGATTGATGTTGTAAGAGTTTTTGGTATTCAGCGAACCCGTAGCAAGATATGAGGTAAGTCCGTGACCTTTCATTTTCTTTAAGTCACCGGAATATACTGTTTTTCCGTTCGATTCGGTCATAAGCATCTGACCTTTTTCAACAGCGTCGTGTGATGAGTTAATATGCTTGAGTCCGTCGTCACCGTTATCAAGAGTGATGTATACAGAAGCGATGTTTTCGCCCTGCATAACGACAAGAGGATAGCGATAGTACACATTCTTTTCGCTGTCGTATTCGAATATGTCAATATTTCCGTTTGAGCAGTCGTATGAAACAATCTCTCCGTTTGAGTAAAGAGAGCCGTCGTTTTGGTCATACAGCTTTTTATCTCCGTCATAGCGTAGCTTTACATCGCTTATATCTGCGGAAGACGGCAGAAAAAGATAATATGCCTCGTCACCCTCATATACGCCAATGTCGGTACCTATTCTTATACCGTATTCGTTTGCGGAGTCATATACGGCGGAAATCGGTGCCACTGCATCCGCTTCTATCATTAACGGCGAGCTGTCCTCGGCAAAGGAAGAAAAGCACATCATCGAAACCATCAGTGTGAAAAATATCGCACACATACATACTTTGTCGAAAAATCGTTTTTTCATAATGCCACCCATCAAGTGTATTTCACTCGTACATATTTGAGATATTTTATTATACACCACATATAGCACAATAATCAATAGCTTTTTAAACTTTTCTGTATTATTTGTGAAATTTATCGAGGTTTAGGGCGTATATTTTTGTGAGCGGTCACTCATCGTATAAAAAAATCCCGACACAACAAAATCAGGTCATGTCGGGAAATATAAGCTTACTTTCTCATTTCGCTTTCTATTTCTTCGATAGTGCGAGGTACGTTTACTCCGAGGTTCTCACAGCCGTTTTGAGTTACAAGGCAGTTGTCCTCGAGACGGAATCCGATTCCCCACTCTTCGCAGTAGATACCGATGTCAACACAGAATACCATTCCGGGAGCAACAAGCTCAGGTCTGCGAACTATATCGTGTGTATCAAAGCCTACATGGTGAGAGCCGCCGTGCCACATGAGCTTTCCGATATGCTCGGGTCTGTCAACAAGTCCGTAATCGTGAAGATAGTTGTAGCAGAAACGCTGTGCCTCACGGTCAACCTCTTCCATTGCGTAGCCGGGTTTTATTATATCAAAGAGGTGCTGGCTGGTTGCATATGCGGCTTCATAAAGCTTTCTCTGCTTGTCGTTGAATTTACCGTTTAAAGGGAATCCTCTTGAAATATCACAACCGATGTAGTCATAGCAAGCACCGACATCGCAGAGAACCATATCGCCGTCATGAGCAGTTCCGCTGTATGAATAATAATGTATGCAGAAGTTGTTCTGACCTGCGGAAATAATCGAGGGGAATGCAGGCTCAAGGCAACCGTTTGCAAGGAGAGCGGAGTCATAAAGTCCTTTTATCTCGTATTCCTTCATACCGTCACGAACACCGTGCATCATAGCCTTGATACCCTCACCGGTTATACGAACGGCTTCACGCATAGCTTCGATTTCACAGTCGGCCTTTATGGTTCTTATCTCGGCAAGTGCGGGTCGAATGTTGGCAAGCTCTATATTCTTGTATTCGTTGCTTACGAATCTGCCAAATCTGTTAGCCTCGGTATAGTCTCTTTCTTCACGGGTATCGTCAATGTCCACATATACCTTTTTGCATTCGGAAAGAGCTGCCGCACTGTATTCACGGAAGTCATCGGTATATGCAATGTCGCTAATGCCGGATATCTGAGCTGCTTCGTCCGCCTTGGTTCTTCTACCCGTCCATCTTTCCTTCATCATGTCGGCAGGAAGCAGGAAGAGCTTTTCGCTTACCTCTCCGCCGAGCTTTTTCATTGCATAAACAAGTCCTGCGTCTCTTGAAATACCTGTGAGGTAAACAAAGTTACGGTCTGCACAGAAAGGGTAATCTTCATCCGCTCTCTTACGGGGAGCAAAGCCGGAAAAGATAAACACTACAGAGCCATCCTCAAGGTACTGAGAAAGCTTTTTACGGTTTTCCGTATAGAATGCTGCGTTCATATTATTTGTTTCTCCTTAGATATATAGTGTCTCTGTTGTTCGAGACTTATTTTTATTTTCCGCACTTCAGATTATATCGTACAGCTTCATCAGCTCTATTCTTTCCTTGGCAAGCTTGAGAGACTCTGCCGCACTGTCATCGGTGCTTTTTGAACTTTCCTTTGCGTAATCTATAATTCTGTTTCCCCATGCCAAAGGAAGAAGCACGGGGTACTTTTTTACATACGGGTATCTTTTTTCCATATATGAGCGTTTCGGAAACAGAGTTGCGATATAATTTCCCCGTTTTCCCTTTCTGCTTGCTCTTACAGCTCCGAGAGTTACCGTTGAGGAATGCAGTCTTGTATAATCGTTTGAGCCGTACACTCCTCCGCACAGCACATCATGAAGAAGCGGAACACAGTCTATGTCTCCGTCTTTCCAAACTCCGCTTGTATCAAATTCTATTCCGAAGTTTTCATGAGCTATTTTGATAACGGCTCTTGCAAATGTAGCGGCATGAACACTCAGGCACTCGTCATAAAGCTTATCCCAATTTATTTCGGACTCATACTCTCTTGCAAAGAATCCTATATCGTAAAACTGTCTGAGACCTATACCGCAAGACACAAAATGCTTATACGCATGAAGAATAAGGTAAAGCATATGCTTGTGCGGAGTAAGGGTATAAAATCCGTCCACCGTATAAAGCTCGTCATGTGAATACGCAAAGAATCCGTTAAGCTCATCGTGTGCGTCCTCGGAGGAATCAAACAGTCGGCGGTGCATTTCTATATATAGTCCACGCTCACCGTCGATATACGTCACCTCATCCTCTTTCATAAGGTCATCCTCGGTGTATCCGTCGGGTAGCTTTACCTTCAGTCCGTTTTCAAGCAAGACCTTGTGACAGGCGAGAAATTCGTCATCCCTTACATAAATATCGTCATCCGCACTGATTCTGTGCGACTTCAAGGGATACAGTCTGCTGCAAATCTGTCCCTTTACCAATATCGGGTGCAGTGAAGCGTCAAGCAGCTTACGATAGAGGGCAGAAAAATCAATAGAACGTGTGGTTTGATTCAAAACCTGAGCAATGACGTTTCTTTTTACAGACGAAAACAAATCTTTATTCTTTTCGCTGTCAGCTTGCGGAAGTGTTCTGACATACTCAAAAACGAACGGCATCAGCTTCTGTTCCTTTGCAAGTCCGAAAAGCTCACGGTAATCTATATTCTCGGTATCCGTTTTCTCCGTCATCCCTTTGTTGTTCATGGCGGCGGCTGTTATCTCAAGAAATATTTTTTCGTTACCGTTAAGCTCCATATATACCTCCGTTTTTTCAGTAGACTTTGAAAAGTATCGCACTCACATAAATTATAACTCCGTTTTGCTTAATATTCAATAGGCTTTACGGATTTAACCATGGCATTAACCTAAAATATATTTATGCAAATCCTCTATTTACAAAATGCTCGGAACATGGTAAAATTAGTAGTATATTATTTTATTCAAGGATAAAGCATGGAAAAAGCAGAAATAAGTGCAGCCATTCTCACTCTCGGCTGCCGTGTCAATCAATACGAATCGGACGTTATAGCGTCGGGTCTGAAGAACAGCGGAATACGTCTTGTTCCTTTCGGTGAAAAATGCGATGTCAGCGTCATCAACACCTGCACGGTAACGGCAGAAAGCGACAGAAAATCACGCCAGATGATACGAAAAGCCGCCGCGGTTTCAAAGCACGTTTGCGTGACCGGTTGCTATGCTCAGATAGCCTCCGACGAAGCCATGAAGATAGACGGAGTGGAGTACATCTGCGGAAACAGCGGTAAAGCCTCTCTTGCGGATATAATAATCAAAATCGCAAGCGGAGAAATGAACGGCTCTCTGAATGCCACAACTCCTCCCGACAGCTACAGCTCGGTTGAAATGAAGCTGGAAAAGCCGAACCGCACACGCTCCTACATAAAAATCGAGGACGGCTGCAATAACATCTGCTCATACTGCATTATTAACAAGGCGAGAGGACCGGTTCGTTCAAAGGAAATGTCTCTAGTGCTTGAAGAGGCAGAATCACTCTCGAAGCAGGGATGTCGTGAAGTTATACTCACGGGTATCGAGGCGGCTTCATACGGACTTGACTTTCCCGCCAAAAAGCCTTACGGACACGCACTTGCGGATCTCATACGAAACGTGGCAAAAATCGACGGTATCGAACGCATAGGTCTCGGTTCTCTTGAGCCTACCGTAATGAGCGAATATTTCTGCTCCGTGCTTTCCGAGGTCGGAGTTCGTGAAAAGGTTCTGCCGCATTTCCATATTTCACTTCAAAGCGGTTCATCTGAAATATTACGCAAAATGAGACGACGCTACAACTCCGATATGGCTCTGTCTACTATAGAAAGAATGCGTTCCGCACTTCCCGAAGCTACATTTTCGGCGGATATTATAGTCGGATTCCCCACAGAAACCGAAGAAAACTTCCTTGAAACCGTCGAGTTCTGTCGTGCGGCGAGATTTTTACACCTGCATATTTTCCCGTACTCAAAGAGAGAGGGAACGGAAGCGGCGGTAATGGAAGGTCAGATAGACGAACATGAAAAGAGGGTTCGCCTGTCACGTCTCGAGGAAGTCGGAAACACGATAAAGACGGAGCTTATAAACGACTATATCGAGTCTCACAGAAATTCTCCCGTATATATGCTCACCGAAAAATGTCGAGGAGGCTCGTCTACCGGTCACAGCGAGCATTTCATAGAAACAAAAGCCGCAGGATGCGTTTCCGCTGTCGGAGAGGTTGTTCCCGTACTTCTCGAAAGCTACGACGGACGCTTCTGTGTAGGAAAAGCCGCAATCCCAAAAGACTACCGCGGACTCAATTCAAAATAATCATAAAGAATTCAGCATAAATAAAACACCCCCCATTTGTTAGATTTTCAGTCTAACTTTTGGGGGGTGTTTCACATATTAGGAGTATAAGACTTTTTTATTGGAGTTTATCTGCCGAGCGGAAGCTGGTTTTCGTTTCCGGAAGGTCCTATATTACCGGTATTGTCTCCGGTATTATCGCCGGTGTTATCTCCTGTATTGTCTCCGGTATTGTCTCCGGTGTTGTCTCCGGTGTTATCTCCGGTATTATCGCCGGTGTTATCTCCTGTATTGTCTCCGGT
>CAYWFS010000042.1:11500-12752 GCA_964457685.1 uncultured Ruminococcus sp. | reverse complement strand
TTCGAGTACAGCGTCTGCGATAACGGATGTGATGAGTCTGATACCGCGGATAGCGTCGTCGTTACCGGGGATGATGTAGTCAGCGTCATCGGGGTCGCAGTTGGTGTCAACGATAGCAACTACCGGGATACCGAGCTTCTTGCATTCGAGAACGCAGTTGTGTTCTTTTCTGGGGTCAACAATGAACACAGCAGAGGGGAGACCCTTCATGTTCTTGATACCGCCGAGGTTCTTTTCGAGGTTGTAGATTTCCTTCTGGAGTTCGGCAACTTCCTTCTTGGGAAGCATATCGAATGTGCCGTCTTCCTGCATCTTTTCGAGAGAACGGAGTCTTTCGATGGATGTCTTGATTGTCTTGTAGTTTGTGAGCATACCGCCGAGCCATCTTACGTTAACGTAGTACATACCGCAACGCTCTGCTTCTTCACGGATAGTGTCAGCAGCCTGCTTCTTTGTACCAACGAAGAGTACGTTTCCGCCTTCTTCAGCGATCTGACGAACGAACATATAAGCTTCTTCGAACTTCTTAACGGTCTTGTTAAGGTCGATGATATATACGCCGTTTCTTTCTGTGAAGATGTACTCAGACATCTTAGGGTTCCAGCGTCTGGTGTGGTGACCGAAATGTACGCCGGCTTCGAGAAGCTGTTTCATTGAAACGATAGACATAGTAATGTCCTCCTTCGGTTTTTACTGCCATATCGCAAATATCCGCCGCCGGAATTTTACGGGGTCATTACGCAAGCCACACGGCTTTTCACCCGTCCACCCGAACAACACGCCGCAGTCTTTATCACTGCCTTGTGCTTCGTGAATTTGGCACCGGGCGGAGCTGTAAACGATATGTGTGTTATATTGTTCTGCGAATATCTCGCATACCGATTCATTATATCACATTATTTCCCGCATTACAATAGCCGACAACATTTTTACATTTTGTTTACAATTCAAACAGCCAGCTTTTTCTGCGTTTTTCTTCCCTGCACCTTTCTTCGGAGCGGCATATTTTTCCGGCATCGGCAAGAACGGTATCTTCTCCTATACAGCGTATGGTATCCCACTTCAGTTTTATGCAGTTTTTGCTTCCGTTCAGCGAAAAGAATCTGTCGGAAACATATATCGCAGTGATTCTGCCGCAGTCCGCCTCTATTTCGACATCGCAGATATACCCGAGCTTTTTTCCGTCGCAGATATTGATAACATCCTTTTCTCTAAGCTCACACATGGTCAAAATCATGCTTACCTCCGAAAA
>CAYWFS010000042.1:0-11400 GCA_964457685.1 uncultured Ruminococcus sp. | reverse complement strand
TTCGGAGCTATACCGAGCATATATTCAACTCCTATGGCTACGAGAACCACAAGAAGTGACACGATGAAGCCGTGAAGCATGGGTTTTGCACCGGATTTGCAAAGAGTCTTGAAGTCGGTGTTAAGTCCGATAGCCGCAAGTGCCGCCACCATAAGGAATTTACTTACGGTTTTAAGGACAGAGGCAACGGAAGACGGGATTACCCCGAAGCTTGCAAGGAGAGACATTCCGAGGAACGCAAGTATAAACCACGGGAAGATAGACTTCACGCTTACCTTAACCTTTGCGGAGCTTTCCTTATTCGCCTTCTTTTTTATGTGAATATTGATAGCCGCAAACACGAGAACTGCGGGGATTATGGAAAGTGTTCTGGTGAGCTTTACCATTGTCGCAAAGTCTCCCGCGGCCTCACTGAACGCATATCCCGTAGCTACAACGCTTGAGGTATCGTTAACTGCCGTTCCTGCCCAAAGACCGAAAGCGGCATCCGAAAGTCCGAGAAGTCTTCCGAGTATCGGGAACACAACGACCATCACGGTGTCAAAAAGGAAGGTAGCGGACATTCCGTATGCAATATCCATATCGGTAGCTTCGATAACGGGAGCTATGGCAGCAATCGCAGAGCCTCCGCATATACCTGTTCCCGCATTTATAAGGCTGCTGGTTTTCCAATCAAGTCCGAGGAGCTTGCCGATTAACGCACCGAGACCGAAGCAGGTTGCAAGAGTAAACACCATTACCACAAGAGAAAACTTACCGACCGTAAGAACCGTGGTAATATTAAGGCTTGCTCCGAGAAGGATTATCGCAAACTTCAATATCTTTTTCGATGTGAATTTGATACCCGGCTTTGTTATATCGTTCGGCTTATAAAAAGCGTTGACGAGCATTCCGATAAAGAGTGCGATTACGGATGCACCTATGAAATGCAGTCCTGCGGCTTCTTCGAGATTTTCAAGCAGCTTTGCAATCGCCGCAATCACAAGAGCCATCGCCGCACCGGGCAAATATTTGATAACTTTTTTCATTTTTCCTCCCTGTTGTCAGATTATTTGTCATTCTGCAATAAAGCGTATAGATTATAGCACAACGGAACAGAAAAATAAATAAGCTGTGTTGATTTTCGGCATTGCATACTATATTTTTGCAAAATACGACTTTTACCGCACGCAAAACAAACAAAACCGCATTCTTCCGTATACAGAAAAAATGCGGCACAACTTTTTTGTTCGGCTATACTCAGTTTTTTTCGTACTTCAGCCAAAGATACACTGCCGTTCCCACCGACACGGAAAGAGCAAGTATCATCGAGATCATATTCGTCATATGTCTTTTGTTCAGCTCATTTGCTATGTATGTATACTTCTGTTCAAGGCTCTTTGTAGGCTCTATATAGCTTCTTTTCGGGCTTCCGTATATGTCATGAGAATAGCGTCTGAATATTCTCGAACATTCACTGCAAGACTCAAGATGCTCTTCAAGGGCATGTCTGCTGTCATCGCTTGCCGCTCCGTCTTTATAAAGCGGTATGAGATCTATCGCCATATCACACGAGATTTTCATGTTTCATTTCCTCCAACAAGAGTTTCTTTGCTCTGAAAAACAATACCTTTGCCGAGCTTTCGCTTATTTTAAGTGCCTCCGCAATTTCGGAAAAAGGAAGCTCCGCATATATTCTGAGAACCACCACATCACGGTATTTCGGCGGCAATTTATCGAGAAGTCTGCGAACCGCCACGGACATTTCCTCTTTTTGCACTATCCTTTCGGGGTCGTTCTCGCCGTCATCCGTCAGCATTGAATTCCACGGGTCGGTATTCAAGAGATCGGTCTCACGCTTGTTTTTTCGCAAATATGTAAAAAATGTAAATTTTGCTATAGAAGCAAGCCATGTAAAAAGCTCGCTGTCACCTCTGAATTTGTAGAAGGAACGGAACGCCTGATAAAACGTCTCCTGAGTAAGCTCCTCCGCAACATCCTCGTTTCCGCACATACGGAAGATAAAAGTATACACCCGACTGAAATAATTCCTGTAAATATCCTCGAAGGTCTGGGTGTTAACAGGCACTTTTCCACCTCCCCTTAAATAATAACATACCTAATATTATAATCCAAAAACATGAAATATACAACAGAATTTTGTAAAAATATAAAATTTTGATTTTTTTGCATTTTTCGTGTAACCTTTTCGTTTAAATCAACACTTACTTATTGTAAACGGTAAAATGTCACCCGATATGGGTTTATATATTCTATTTTTGAAATTCAGAAAGGATATTATCATGGCAGAATTCAGAAATCCGCTTGCTATGCACGATGCACCGGATCCGTTTATGACATATGACCCTCAAACGGGCTACTATTATGCTCTGTTCACCTGCGGCAACCGTCTCGAGCTTTATCGCAGTCGTCATGCCGCAAACATTCTCACAGACCGTGATACACTCGTTGTATTCCGTGTGAATGACAAGGACGGAATATACGGCTCTGTGTGGGCACCCGAAATGCACCGTTCTCCCGATGGAAAATGGTACATCTACACCAGTGGCTCAATAGACGGTGTTGACGGTCAGAAGAGACTGTTCGTTATGGAATCGCTGTCGGAGGACCCATTTGACGGATTTGTTTTCAAGGGAAAGCTTGACTGCGATATGTATGCAATCGACCCGACCGTTCTCACACTTGATGACGGACAGCAATACATATGCTACTCCAAGATTGCAAAGGAGTACAATCAGTGTCTTGAAATATGCAGACTCGAAAATCCTTACACCCTTTCCGATGAACGTGCGGTTATTGCTCATGCCGAATATCCGTGGGAGTTGGTTCCACCGTATGTTGGCGGAAGTATGATAAACGAGGGTGCGTTCTTCGTAAAAAGCAAGGGCAGACTTTTCATAATCTACTCCGGAAACGGCTGTTGGTCTGATGACTACTGTCTCGGTGTGCTTGAATACAAGGGCGGAAGCTTATGCTCTGCGGATTCATGGATAAAGCATCCCGAGCCGCTGTTCGTACACGGAGATGACACATTCGGTCCGGGTCACGCTTCGTTTTTCAAGTCTCCTGACGGAAGTGAGCTTTGGTGTGCATACCATGTAATGCTTGAGCATAACGAAAAATGCGTATGTGTTCCCCGTTATTTCTGTATTCAGAAAATAGAATTTGATGAAAGCGGATACCCTCTCATGGGAAAAGTCCCCGCTCTCTCAACAATTCACACCTCTCCCTCGGGTGAGAAAGATTAAGGACTTTAATACTACTAAGGAGTTATTCCAATGAGCTTTCGCATAGCCGGTACAGGTATGTACGTTCCGGAAAATATAGTAACAAACGACGACCTTTCCAAAATCGTAGAGACAAACGACGAATGGATCAAAACAAGAGTCGGAATCGAGAGAAGACACATTTCTGTTAATGAAACAACTGCGGATATGGCTGTTAAAGCGGCACAGGCGGCACTTGAAAACAGCGGAGTGAAAGCAGAAGAGCTTGACCTCATTCTCGTGTCCACCGTCAGCGGAGATTATGTATCCCCCTCCGTTTCCTGCCTTGTTCAAAAAGCACTCGGTGTACACTGTCTTGCATACGATATAAGTGCGGCTTGCTCGGCGTTCCTTTTCCTTCTCGAAACAGCGGCGGGTTATTTCGCAAGAGGCAAGGTCAAAAAGGCTCTTGTTATCGGTGCGGAAAGAATGAGCCGTATTATAGACTGGGATGACCGTTCCACCTGCGTTATATTCGGTGACGGTGCCGGTGCGGCTGTTCTCGAAGAAGGCGACAACTACTTGTCTTCCCTCTTTAATGTTCAGGGCGGTGACGAGGTTATTCGCATTCCAACTCCTGCCGGAAAGTCTCCTTTCTACAAGGGAGAATCTCTTGGTGAACCCTACGTTTACATGAACGGTCAGGAAACATTCAAGTTTGCGGTAAGCAGCATCAGCCGTGACATTAAGCAGGTTCTTGAGGACGCTAACCTTTCTCTCGAGGACATCAAATACGTTGTTCCTCATCAGGCTAACCTCAGAATCATAGATGCGGCATCAAGAAGAAGCGGAATACCGCTCGAAAAATTCTATGTAAATATCCAGGAATACGGCAACACATCCAGTGCAAGTGTTCCTATGGCTCTCGATGAGCTTAACCGTGCAGGCAAGCTCGAAAGAGGCGACCTTATTCTGTTCACAGCATTCGGCGGAGGACTCGCAAGTGCGGCTTCCATAATCCGTTGGTAATGTTCTGATATATAAAAATAAAAATTATAATTTGTTAAAAAAGAAAGTGAGATACCACTATGTACTTCGAAAAAATTGCTGAACTCATCGCTGAAAAGATTGACTGCCCCGTTTCCGACATCACACTCGAAACAAAGTTCTCCGACCTCGGAATCGACTCTCTCGACCTTGCAGAGCTTGCTATGAACCTCGAGGACGAATTCTCCATCACACTCGAAATGACAAGCGACATCGCTACTGTAGGCGACCTCGTTAAGAAGATCGAATCTCTCGTTGGCTAATTCACAGGCAAAAACAATGCTTAAAACCAGAATCACAGAGCTTCTCGGCATAAAGTATCCCGTATTCCAGGGTGGAATGGCTTGGATTGCAGACGGAAAGCTCGCCGCTGCCGTATCAAATGCAGGTGGTCTCGGTATCATCTCCGCAATGAACGCAGACGGTGATTACATCCGTTCACAGATAAACATTGCCAAGTCTCTCACCGATAAACCTTTCGGCGTAAATATCATGCTTCAAAGCCCTCACGCAGACGAAGCCGCAAAGATAGTTGTCGAAGAAGGCGTAAAGGTAGTAACTACAGGTGCCGGAAGCCCCACAAAATACATGAAAGAATGGATAGAAGCCGGAATTAAGGTAATTCCCGTTGTTCCCTCCGTTGCTATGGCAAAGCGTGCCGAATCTTTCGGTGCTTCCGCCGTTATCGCAGAGGGTCAGGAATCCGGCGGTCATATCGGTGAGATAACCACAATGGCTCTCGTGCCTCAGGTTGCATCCGCCGTATCCATTCCCGTACTTGCCGCAGGTGGTATAGGTGACGGTCGTGGAATTGCCGCTTCTCTTATGCTCGGTGCGGAGGGTGTTCAGATGGGTACTCGTTTCCTCCTCGCTAAGGAATGCGGTGTTCACGAAACCTACAAGCAGCTTGTACTTTCCGCAAACGACACTGCCACCATCGTAACAGGCAGAAGATTCGGCGGAAACACCTGCCGTCAGCTTAAAAACAAGTTCAGCCGTAATTTCTCCTCCTTTGAATATTCCGCAGACGCAACTCCCGAATCTGTTGCAGCTCTCGGTGTCGGTGCCCTCAGAAAAGCGGCTGTAGAAGGAGACAAAGAAGGCGGTTGCTTCCTCGCAGGTCAGATTTCCGGTATGCTTAACAAGGAACAGACTGCCGAGGAAATCATCGTTGAAATTTGCATAGAAGCCGAAAACCTCTTGAAAGGAGCTTCCAAATGGCTATGATAGGAATTATATTCCCCGGTCAGGGTGCCCAGTATCCCGGAATGGGTGAAAAGCTTTACGAGGCTTATCCCGAGGTTCGTGAGCTTTACGAAAATGCGGAAAAGATATTCCCCGGAATCACCGAAATCTCTTTCCACGGAACTGCCGATGACTTAAAGAAAACCGCAAAGACACAGCCCGCTCTTTATCTTGCGGAGCTTTCTGCGGCAATCATCCTTAAAAAGTACGGTATTGAAGCTTCCGCTCTTGCAGGCTTCTCACTCGGCGAAATTTCCGCTCTTTCTTTCGGCGGTGCCTTTAATTATATGGAAGGTTTCCGCATAGTTTGCAAGCGTGGAGAATTCATGAGTGCAGACCCCGGCGTGGAAACCGCAATGGCGGCTGTTCTCAAGCTTGACAGCGAAACAGTCGAAAAGATTTGCAAGGCACACTCAAATCTCTATCCCGTAAACTACAACTGCCCCGGTCAGATTACAGTATCGGGTACAAAGGAAGCTCTTGCCGAAGCAAAGGCAGAATTTACCGAAGCCGGCGGTCGTGTTGTTCCTCTCGCAGTAAGCGGTGCTTTCCACTCTCCTTTCATGGATAGTGCGTCCGTTGAATTCGGAAAGTTCCTTGCAGAATGCGAAATAGGCTCTCCCGAGACAAAGGTTTACGCAAACAAGACTGCCGCTCCTTACGAAAATGTAGTTGAAACAATGCAGTCTCAGATAAACCACCCCGTACTTTGGGAAAAGACTCTGCTTGCAATGGCTGAAGACGGAATCGACACATTTATCGAGGTCGGTCCCGGTCAGACTCTCAGCAAGTTCGTTCAGAAAACAGTTCCCACAGCTAAAACATATCACGCCGAAACTCCCGAAGAAATCGAAAAGATTATCTCGGAGCTTCTCTGAGAGGGAGGAAAATCATGCTTAACGGAAAAGTAGCAGTCGTAACCGGCGGCTCCAGAGGTATCGGACGTGCCGTTTGTCTCAAGCTTGCCGAAAACGGTGCCGACATTGCATTTCTCTATGCTTCAAGCGAAGAAAGTGCAAAGGCTGTAATAGCCGAAATCGAAGCTCTCGGAAGACGTGCCGTCGCTTACAAGTGCGGTGTTCAGAGCTACGATGAAACAGCGGAAACAGTTGCTCAGATCGTCAAGGACTTCGGTCACATTGATATTCTTGTGAACAACGCAGGTATTACCCGTGACAAGCTCATGCTTTCCATGAAGGAAGCCGATTTTGATGACGTTATTGACGTAAACCTCAAGGGTGTATTCAATATGATGCGTCATGTTTACCCCCTCTTTGCAAAACAGAAGAGCGGTAAGATTGTAAATATCAGCTCTGTAGCAGGTCTCATGGGAAATCCCGGTCAGACAAACTACTCTGCGGCAAAAGCAGGTATCGTCGGAATGACAAAATCTGCGGCTCGTGAGCTTGCAGGTCGTGGAATTTGCTGTAACGCAGTTGCTCCCGGCTTTATTGAAACAGATATGACGGTAAAATTTGCCGAGGACAAGACCGCTCTTGACAAAATACCGCTTAAAAAGATGGGCAAGGCAGAGGATGTTGCAAATCTCGTGCTATTCCTCTCCTCCCCCATGTCCGACTACATCACAGGTGAAGTTATTCGCTGTGACGGCGGCATGGCTATGTAATTTATTCGAGAAAGGAATTTTATTTATATATGAGACGTGTTGTTGTAACCGGTATGGGATGCTTATCTCCTGTCGGAAATACAGTCGATGCCTACCGTGAAGCCATCTTCAGCGGCAAGAACGGTATTGATGAGATAACATACTTTGATACCACCGACTACAAATTCAAGCTTGCCGCACAGCTCAAGGATTACGATCCGCTTTCAAGACTTGATAAGACGACAGTCAGAAAGACCGACCCTTATGTACAGTACGCTCTATATGCTGCTGCCGAAGCTGTTGAGCAGAGCGGTATCATAGGAAATATCGACCCCGAGGAGCTTGGCGTTTATGTCGGCACAGGAGTCGGCGGATTCGTTACATTCTGCTCGGAACACGCAGCTTTGCTTGCAGGAGGTCCGAGAAAGGTATCTCCTCAGTTCATCCCCAAGATGATTGCAAATATTGCGGCAGGAAATATAGCGATTAAGTATCAGGCTAAGGGTCCGAGCATTGACCATACCACCGCTTGTGCTTCTTCCGCTACCTCCATCGGAGAGGCGTACCGTGCAATAATGTTCGGTTCTGCTACCGCTATGATTTGCGGAGGCAGTGAGGCTTGCATTACTCCCCTCGCCGTTGCGGGATTCGGAAACTGCACAGCTCTCTCCGCTTCCACCGATAAAAATGCCGCTTCTCTTCCCTTTGACGCACGCAGAGGCGGATTCATCATGGGTGAAGGTGCAGCTATCCTTGTTCTCGAAGAATATGAACACGCTAAGGCAAGAGGTGCGGAAATACTCGCAGAAATCGTAGGCTACGGTACTACAAGTGATGCTCATCACGTTACCGCCCCCGATCCGTCAGGTACACAGGTTGCACGTGCTATCCGCCTTGCTATTCCCGAAAATGCTCCCTCTGCCGATAAGATTTACTATAACGCACACGGCACAGGTACACAGCTCAACGACGCTACCGAAACCACCGCTCTCAAGCTGGCATTCGGTGACGACGCATATAAGCTCCATGTAAGCTCCACCAAGTCTATGACAGGTCATATGCTCGGTGCGGCAGGAGCTGTTGAAGCTATCTCCTCGATACTTGCTATTCGTGAGGGCAAGGTTCCCCCGACTATCAATCTTACCGAGAAGGACGAAAAGTGCGATCTTGATTACACCCCCAATACTCCCGTAGACGCTGACATTCAGCTTGCTCTCTCCGGCTCTCTCGGATTCGGCGGTCACAATGTTTGTCTTGCGTTTGCTCCAGTAAAGGACTGAAAGGCTTATTATGACACACGAAGAACTTAAATCCCGTCTCCCTCACAGAGATCCCATGCTTCTTGTAGGCGAGGTATCCGTTAAAGAGGGTGACGAAAACACTGCGGTAGGCAAGACTTACATCCGTGGTGACGAATGGTTTGTTCAGGGACATTTTCCGGGCAATCCCATCGTTCCCGGGGTTATACTCTGCGAAATAATGGCTCAGTCCGTTTGTGCTTTGATTTCCTGTAGCGATGCACTTCCCCTTTTCTCGGGAATAAAGAATGTAAAATGGAAAAAATCAGTAAAACCCGGTGATACCTTTGTTACCGAATGCTCCATTGTCCGCAAGGTCGGTGCGTTCTGCTTTGTAAAAGGAACGGGCTATGTCGGCGATGACGTTGCTCTTGAAGCGGAGTTTTCATTTGCACTTGTACCCGCTCAAACCGAGGAGGCTTAAATGTTTGAAACAATAAAAGATAAGCTTTCGCAGGTTCTTTCGGGAAAGACAGCTCCCGTTTCGGTTAAATGCTCCACCTGCGGTAACGAATCCACCGATGTCGAGCTGAAAAACAATTTCATGATATGCCCCACCTGCGGAAAATACATGAGAATCGGAGCCAGAGAAAGAATCGCAATGGTTACCGATGAAGGCTCATTCAAGGAGCTTTTCAAGAAGTACAGAAGCCTTGACTTCATGGAATTCCCCGGATACAAGGATAAGCTCGAAAAGGCTGCCGCAACATCCGGTGAAAACGATGCGGTCGTATGCGGAACTGCCAAGATAGACGGCGAGGAATGTGCTATATTCGTTATGGATTCACGCTTTATGATGGCGAGCATGGGTTCCGTTGTCGGCGAAAAGATAACAAAAACCTTTGAAACAGCAATCGAAAAGCGTCTCCCCGTTATAGGCTTCACAGCTTCGGGCGGTGCGAGAATGCAGGAGGGTATTATCTCTCTCATGCAGATGGCAAAGGTCAGCGGAGCCGTCAAAAAGCACAGTGAAGCGGGACTTGTGTACATAACCGTACTCACAGACCCCACAACGGGAGGTGTTACCGCAAGCTTTGCAATGCAGGGTGACATTCTCCTCACCGAGCCTAAAGCACTTATCGGATTTGCAGGACGCAGAGTTGTCGAGCAGACCACAAAAACCGAGCTTCCCTCCAACTTCCAGACCGCCGAATTTCTGCTTGAGCATGGATTTATCGACAGTATCGTACCGAGAAGTGAGCTGAAAAGCACTCTTGCGACACTTCTGAAAATCCACCGAGCTTCGGCAAAAGGCATTAAGAAAGGAGCAAGGTAAATGACTGCTTACGACAAGCTCAGAGCCGCAAGAGGTAACAAAAGACCTACCGGTGCGGATTATGTAAACAACATTTTCACCGACTGCGTTGAGCTTCACGGAGACAGACGTTTCGGTGACGACCCTGCGATAGTATCCGGTGTGGGATTCCTCAACGATATTCCCGTAACCTACATTGCTATAGACAAGGGTGCGAACATTGACGAAAGAATCGCAAAGAATTTCGGCTGTCCGAAACCCGAGGGCTACAGAAAAGCTCTCCGTCTTATGAAGCAGGCCGAAAAGTTCCACCGTCCTGTTGTATGCTTTGTCGATACTCAGGGTGCTTTCTGCGGTGCCGATGCCGAGGAAAGAGGTCAGGGTGAAGCTATTGCCGAGAATATTCTCGAGATGATGGGTCTTGCAACTCCCGTAGTTTCCATTGTAATCGGCGAAGGAGGTAGCGGAGGTGCATTAGCTCTTGCTGCCGCAGACAAGGTGTATATGCTTGAAAATTCCGTTTACTCCGTAATCAGTCCCGAGGGATGTGCAAGTATCCTTTGGAAGGATGCAGGCAGAGTTGCGGATGCGGCAGAGGCACTTCACATCACGGCAGAGGATATGAGAAGATACCACGTTGCGGATGATGTTATTCCCGAGGACTTTGACCACTTCGATGAAATGTGCAAAAGAATGGGTGCAATCATCTTCAAGGACATCTACAACCTGTCGAGAATGACTATTAGCGAATTAAAGGATAAAAGGTACGAGAGATTCCGTTCGTTCGGCTTCTTCTCGGAGAAATAATGAACAAAAGTCGAGTTTCATTCATGAAGTTCGGCTTTTTTTATATATCAGTTACACGCAATTCCGTAATACACAGCACATCACACAAATCGGTGTTTTTAAAATCGTACAAAACGACAAAAATCGCAATACAGCAAAACTTATTATTGACAAATATACCAAGCTATGATATACTACAACCAAGAAAATCGAATTTATAAAGAAAGTGGTGAATCCGATGGACTACTGATATTGGGGTGAAAGACGTTTTTCCCCCTGTATACTAAAGATAAAGTTTAAAATAATACAAGTTTATTAATTATAATGGAGGAATTACAATGAAAAAAAGATTATCAATTATCGCCACAACGGCTGTATTAGCTTTAACATCTATCCTTTGCGTTTATGCGACAACAAATGATAGTACCGGACCTTGTTCGTGTGGTGCTTCTACCACCGGCATATGTGGTGGAATTAAAGTCGGTACTGAATATAAAGATTGCCCTTATAACGATGGTTGCACTATATATTTCAATCAATATAAAACCACTCTTATTTGTGATGAGTGCGGTCATAGTTGGCTCTCCGGGGTTCACGAACATATTTCTCACTCTATTTGCTCAATGCATTCAGGATGCCAATTTGACATATCAGAAGCATCTATTAACGATATAGCTGACTGAGCAACTCTCAAACAAAAAACACGCTCATTTACAATTCAATAAATATAATTGTTAGGTTTTTTCAAATACTATTAACCTACAAGGAGGAACAAAAATGAAAAGGAGAATTGCTATTATCGCCACAACAGCCGTATTAGCTTTAACATCCGTTCTTTGCGTTTATGCAACGACAAATTCTCATTCCAGCGGTCCTTGCTCGTGTGATGCTGAAGTAAATTGTATATGCGGTGGAATTAAAGTCGGTACTGAATACGCAGATTGTGATTGTGATATT
>CAYWFS010000041.1:0-13483 GCA_964457685.1 uncultured Ruminococcus sp. | reverse complement strand
CGTGCTTTGCCGCTATCGGTGCTATGAACTCCGAAATGAAGTCCGCTAAGTGGCTTTGGGGCGGTATCGGTCTCCAGCTTGCTACCGGTTACACTGTAGCTTACCTCGTTTACACGATCGGTACTATAATCACCGGCGGTACTCTCAATGTCGTTGCGGCTATTGCAGGTCTCGTTGCGGTTCTCGTTATGGTCGGCATTATAATAGCACTTATACACAACACAAACAAAAAGCTTAAAGTCGAGTATGCTCTCGGTAAATAATTAAATGATAAACGTAATACTTATATTGATTCTTCTGCTTATTGCATCGGCGATAATATTCTATCTCGTAAGAGAAAAAAAGCGTGGAGCTACCTGTGTCGGCTGTCCGTATGCCAAACAGTGTGCGAAACGAAAAAACGGCTGTGGACATAGCAAATAGAATAAAATAAGTTCAAATGAGGGGGTGCGAAAGCCAAACGCATCCCCTTATCTGAAGAATGGAGGTTAGTGATGGCTAATCATACAGCGATAACTGCCGCTCATGTGCGATATTTGCTTGCGATAAAGCGTATCTATCGTGAAAAGGGAATACTCAGCTCGGAGATTGCACGTGAGTTGAAGCTGTCGAAACCTACGGTACACAATATGATGGATGTATTCCTCGAAAAGAACTACATCTGCAAAAAACCGCAGGGGCTTGTATATTTGACTGACAACGGAATGCGTACCGCAAGCGTATATGAGACGTACTATTATCGGCTGAGAGAGCTTTTGTTTGCGGACAGTGAATGCGACAAGACGGCAGAAACTGCAATCTGTGCGTTGATAGGAGAGCTGTCGGAGGAAAATCTCGCAGTCATGGGGAAAAGGCTCGATATAAACACATATCTTTGAGGCGAAGAAATGGAAAATATTATTATAATTCTGATAATTGCGGCACTTGCCTTGATCGGAGTTTATTCAACTGTGAAGCATTTCAAGGGTGAGGGTGGCTGTTGCGGCGGCGGAGGATATACTCCGAAAAAAAAGCGACTTAAAAATGTTATCCTGAAAAAGACGTTTTCGGTCGAGGGTATGCACTGTAAAAACTGCAAGGGCAGAGTTGAAGAGGTCATAAACGATATAGAGGGGCTATCGGGTCAGGCGGATCTTGCAAAGGGTGAGCTTACGGTATCGTATTCCCGTGAGGTTTCGGATGATATTATAATATCGAGACTGAAAAGGGCAGGATACTCTGCAAGTATAAAAAAATGAGTGACACAGAAAACTCTCTTATTGCGACAGAGCTTGAAAAGGGAATGTACGGAGACAATATTGAAGTAGTGTCAAGGGACAAGCTATGTACGGTGTATCGTCTTACGGATGCCTGTTCACACGGAGACAGCGTAGAGGACTCGTTTATAACCGCCTACAACGTCTTCAAAGGGATACAGCTTGTGTACAGAGATGTTCATTCACCGCAGTTCAGTATCAGCCGTAGGACACCGAGCGTTATATTTGAGATAAGCCACTGTCGAGAGGGCAGACTCGAGTACGAAACCGATGACTCAAGCTGTTATCTTATGCCGGGGGATATTGCGGTAATGCACACGCACAATGCCGAATATGAGACGTTATTTCCGTTGAACCACTACCACGGAATAAGTGTGATAATCGACCTTGAGCTTACTCCGAAATGTCTGTCGTGCTTTCTTGCGGATGTTACCGTGTCACCGTCTGAGCTTGCCGATAAATTCTGTGCGGATAAGCCGTTTTTTGTGGCACGGTCGAGTCCGAGAATAGAGCATATTTTCGATGAGCTTTATCATGTTCCCGAGGAATTAAAGCATGGGTACTTTAAGGTAAAGGTGCTGGAGCTTATGCTGTTTCTCACGACCTTTGATATAAACACGGACGAAAGTGTACGGAAAAGCTGTCCGCGTCAGCAGGTAAGCCTTGCGAAAAACGTGTGTAGGTATTTGACGGAGCATATTTCCGACAGAATTACGCTTGATGAGCTGTCGGGGATATTCCATGTATCTGGAACAACGATAAAAAACAGCTTCAAGATGGTATACGGCGAGTCTGTTTACACCTACATACGCACGCACAAAATGCAAATGGCGGCGGAAATGCTCAGAAGCGGAGACGAAACGATAATGGAGATAGCGGGACGTTTCGGGTATGACAACGCAAGTAAATTTGCCTGTGCATTCAAGGACGTTATGGGTGTGACGCCGAACGAATACCGCTCAAAATAAAATAATCGACCGCAAACGGATGACAAATGTCCGTAAGTACGGTCGATTTTTTGTTATTTCTTTATTATTTTGCGGACTGCGGCGGATATAACGGGAACACCGATACAGGTCTCAATGATTTCGGGAATCATGAACGAGCCGTTATATATTGCGGAGAACATCCACTTGGAGTAGCGGTTTACGATATGTGAGGGGTCATCTGCGTACCATTCGAGGTCGAGGGAGTACCAAACCGCAACACCCGAGATTATATGACAGATGTAGCGGATGAGAGTAACGGCAAATGCACCTGCCACTGCCTGAATGATACGATTGGTGCGTTCGTTTTTTGAAAAGCGTACCTTTGTGAAGATACCGCCGAGACCGAGAAGCGTAAAGGGAAGAATATAGTCGAAAACTATACAAAGCGTCTTTCCGAGGAGGTCGGGAACCCATGCGACGCTTGAAAGACCGAGTATAAGCTGGATTACGGAATGGATAAATCCGGCTGTTATACCGGGTATGATTCCGCGGTGAATCGAGAGGACGATGATAGGTGCCATGGAGAGAAGAGTTACCGATCCGCCGAACGGTGCTTCATAGACCTTGACAAGGCTGAGGACGCTTGATAATGCTATCATCAAGGCACATTCCGTCATTAGATGAATGTCGATTTTTCTTTTTGAGGCTGTGTTTGTCATAAAAACTCCTTTTGATGAATTAAATCGAAAAAATTAAACAAACACAGATTGCTAAACAATAAAAAATCCGCATCCATCGTTATGACGGTGCGGAAGATTTAACTATAGCATCGGAAATCGTCATACGGAACGAATCCGTACAAGAGACCGAACACAAAATCTCCCTACGCCGGTATTATCCGAATCAGGTTTAAAGGGTTCGGCAATTTGCCATCTCAGCCGTACATCTCTATACAGCACCCCTGCGTTTGTTCGGTGATATTATAACAGATATATTTTCGCTTGTCAAGAGGGAACGGTGAAAGATTTTTACTGCTTTACCTCTTTTTTGACACGGCAGGAGAGCCACACGATAAGCTCTGCGGGGATTGAGAGAAGCATTATACTCCATTCCGAGGTCAGATATGTGAGCAGGAAAAGAAGCGATAAAACAAGCAGTGATACGGTATAGAAGTTCAGACTGCGTTTTCCCCATATGGAATTGAAAACTATCATGAGGATTGAAAAAACGGGTGCGGATATAACAAACGGCAGAGCAGAGACAACTCCGCACAGCTTCAGTATAACGAACACTATTGAAGCAAGCATCAAAACCCCGGCAAGGGTGATACCGACTATAGCGGCATGGTTTATTATATATGTGCCGTCGGATATGTCACCGTGTTCATTGCTTGAAACGCTTACGGAAGAAGCGGAAGACGTATGCTCTGATTCGAGAAGATAGTCAACGCTGACTCCGAAAAGGTCTGCTATGTTTTTCAGACAGACTATATCGGGAACACCGTCTCCTCTTTCCCATTTTGAAACGCTCTTGTCGGAGTAACCTATTTCTTCGGCAAGACGGGCTTGTGTCATGCCTGCACTTTTTCTCAGTTCTGTTATGTTTTTGGCGATATTCTTCGGGATGTCCTCGTGTGCCATGACAAGCTCCTCCTTATAAAAAATTGATGTAAATAATATAAAATATATAAAGAATTAACTCTACTGTTGATAGAATACTCTTTTTCGGGTAGTTCTACTCTACTACAGGTGGATTCTACTCCCAAAAGCGACTACTGCGAATGGATTCACTACGGGTAGAGCGAGGTATACTTTTCGGGGGTTGAATAAAAAACGGGCTACGGGTATAATGATAACATAACGAAGACGTAATTCAAAGGTGAAAACAATGAAGCGATTATTAATTTTCGGTGACTCAATAATGAGAGGGGTTTATTATTCCCCCGAAGAAGGAAGACACAAGGTCGTCGGTGACAGATTTTCCGCACTCAAGGAGAGAGGCTACGAAATAGTAAACAGCTCTCGAATGGGTGCCACGGTTGAGATGGGCGAGACAATGCTTAAGAAGAAGCTCACCACACCCGCAGACGACACTACCGTAATATTCGAGTACGGCGGAAACGATTGCGATTTTCATTGGGCAGATATTTCCGCAGATCCGAGTGGGGATTTTTCGCCGAACACGCCTGCCGATAAATTCGCAAAGGTATACGGCTCACTTATAAGCTATGCTTCCGAGATGGGTGCAAGGGTGAAGCTCTGCAATCTTGTTCCGCTCGATTCCGAGAAGTATGTACGTTGGATTTCGAGAGATCTCTCCTATGACAACATCATTCACTGGCTGGGAGACGCAAGTATGCTGTACCGCTGGCATGAATACTACAACAGAACAGCGGAGACTCTTGCCGAAAAGTACGGTGCGGAGCTTATTGATATACGTTCGCCGTTCCTGCTGTCTCACAATTACAAGAACTACATTTGCTATGACGGCATTCACCCGACTGTCGAGGGTCATAAAATGATAGATGACCTTATAGCCGCCGCTGTGTAAAATTTAAGACTCCTGATTTTGTAGGTCGGGAGTCTTTTTTTGCTTTAGGCTCAGTCGTATATGAACTTGTTAAGTCTTGTGGCGGCGGAGGATATATCATACGAGATTATCGACATTCCGTTGTACCACGCAAACTGATATGAGTCGCTGAACGGCACGTTTTCGGTGGAGATTGAAAGCGAATCACCGTTTGAGAGTACCGAGGTTGCAAGTGAGAGAAGGGATGTGGCGGAAATATTGGTCTTTATGAGAGAGAAAGCATAGTTTGTTATATCGTAAAGATCTGTGAGTGATTTTTCGTTCATGATTTTTTTTGCGACTGCGATAATGGTGTCTCTCTGACGCTTTGTTCTGCCGAAGTCCGTTCCTATGCTGCGGTTTCTCATATGCGTGAGGGCAAGAGATGGGTCAAGGTGGTTCATACCGGGTTCGATGGTTCTTCCCGTGTATATGCTGTACAGCTCCGCTTCTTCTGCGGTAAGCTCGAGATCGACTCCGTCTATGTATTCGATGAAGTTTTTAACTCCCCCGAAGTCTATCACGATAAACTCCTGTATGTCAAGGTCGTAAAGCTGGTTTACGGTGTTTATCGCAAGTCCGACTCCGCCGTAGAAGTATGCGGTGTTGATTCTGTTCCAACCCACACCCTCGATAGGCACAAGGGAGTCTCTGAGAAGTGATATAAGCTTTAATGAGCCGTCCTTGGAGTTATATGAGGCTATCATAGTAACGTCACTGCGTCCTCTGTCAAGCGTTACATCTCGTGAGTCCGTGCCGAGAATGAGAATATTTTTCACATCGGGGTCCTTTTGTGCAACCTTGTATATCGAAGTTTTTCCGTACACGCTGACCACGTTTTCCGAGGTGCCGAATGACGCATTGGGATTATATTTTATCTCGGTGGATGTTGTATTGCTTGGGGTGTTTACCACCTTTTCGAGTGTTTCCTGAGGTTCTGTACTTACGGTGACGGAGGTTTCCTCTGTCTCGACAGGCTCCGATATTTCGATTTCGGTGTCGGTGTCTTCGGGTTCAGGCTCACTTTCCGCTACATCCGCTTCATAAACAGGCTCGGCTTCGGAGGAGGTTTCGGGAATGAGATCCACACCCTCCTCCCACTCACCGGATGTATCTATCGTTACCTCGGGGTAGTCCGGCATAACGTATTCGTCCTCACGCTCAACAACATTGTGCTTTTCGTATGCAAGCTTGTTATACTGCACGACAAGAGAGCCTACTACTATGCCCGACGGAATAAGGACAAGTGCAAGGACGGATGCCGTTACCGTAAGTGCGATTTTTAATGCTTTGTGCTTTTTCTGCGGCTTGTTTTCTTCGTTTGTTTGATTATTTTTTTCGTTTTCCGACAATTTTTATGCCTCCGATGAATATTCGGTGCAAGCCAAACAGCCACCGCCTAATCGGATATGTAGGATACCATAATTTATCCCATAGCCTAAGCAGTGGCGTGTCGTATTTCACCTGTTTGTTTCCTATGCTGAGATATTTTACTGCTGCGAGAGCTTGCTCGGCGGAGATAGCTTCACACCAGCTTTGTGCGTCACCGTTCATTATGAGGGTGCCGTCTTTTTTTATTTTTCGCACTCTATGCAGGATAAGTGAGCCGTCATAGCGTTTGAAAAGCAGTATTCGCCCTTTTTGGGGAGTGAAGTCCTTTGTTAAAATGACATTTGTCCTGCCGTCTTTCATGAGAGGTGCCATGCTTGAGCCTGTGACGGTCATCGGAAAGTCGGTGTCGCATGAAAGAAGTGCTTTTGTAAGCTCATCTTTGTCGATGAAACGCTTATTTACGTTCATTTTTGTCGCTGTAGCTGTAGTTACTGTTGTATCCGTAGCCATAACCGTAATGAGAGCCTTTATAGCCGTAGCTTCCGATACCGCTTTCCGCATAGTTGAGGACACAACCCTCGAGATTTATGTCGGAGGAGAGCATTGTTTCTATAGTCGAGCGTATTCTCGAGATTTTCACCTCGTCCTGCTTTACGACAAGATACGCACTGTCCGCAACGCTTCCGAATACTGCCGCCTCGGATGTAAGTCCTATGGGTGAAGTATCAACGAAGATGTAATCGTAATTTTTGCGAAGTACATCGAATATGGAACGCAGATTTTCGTGACGTGCGATGTTCCAGAGCTTATAGTGAGCGGTGTTAAAGTTGAGTACGGAGACACTTATATCTCCCGGAAGACCGAGCTTTGCGATTTTAACAAGCTGTCTGTCACCGTTGTCTATTTCAATCGGCTTTGCACCGAGAGCTTTTCTGACGGACGGATTTCTCAGGTCTGCGTCAACAATAAGGACGTTTTTCTTCATTGCGGCGGCAGATAGAGCAAGGTTTACTACAGCCGTGGTTTTACCCTCTGACGGAGCGGTACTGCTTATCATTATGACCTTGCCGTTTGTCTGTGCGGTTTTCATTACGCTGTTTCTGAAAGCACGAACGGCCTCACGATAGCTGTCGCTGACAAGGGTATTTGTGATTATAACATCATAGCTTGCGTTTTTACCGTATTTCTTGAATTTTACATTCGGGAGAACGCTTACGCACTTTTGATGGAGCTTTGTTGAAATATCGTTTCTGCCGGACACGGTATGACGGAGCAGAACATATACAACAGACCAGCAAAACCCGAGGAACACTCCTATGATAAGTCCCTTTATCAGCTGAGTACGGTAGCTCATTGCGTTTGAGGGAGAGGTTGCGACTTCGGGTTCACTGAGTATCACAAGGTCGGTGTTACCGATAACATAGTCTGCAACTGCGGGGTAGTTTCTGATAACGGACTGTAAAATATCGTAGGTAAGCTCGGGGTCTCTTCCTTCGGCTGTTATCGTGAACATATTCGTACCCTTTACTGAGGAAGCCGAAAGAGTTACGGGAAGATAGGATATTTCAAGCTCATTGCAGATTATATCCTGCAAAATATTACTTTTTATTATGTTCGGGAAGGTAGAGGAAAGCTGATTTGCCGTTGCTCTGTTGTATGAGAAGGAATAAGAGGTCATTCCGATACCAGAGGAGCCTACCTCCTGAGTATGCACTGTAAATGTAACGGATGAGCGATAGAGCGGTGTGAAGTTCGATACGCTTCTGTACAGCATTGCCCCTCCGCAAAGAAGTGCAAGAGCCAGTGTGACGTACCAGAATTTCAGAAATGCGGAAAGTATTGCGTTTACGGGAAGCTCTATTTTATCCTCTTCTTCGATTTGCTTGGACGTATTTTTGAAATCGTTCATTTGATTACCTAAATATCTCGATCGTTGTATTTGTAGTAATTGTTTGCCGAGCCGTAGCCTCTTCCTCCGCCTGCTTCATCAGAGCCGAATTGACCGAGGAACGAAAACTCTCTGTGGGTATCGTTCAGTATGCATCCGGCAAAGTGACTTCCGTTGTCGGCTTCTCTGAATATGAGTGTTGCATCGTTTATATCGGGAGTGTAGTCGCAGTCGGTTCTTACAACAAGTATGGTTTTGTCTGCAAACTCACCGAGAGAGGCAACGTCTGCGGATACGGAAAGGGGAGGAGTGTCGATTATGATAAAGTCAAATTCGTTCTGTGCGAGGTATGCGAGAGTATTCGGAACGGTCGGGGAATGTATCCAGCGGACGTAATCCTCATGACTGCTTGAATTGAGTGCAAGTGATACCGTTGTGTCTCTGAACGAATACTCCGTGTAGTTAAAGCCCTCGGGGGACATTCTTCCGTTCAGTACGGAGGTGAAGTCGGTTCCCGTAGGCTGGGGAATACCGAAAACCTCGTGGAGAGACGGTCTTTTGTAGTCCATATCTATGAGAAGCACACGATTTCCGCGACTTGCAAGGGAAAGAGCGAGGTTTGCGGTAGTTGTGGATTTACCCTCGTTTGCCGCAACGCTTGTTATCATGAATACCTGACTTCCGTCAACACGCTTATAATGCTCAAGCTTAGTTGCCATTTTGTGGTATCCCTCGTTGAACATGAAGCTTGTCCGCAGGTCGGATATAAGGAGCGAGCTTTTGTTTTTATGAATGAGGTCGGAGAGGGAAGAATATTTTCTCTGATGTGATACACAGCCGATAAGAGATGCGTCTATCTTGTTTCTGAAATCTTCTTCGTCCTTTACCGTGTCTCTTGTTACGGAGACAAACACGATTGCGGCGAGGGATAAAAGCGAAAGACCTGCTATGACAACGGATCTTTTACTTTGGTCGATGGTATTCGAGGGAGATGTCGGGAGATTCGGGGATCGCATTGTTTCGACAACGGAATCCTGGAATATCGACTCCGCTATACTCGGATAGACTTCAAGAACCGCACAAAGCTCATTGTAAGAAAGCTCGGGAGAAGATGTTGTAACTGAGACGGTGAAGATGTTCGTGTCGCTGAGAACGGAGCTTGACACCTTGCCGACAAAGGAATCCGTTCCGAGATATTCTGCGGCACGGGTCTTTACTATCGGCTGAACAAGTACCTCCGTGTAAATTTCGGCAATCTCCGAGGATGAAGAAAGATTTGTGTAGGTATATGTAGCGGAATTTTTCAGGTTTACTATAAGTGTGGCGGTGCTTGTGTACTGTGGTACGTACATTCCGCGACTCCAGATGAATACCGCCATAGCTCCTATAAGTGCAGACAGAACCACTACCCAAAGATTAAGCAGAATATCTTTTAGCAGACTGTACGGCTCTATGTGCAGGGAGGGCGTGTTTTCGGAATTGTTATTCATTTTTGTCCTTATACTTCTCTGTGTTATTGTTCTTTGGCTTTCGATATGTGCAGTACGTGATTCAGTCCTCTACTATAACGGTGAGGATTTTGTGACCCTCCCTTGAGTAGTCATCGGTGCAACGATAATGAACCTCATACTGTCCCGGAACGGAGGTGTTTATGTTTGTGTCTATAACAACACGGTCGGAAATGTCGATTCCGTCGTTTGTTACGGCTGAAATGAGATTTGCGTTGAGGTCTATGCTTTCTCCGACCGTCAGATAGGTCATGTAGCTGTCAAGTGTTATCTCGGGTGCGGAGAGTGCGATATTTTCGATGTATATCGGCAGACGGAGAGAGATTTTGTCTCCCTTGCTGTTTGTTACCTTTGCGGAGATGTAGTATGTACCCTCTGTCTGAGAGCTGTATTCGAGGGCGGTTATTATCACCTTGTCGCTGATGTCTCCGTCAATGCAGTCGTATGCACCGAGCATATAGCGTATCGAGATGTTTTCGGATACACCGAATACAAGTGAATCCGTGAGAGTGAAGCGGGGACTTTCGTAGTCCTTGTAGCGTATCTTTCTCTGTGCGGAGGAGGCGTGGTTATCGTTATCGCACACCGAATATTTTACCACGGATACTCCCGTTTCGGTAAAGCGAGAGATTGATTCTATTATTATTTTGTCGGTGAGGTCGCCGTCCTTTTCGTCGTAAGCGTGTACACCCGAGATAAGCTCATCACGGTCTGCACCGAGGCTTACTTCGAGAATATCGCCGTCTATTGTTATTACGGGATAGGTTTGGTCGAGGTTCATCCGCATTATGTTAAATGCCGCAAACGCAATTAGCGTCACTATAAATAAAAACAGTACGCTGTATCGTAGGATCTTCATCCGATTGGGTCTCCAAACTGTATTATATATATTCGCAGGGGTGGATTTTTCTGTTTTTTATTATGCTTTCGGGATTTTTCGACATTATGAGCGAGGCATATTCTTCCGAATACATTTCCGATACTGCACGGTATGCGTTACTCATCACGGGAGAGCGTTCATTTACCGAGTGAGCGTCACTTGCCATTAGGTCGCATATTCTATGCCTCAGCATATAGTGAGCGTGTTCTCTTGCTTCTTCGCCGAACGCACCCTTCAAGCTTCCTTTATTCACCTGAAGCAATGCACCCGAGGATTTCAGCATGAGAAGATTTACTTTCTTTCGAGACATAATGTATCTTTCGGGGTGAGCGATTATCGGAACAAAGCCGCAAGAGGAGATATATTCCACTCTTCTTTCTATTATATCATATTCCGTGTGCGGATGGAACTCTGTAAGGACATAATTTGAGCCTGAGAGAGTGTAAAGTTTTTTCGATTCCAGCATGGCGGGGATTTCCTTGAAGTTTTCTCCGACCATTATTTCCTGACCGAGACGCAGGGTAAGCTTTATTCCGGACTCCCATAGCCTTTGTTCAAGCTCATTTTTCAGCTTTATCAGCCTTTCGGGATTGTACGGTCTCTCGGAGAAAACGTGAGGGGTGCAGATTATTCCGTGGGTTCCGCTTTTTTCGGCAACGGATGCCATCATAAGCGATTCTTCAAAGGAACGTGAGCCGTCATCCGTAAACGGTAGCAGGTGGCAGTGTATATCGTACATATCAGCTTGCCGCAAGTACCTTTTCGGGCTTAGCCTGAGGATGAAGCTTTTCCTTGTCTGGAATGTGGCGATCTCCGTTTGCACGCTTGAAGGTGGGGACTATTTCCGCAAGCTTTTTCTCAACCGCCGCACAGTCTCCGCTGTCTGCAATATCGTAAAGCTCGCGAAGGTCATCCTCGAAGCGTGAGTAGTCCATGGGGATGGTTTTGCCGATGTATATTTTTTCATTCATCGTTTTGCATATGCCCTCCTCGCTGAGAAGAAGCTCCTCATACAGCTTTTCGCCGGGTCTGAGTCCTGTATAGCGGATGTTTATATCCTTGCCGAGAGTGAGTCCGGAGAGTCTGATGAGATTTTTCGCAAGGTCGTCTATTTTTACAGGCTCACCCATATCGAGAATGAAGATTTCGCCGCCTTTAGCCATGGCTCCTGCGGTAAGAACGAGCTGTGCCGCCTCGGAGATTGTCATGAAGTAGCGGATTATATCGGGGTCTGTAACGGTAACGTCGTGTCTCTGTTCAATCTGCTGCTTGAAAAGGGGGATAACGGAGCCGTTTGAGCCGAGTACGTTTCCGAATCTTACCGCCATAAATGTAGTGTCTTTTGAGAGGGTATTTGCGTACTGGATTATCATTTCGCAGGCTCTTTTTGTCGCACCCATGATGTTTGTGGGGTTAACCGCCTTGTCTGTGGAGATGAGAACCATTCTTCCGACCTTGTTTGCGATGGCGGCTCTTGCGGTGTTGAGAGTGCCGAAGACGTTGTTTTTTACCGCTTCATCGGGGACGGTTTCCATGAGAGGAACGTGCTTGTGAGCGGCGGCATGAACGATAATATCGGGTTTTTCGGCGGCGAATATGGAGTTAATTTTCTTATAATCGCATACGGTAGCTATGTACACAACGAGGTCGAGCTTGTCACCGTAGATGTTTTTCAGCTCCTGCTGGATGGAGTAGGCATTGTTTTCGTATACATCCACGATAATGATTTTTTTCGGGGAATTTGAGGCGATCTGACGGCATATTTCGGAGCCGATAGAGCCACCTCCGCCGGTTATAGCGACCGTTTTATTATTCACAAAGTTGTATATTTTATCATCGGCAACCTTGACAGGCTCACGTCCGAGAAGCTCCTCGGGGGTTATATCGCGGAGAGTTCCGATGAGATTTTTTCTGTTTTCAAGCTCAGTGAGAGCGGGGAGAGTTTTCACGGCACAGTTTGTTTTCAGGCACTCGCCGAGTATCTGAGAACGGCGTTCGTTTGTGGTTGAGGGGATGGCGATATATATGAGATCGACCTCGTTTTTTTCGCAAACGGACTGAATATCGGCAACGGTTCCGAGAACGGGAACATCGCACACACGGCGACCGAGCTTCACGAAATCGTCATCAATGAAGCCGACGGGGAGAAGCTGACTTTCGGGTGAGAGACGAAGCTCATCGAGGACTCTGGAGCCTGCGTTTCCGGCACCTACAATGAGGAGTTTTTTTGCGTTTTCGGAGTACTCGTGCGGCTTTGAGAGAATGAGGAGTCTGTACAGTATTCTCGAGAAGGTAACGGCACAGGAAGCAAGTACGAGAGCGAACAGGCTGTAGAGAGACGAAGTGAAGATACTCAGGAAAAAGCGGGAGAGAAGAGACGCAAACAGTCCGGAAAGGCAGGAAACGGCAAAAATATGCATATAATCCTTTTCGGAGGAGTACCGCCAAACGATGGAATTAATGCCGAATATGGCGGAGAAGATAACGAAGCATACGGCTGCAAACACGGCCTCGAGTACGAGATGAGCGGGGCTGAAATCAATGCTTTTCCAGAGAAAAACGACAAGACAGACCGCGGCGTAAACAAGAGCGGTGACGGCGAAGTCGATAGCGAAAAGTTCAAGCCGACGGAGTATCGGTTTACGGAAATTTTTGTTTATTTTTTTGAAAAACATGGTAAAAAAACGAAGCCTCTCAATCGCAAAAAATAACATTAAAGAAAATAAAAAAGACGGCTTAAAAAATACTACAGAAATTTTACCACAAAAGCTAATCGGTGTCAATGGGAGGCGGGGGAAAAATAAAACCGAAAATTTCCAAAAAAAGTGAGTGAAAGGGTCGAAAATCGGCGGGAATTGTCTTGATTTTGGGAAAGAGATGTGATACAATGAGTTATCCGATAAGAGGGTGAGAAAATATACACCCGAAAAGGAAAACGAAACGGAGGAAAGACAATGAAAAAACTCAGGCACATACTGTCGTTTGTTCTTGCACTCAGCATGGTCTTTTGCATGATGCCGAGCGTATTTGCCGGTGGCATACGAGTAGAGAGCGAACGCGGAATACCCGTAACACAAGAGGGAGGGGACGGCATAGCGGTTAAGTCGGAATCTTCCTCTGTA
>CAYWFS010000040.1:0-13872 GCA_964457685.1 uncultured Ruminococcus sp. | reverse complement strand
AACCTATGACCCTCTGCTTGTAAGGCAGATGCTCTCCCAACTGAGCTATGCTTCCGTTTGTTTTTTGTCTTTCGGTTCAGCTTTTTGCTTTCCCCTGCCGACGTATGATATTATACCACAGTCAAATCTCTTTGTCAACCCCTTTTTTCAATTTTTTTAAGATTTTTTTGATTTTTTTGCGTTCTCCGAAAACAGAAAAATCAGCCGTTTCCGTGTATAATGCAAAAACAGCTGATTTGTGTGGGTTTTATGCTATAAAATGTGCGATAACAGGCAAGAAATGCGTTATATTTTGTTTATATAAAGCTTGCCGTCCTTTACATATCCATGCTCTCCGTTCTCGTAAAGCTTTATATTATCTCCGAAACGCTCGACAATTGCGGCAGGGGAGATAAATTTATCCGTTCTTCCGATCGGAGCATAGCCGTTTTCGTATGGAATCATAAGGAACAGCTTAAAGTCATCGTTTGACTCCAGTGAGAAGCGGATTTTGTCGTGGCATGAGATTATTTTCATTTCCTTTGAAAAATGCTCGTAAAGAACGTAGTCGCTGTGACCGCCGAGTCCCGACACATCGGAGACGGATACACTTCCGACAGTTTGTGAGTTGTCAGAAGAAATATTGAATGCCGCTATAACTCCGACTTCTCCCGAGATATTTTGTATTTTCAGGGGTCTGTGGGAGGTTTCGGGGTTGCAGGTAATGCAGTCGGCTGTGGGTACTCCGACTCTGTCACATCTCAGAATACGTCCGTCATCAAACGCAAGAGGGGCGAGAATTTCACGGCGGCTTCTGTCAAGCTCATCACTTACATAAATAGGACCGCCGGAGACCGCACGAAGGAGACTGTTTTTCTCAGCCTGCGAGTCGTCCGTCCACCACATATCGTAGTCACTCAGGTAGAACTGACCCTGCAAGAGACTGTTGTATGTACACTGCTGCACATGACGTGAGAACCATTCTCTGTCCTCGGGCTGAAAATCATCGCTTGCACGACAGACACTGCTGTAGGAACGGCTCCACATATCCTCCGATGCCATTCCCATGCAGTTTATCATTGCGTTGTCGAAATTCAGACCCACCGAGGCTTCAAGACCGCCGTGCCAGCTTCTTGCGACCTTGCCGACACTTTCCTCACCCTTGTAGAAACGTCTTGTCATGCTTTGATTGTCTACCTTAACGAAGTCCGCACCGCATTTTTTAAGGAACGAATGAATGGTGTTGTAGTACATGAACGATTTTTCCTCGTGCCAGTCGCCTATTATCATTCCGTCCTGCGTCTCGTAGGTGTAGTCACGGAGTTTTTTGTAAGCCTCTCCGTTTTTGTCAAGTCCCATCCAGTAGCCGGTGGTGGGGTGCCACATTCCGACCTTCATGCCGTAGGAATGCACCTTTTTTACAGTATGTTCAAGACCGAGTGGGAAACGATCCTTTGCCGCCTCGAAATCGTACATATGTGAGGAGTGCATCAGCTTGAACATATCGCTTCTTCTGCGGTATTTTCCGGGAAACTCGGTTATCTCCGCCCACATATCGTCAATGAGAATCCATTTTACGGGGATGTTTTTCTTTTTGAATTCCTCGCATTTTTCGGTAATACCACGTTCGTTTACCTTTATCCCGAATGCATCCCAGCTGCACCAGCCGAGATATTCAAATACATCGGGCAGTCTCTTATCCTCTCTCAGCGGAGTATTCCGTCCGAGAAGCTTTACCGCAAGACGAACGCACTGCCTTGTAAGATAAAGCGGATCCTCTCCCTCGGCGGTAACGCAGGCAAGAGTATCGCATTCACCCATACCGTCCTTCCATGAGAACAGACGGGCGGCGAGCTTTTCACCCCTGCCGACGATAATACATTTGTAGTCCTCGGAAACAACGGGAACTATTACTCCGAATACCCCGTTTTCTCTTTGGTACACGAAATATTGGCATTCCTCGACATTCGTGAAGTCGCCGCTTTTACCGAACCTTGGCGAACACCAGAACTCCGAATGCCTTACGTTTGCCATGTAAGTGAACTCACCCTCGGGAGTTATTCCGATCTCAGCACCGCATTCACTGTCGAGAGCTTTGTTTCCTCTCCACTCTCCTCGAATCGCAGTCAGCTTTATGCCGTCAAGCTCATGCTCCTCCCGAATTGAACAGAACTCGTCTCGAATAAACGTGCCGTTTTCAAAATATACCTTCATCGTTTTCCTCCGAAGCTTATTGTCTATATGGATTATATCAAACCATTCAGTAAGAATCAATGATTTTGTGAAAAAAACTGTAAATTAAAGAAAAAACAATGACTGAATTCGACAATTTGCCATATTTTTTTGAAAAAGCTATTGCAATCCGAGATTGAGTGTGGCATAATTAAGCAAGTTAATTTTTGAAAAACGAGGTGCGTTATGCCTATCACTTTTCTTGAAGACAAAAAGATATTCAAGCTCGATACTTTGTCTTCAACTTATGCAATAGCTGTGTTCGACGGCGGCTATCTTCTCAACTACTACTACGGAGCTAAGATTCCCGACGCTAACTTTACAGATTACTATTTCAGAGCCCGCTTTGCATCCTTCTCCGTGCAGAGTCCGTCCGTTGACAAGTACGATTTTTCAGCCGATGTAGCTCCCGTTGAGTATTCCGGCTTCGGTACGGGTGACTTCCGTAAGACTCCCGTTGCAATTCGTAATGCAGACGGAAACAACTGCACAGACTTCCGTTACAAGAGCCACAGAATATATAAGGGAAAGCCCGCACTCAAAGGACTCCCGTCACTTTACGAAAACAAAGAGGGTGAATGCGAAACTCTCGAAATCGACGTAAGAGACGATGTTACGGGTGCTGAGGCTGTCCTTATCTATACTGTATTCAACAACTACGGTGCAATGACAAAATCCGTGAGAATAAAGAATGCCTCCGATAAGCCGATGGATATTGAAAAGGCATATTCCTCAAGCGTAACTCTCCCCACAAAGGATTTCGATATGCTCCACCTCTACGGAAGACATTGCTCAGAGAGAAATATGGTTCGTCAGCCGCTTGACCAGGGTCATATTTCAATATCCTCCGTAAGAGGTTCGTCCTCTCACTTCCATAACCCCTTTGCAGCCTTTATGAGAAACGGTGCCAATGCCGCAAACGAGGATATGGGTGACGTATACGGCTTCAATTTTGTATACAGCGGAAACTTCGATATTACAGCCGATGTTGATTACTACGAAACCACAAGAATCAACGTAGGTATCAACCCCGACGGCTTCCTCTGGAGACTTGAACCCGGGGATGAATTCCAAACTCCCGAGGTAGTTCTTGTATATTCAAACGAGGGTCTCGGAGGAATGAGCCGCACCTTCCACCGCCTTTACATGAACAACCTTATCAGAGGAAGATGGAAGACCGAAAAGCGTCCCATACTCATAAACAGCTGGGAGGCGGCGTACTTCAACTTCGATACCGAAAAGCTTGTTTCTTTCGCAGAACGTGCAAAGGAGCTTGGAATAGAAATGCTTGTTATGGATGACGGCTGGTTTGGCGTTCGTAACGATGACAGACGCTCTCTCGGAGACTGGTTCGTAAACGAGGATAAGCTGAAAGGCGGTCTCGGTGAGCTTATCCGACGTGTCAATGAGCTTGGTCTGAAGTTCGGTATCTGGTATGAGCCTGAAATGATTTCTCCCGACTCCGACCTTTACAGAGCCCATCCCGACTGGTGTCTCCATGTTCCGGGAAGAGACCGTTCACTCGGCAGACATCAGCTTGTTATAGATATGTCGAGAGAAGACGTGCGTGACAATATCTACTCACAGATGAAGTCCGTCCTCGGAAAGTATAAGATAGACTACCTTAAATGGGACTTCAACCGTAACCTTACCGAGGTGGGAAGTGCATTACTCGGATATGAACACGGCGAGGAGGTATTCCACCGCTTCGTACTCGGCACATACGATATAATGGACAGACTCAACCGTGATTTTCCCGACCTTCTCATTGAAAACTGCTCTGGTGGCGGCGGAAGATTTGACCCTGCTATGCTTGCATACTCTCCTCAGATATGGACCTCCGACAACACCAACGCAATAGACAGAGTTCCGATACAGTTCGGTACATCTCTTTGCTATCCCGCTTCAACAATGGGTGCCCATGTTTCCATGAATCGCCGTACAAACATCACCACAAGAGCAAACGTGGCAATGTGGGGTACATTCGGCTATGAGCTTGACCCGAATAAGCTCAGTGAGGATGATCGCAAGCTTGTAGTAGAGCAGGTCAAGGATTACCATAAATATTACGACATCATACACTACGGTGACCTCTACAGAATCGTAAATCCGTGGGACAATAACCACTATGCCGCATGGGAAATGGTATCCGAGGATAAAACATCCGCGATACTTACAGTTGTAACTACAAATTCGTGTCACAATCCGGCACGCTTTATCCGTCTCAAGGGACTGAAACCCGACACATACTACCGCCTTACAGAAACAGGTGAGGTATATTCGGGAGCGTTACTCATGAATGCGGGACTTAATGTGTCTCGTTATCCCTCCTCTACGGGAGACAGCTTCGTGCTTCACTTTGAAGTAGCGGAATAACCGAATAACAATAAAAAACTCCTTTGCTTGTGATTTGAGTCACTGATAAAGCAGAGGAGCTTTTGTATTTTAAAGGGGAAGATCCTTCTTTGTGAAGCGGATTGAACCGACAATGTAACCGAGTATTCCGGCTACACCGAGTATAACGAACTTCCAAATGAAAGCGTTTGTGCCGTCTATTATGGAAATTACGTCAAAGAGGGAGATTATCGTTGCATAGTTGAAGTTGTTGAGTGCGTCAAGGCGAACAACGGACGGAATAACGGGGCTACCGAACAGACCGAGCATTGCGGCAACAAGTGCGAATATCGAAAGACCGCCGCCTATTGCCATCGAACGCTTGCTTCTGTCGAACACGCATGAGGTGAAGAAGCAAAGTCCGGAAAGTGCAAGAAGTACGAGGAACGCACCGACATTGAGAAGAATCAGATTTCCGTAGGTAAGCTCAATATCCTCGGTGACAAGGGAGAGACAAACGCAGCCGGTTACGGTAGTCAGCGAGAACATAGCAAGGAGAGAGCCGATGAGATATACTGCCTGAGTGAATACAACGGTACTTCTCTTTGTCGAGGTGGAGAGAACGTAAGCCATGGAACCGCTGTCAACCTGACCCGAGATAAGGTTGTTTGAAGCCATTATCATGTAGATGATGGGGAGGAGAAGACCTGCGAGCTTGTAGAAGATCGAGCCTACTATAAGGGTGTAAAGGTCGGCCTGTCCTATTTCTTCGAGAGCCTCCGATACTTCCTCGGGGAGAGTGGAAAGGAAGCTTACGGAAATATCGCTTGCAAGAGAGTCCTTTTTCGCATCCACTGCGGAGAGATAAGCACTTTCGCTGTCTATTACACCGTTTTCATACTGCTCAGAGAGAACGGAAAGCTCATAGTCGAGTCTTCCGCAGTAGGTGACAACGGCAGTCTTTGCCATGTGCTTTACGGAGTCGTAGTCGTAGCCGAAGGAATCATATTTTTCACGGGTTACACCATAGTCGGAAAGAGCATCCATGAGAGCGTCAACACTTTCCTTTTCGGTGATGTTTCCCGCAAGAAATACAGACGCACCCTCACCGGCTCTGTCGTCTCGGTAGTCGCATCTTTCGCTTGATGTGAGGTAAGAGTCAATATCTCCGCCGCTTATGTGTGTTATGAGAGACATTATATCGTAGTCATCGGGTGTGTTTTCGCCGTTTTCTTCGTAGAAATCATTGAAAAGTCCGTTCGGATTCAAGGTGTACATTACACTGCCGAGCATTTCGTTTGCTTCTGTTGAATCGTCGGCGTATCCGTTCTGCTTTGCCTGAGCCTTAATGCTGTCCTGTAATTCTTCACAGGCTGCGGCATAAGCAACGGTGACTGCGTTTTCCTGAGTTGCGGGGGATTCTTCCTGCCAAAGTGCGACTGCGGAAAGGTATTCGTTCGGGTCGGAATAGCTTGACTGGGACGGCATATTGTTCATCCATTCGCTTACGGCAGAAGCATATTCACGACCTATATCGGTATTCATTGTGGGGACTGAGCCTTGCCACATTTCGACAGCGGAAGCGTATACGGACATATCCTCGAAATCGGTCGATGTGGGCATATTTGAACACCATACAAGATAGGAGAGAGTATCCTTTGCGTTTTCCGAAAACAGATTGTCGAATTCTTCAAGACCGCTTGACGCATTTGCGTAGTAGGAAATGGCTCTTTCTTCCATTTGAGAGTCTATTTCTTTTGTTATTATCGTGTCCTGAATGGAGTTTTTTACCTCTCCGATGTTGCCGTTTCCCGAGATTAGCATAACGCAGGCAAGCATGAAGCATACCGCAAAGGTTATAATGCCCCACATTGTTCCGTTTGCCTTGCAGGATTGTTTGAATAAAGCCTTGCTGAACATTTAGTTAACCTATTTCAACCTTTCTTCTGACTGAATAATATATTTTTGAAGTGCATTTCAAGCGTGTACGGCAGCTCGGAAATGAATTTTACATTGTAGCCTTTAAGTACGCCGAGAAGCTTTCCCGTTTCGTCCGCACCGATTCTTATCGACACCTGATTGTATTGTTCCTGTAAGCGTATCTTTTCGTATGCCTCACCGAGGAATCTGTTGTAGTCCTCTGCGGTGTGAAATTCTATTTTGAATTCCTTGACGGGGCGGTGTCTCAGCTTGTTCATATCGCACACGTCGGCAATGTGACCGTCGCTTATCAGTGCAACCTTGTCGCAGGTCTTTTCAAGCTCATCGAAGCTGTGACTGCTCATGAATATCGTCTTTCCTTTTGCGTGTTCTTCCTTAATTATATCGAGGAATGTCGCACGCATAAGAGGGTCAAGTCCCGTTGTAGGCTCATCGAGAATGATTATCGGGGAGTCGTTCATCAGTGCCGCAACAAGAGCCGTTTTCTGTTTCATTCCCTTGCTCATTCTCTTGAGATTTGCTCTCGGGTCAAGCTGAAGACGCTCGATAAGCTCGTTTGCATACGACATATCGTGCAGTGAAAGAAAATCCGCCTGACATTTTAAAAAATCTATGCCCGTTTTGAGGTCGGGGAATGCTATCTCACCGGGAACGTACCCTATCTGCTTTACTATCTCGCTCGAATGCTCCCACGACGAAAGACCGCCGACAGACGCTTTTCCCGAGGTAGGCTTCAAAAATCCCATTATATGGCGAATTGTCGTTGTTTTTCCGCTTCCGTTCGTGCCTACATAGCCTACCATTTCTCCCTCGCCGATAGATAGATTCAGGTTAAAAACACCCTGATTGTTTCCGTAGTCCTTTGTGAGGTCGTTAAGCTCTATTACGTTCATTTTAATGCACCTCCGAAATCCTTGTCCTCCTTGTAGAATTTCATGAAGTAATCCTCAAGGGTTTCTTTTCTGTTGCTGAACGAATGCACTCCCTCGCACGAAAGAAGGTCGATAAGCTCGTTTAAGTCGCTGTCCTCTATCGAGAGGTCTATGCTGTATTCGTCCTCCGCATTCCGAATAAATGAGGAGAGAGCTTTGCATTTTTCGCTGAAGCGTTCCTTTGCCGACCGACTCTCGAAAACGATTGTGTAGTATTTTCTCGAAGCGTGCTTTAAGTCGTTTGCGATAAATTCGGAGACTATTTTTCCGTCCTTGATTATCGCAATTCTGTCGCAGGTGGAGTCTATCTCCGAGAAAATGTGGCTGGAGAGGAGTATCGTCTTTCCGCGTGCCTTTTCGTTGTGGATGAATGCGATGAAGTTTTCCTGCATAACGGGGTCAAGTCCGCTTGTGGGTTCGTCAAGTATGAGAACTTCGGGGTCAGACATGAATGCAGTCACGATTGCAAGCTTTCTTTTGACTCCGAGACTCATTCTCTTGGTCTCTCCACGCAGAACATTGTCCTCAAGCTCAAAAAGCGACAGCATTTCGTCAAGCCTTTCCTTGTTGTGAATGCCTTGCATATCCTGCATCATTCTTATAAATTCCCACCCCGTGAGACCTGCGGGCAACGCTATCTCTCCCGGAATATATCCGACATGGGAAAGTATCTTGTCGTAGTGGCGGAATGTGTCGTACCCGAGTATCTTTGTGCTTCCCGAATCGGGTTTTGAAAAGCCCATCAGGTGACGAATGGTGGTTGATTTTCCTGCTCCGTTCGGTCCGAGAAAGCCGAATACCTCTCCTTTGTCAACGTGAATGCTGACATCGAATACGCCTCGACCGAATCCGTAATCCTTTGTTAAAGAGGCGGTCTCTATAATATGACCGTTATCGGTGCAGGGAAGTGTTTTGTTTTCCATATATCTCTGCTCCTTACAATATTTAAACAGTGTTGACATTTGAACTGTGTTGAATTATAATACCGCAGAGAAAAATAAGGAAGTGCAATTATCTGTCACCTGTTCTGATTTGAACACTGTGTAAAATACTGTTTATTTTTGCGAAAGAGCAGAAAAAATCCTCCCGCATACTTTCGTTGTCATAAAAAGCGTGCGGAAGGATATGTATTTTCAAATATTTCTCTCAAAGCCGAGAAAGCGTGTGCCTTGATAGGTCAGCGTGCCATGCTCACCCTCGTCGTAAGTAGCGTAGTCGTCTCTCGATACACGGAACTCTTTAATTTCTCCACTCAAGTCCTTGAAAGTCATGTAGTATGAGGTGCTGTGGGTGACGTGATGGTGTCCGTTGTGGTTGTGGTGGTGAGTGTGGCGAACTTTACGCTTGTCCGCAACCTTTACCTCCTCTGATATAACGGGGGCTTTGTTGTTTCTGTCCCATTCGATTATTCCGGAGATAAGGGAATAGCCGATTATACAGGCTGCAACAAAGAATAGCATATAGAATAATGTGTCCATAGCCTTACCTCGATAATAAAATCATTGGTCGGAGTGAGCGTTGTCGTATGCTATCTGTATTTCCTCGGGAAGCTTGTCGGGGAGCAGACTCCTTATACGCTCATCTCCGCCGTCAATTATGGCTTGCTCATAGAACCGGCACTTGAAGTTCAGCATATCAAGCACTTTTTTCATATGCTCAATTTCCGCTTCAACGGTCTTTCTCTGCTTTTCAAACATCTCTTTTCTCTGCGGAAGAGTGGAGTTCCCCTCAACGCACCAGTCCATGTACTTTTTTATATCTTTAATTTCAAGTCCGGATTTTTTCAGACATTCTATTATACGCAGAGTCTCAACCTCACGCTCACTGAAACGACGTATTCCCGAGGTTCTTTCGAGATTGGGGAAAAGTCCCTGCTTGTCGTAATAGCGTATGGTCGATATGGGCAGAGAAAACATCTCCGCAATCTGTCCTATTGTGTACATGGTACTTCCTCATAAATTGTTTACAATTGTTTTTTTGCGAAAGCTATTGACCTAAAGTCAGGTTTATGTGTTATCATTATAGCAGATGAAAAACAAAAATGCAATACGTTTGGAGGAACGCAAAAAGCATCACTGAATAATAAAAATCGGTAAGGAGTTAGAAAAATGAGCAAGAAAATACTTATACTTTCGGGAAGTCCGAGACGAGAGGGAAACTCAGATCTGCTGTGCGATGAATTTGCAAGAGGTGCGGCAGAATCCGGTCACGAGGTCGAGAAAATTCGTGTTGCGGAGAAAAATATAGGATATTGCCGAGCTTGCTATGCGTGTCGTGAAAGCGGAAAATGTGTTATAAATGACGATATGGAAGAGGTTCTGCAAAAGATGATAGACGCGGATGTGATAGTCCTTGCAAGCCCCGTGTATTTCTATTCGATAGACGCACAGCTCAAGGCAGTCATCGACAGAACGGTTGCACGCTGGCTTGAAGTGAAGAACAAGGAGCTTTATTACATAGTTACCGCCGCCGACGAGGATAAAGCCTCAGCGGAAACAACACTCGCCTGCTTCCGAGGATATGCGGATTGCGTGGAGGGTGCGTGTGAGCGTGGAGTAATCTACGGCATGGGTGCATACGAAAAGGGAGAGATAAAAAACCACCCCGCAATGCACGAAGCCTACGAAATGGGTAAAAAAGCATAAACCAACAAAAAAAGAGCCGACTCGGTTTAAAGTCAGCTCTTTTAATATTTAGCCCTCGATGTTCTTGTACTGCTCGATTATATCGGCAAGGTTAGCCTCGAGAGAGCTTTTCTTTGATTCATAGTAGGATACATAGTAACCTTCGCTGGAATCGCCGAGAACGCCGTAAGTGAATACGGAACCTGTTCCAAGCTCCTTGTCAGCCATCATGATGAACGGAGAACCGATATGCTCATAGATGATGTCTACCATCTGTGCGTCCTCAAGACCGTCTGCATACTTTACCTTGAGTGCTGTATCATACCATGCGGGTGTAACCTTTCTGTAGGACTCTGCACAGAGTGCTTCGAGTACCGCACAGAGGTCGGTTGTTCTTTCGGTACCGATGGTTACGGGGATAGCTACACCGTTACCGTTTGCAGTACCTGCCGCAGACTTGTAGTCGAGTGTTTCGTCGAGCTTCGGATAAGGAAGCATACCGTACTCGAAGTCTACGTCACGGAGGCTGTTAGCAGTGCTGAATGTACCGGGAAGGAACAGAGAAAGTCCGCTGATAAAGGATGACGTCTTACCGCTTTCGTCAAACTGAGCCATGTTGTCGGAGTAAAGAAGCTTGTAGAGTGTTTCGGACCATTTTATAGTCGTTTCACTGAGAAGGTCGAGGACGGGGTATCCGTTTTCGTCACGGGTGATGTATTCGAGACCTGTGGACATGGACATATGGTTCGGGAGACCCCATGTTTCGTATCTGAAGCCTGTGATATCCTCGGAGTCAAGCTCGCCGTTACCGTTTACGTCTGTGTATACGCCACGGCAGTATTCCATGAGCTTGTCGTAGGTCCATGTTCCATCGAGAACTGCATTGTAGAGGGCACTTATATCACCGAAGTAGTTTTCAAACATACCCTTGTTGAAGTATGTTGCGGAGGCACCGAGCATTACAGTAAGGCAGATGTCACCGTTGAGGAAGAATCTTCTGGAGTTGTCGATAGCGGATTCTTCCATCATGTCGCCGTACCACCACGGAGCGTCAAGGTCGAGGTACTTTTCGTCAATGAGGTCGTGATAGTAGCCCTGGAATGACTGCTGCCAAAGTCTTGTGGATTCTTCCATGATAACGTCGTAGTCGGTTGTGCCTGCGTTGAGAGCAGTGAGAACCTCGTTCGGGAAGTCGTTCCAGCCGGCAGCACCCTCGATGTAGTTGAGCTTTACGTTAAGTCTGTCTTCAACGGAAATGTTGCGGTTGTAAACAGCGTCGAGAACAACGTCACCGCCCATTTCGCCGACAGTATCGTAGTTGATGGTGTCGGAAGTACCGAAGTGGTAGATGTTTACAGTGTCACCGCCGAAGTTGAGGTCTTCGGGAAGGCTGTCCTTAATGTCCGCACGGGAGGTTTCGGTTTCCTCGTCGGCAGAGTCACCGTCAACGGAGGTGTTGTCACCGGAAACAGTTGTGCCGCCCTTTGTTTCGTCCGACTCGTTGTTTGAGCAGGAGATAACGGAAGGAGCAAGCATAGTAAGTGCAAGAACAAGAGCAAGAAGCTTTTTATTCATTATACGTACCGTCCTTTAAAATGTAAATATGTCGGATTCAATTATACATTTTAACGCTCAATAAGTCAATGATTTACCGAGATTTTACCTAAGTTCTCATATGAGGGTGATATTTTTTAACGTGATTCACGATTATTTGTGCAATATTTTGCAAAAATACACGGGTTTTCTTTTTTTTTTTTTTCAATATGCCCAAACAAATCGGAGTAAAGCGAGAACATGAAAAGCATCGTTCAGCCTGCGGGGAAGAGTCACCATTGCCCATGAAACGGCGATAGACGCTGTGAAACGTGTAAACGCCGAAGCTGTTTTTTCTTTCAATAATAATGTATCCGCCCTGCCGAAAACCGGTGAAAACAAAAAAGTCGGCAGCCACAAAAGCCACCGACCTATTTACGCAGAGAGAGGGATTCGAACCCTCGTGCTGTTTCCAGCAAACTGATTTCGAGTCAGCCCCGTTATGACCACTTCGATATCTCTGCGTATTTATAACGGAAATATTATACCATGTACGGCTCAAAAATGCAAGCACTTTTTAGCTTTTTGTCGGTGGAAAAACTAAAATTTTTGCCGAGTGGATTCCGATATTTCAAAAATCATAAAAAAACACAAAAAAGCTATTGACAAAACCGCCCGATTGTATTATAATAAATAAGCAGTTGTAATGAGATGGTCGCAACTGCATACTGGAGAAGTACTCAAGAGGCCGAAGAGGCGCCCCTGCTAAGGGTGTAGGTCGGGTTTACCGGCGCGAGAGTTCAAATCTCTCCTTCTCCGTGAATAAAGAACACTGTGAAATCCTCACGGTGTTTTTTTGTTTTTGTCCTTAACTCGGGAAATTGATGTATCTCACAACCGACGGCAAGAAGAAAGAAGCTCTATAAAGATAATCAAAGTCGCTAATCGTTTAGATTAAAAGAGAGGTGTAGAACATGGATAAGATTAAAGCTGTAATGTTGGGTCATGCAGTGGCGGACGCATTAGGTGTTCCCGTTGAGTTTTGCTACAGAGAAGAGCTTGCGGAAAAGCCTGTTACCGAGATGCTGGGTTATGGTACACATCCGGTTCCTGCCGGTTCATGGTCGGATGACACGAGTATGTCGTTGTGTACTCTCGATAGCCTTGCGAAAGGTGAAATCAATTATGACGAAATCATGTGCAACTTCGGTAAGTGGTATTATGACAATGAGTTTACCCCTACAGGAGAAATGTTTGATATTGGAGGTACATGTAGCGATGCCATTCATAATTATCACAAGAAGAACTGTTCTTACAGGGATTGCGGTATTGACGATGAGTGTTCTAACGGTAATGGCTCTCTTATGCGAATCCATCCTTTTGTCCTTTATACGCATTACAAGATGATGCCTGTAAAGGAGTGGGAGCCGATTATATTTGAAGCTTCTGCTCTTACCCATGCTCATGAACGCTCCAAGTTGGCTTGCGGTATCTATGCCTACATTCTGTTGCAACTTCTTGCTGAGCCAAACCTCGGTGCAGTGAAAATCGCTTTGAGGCGAGCTGAGGAAAATTACAGGGATCATGAAGAAATTGCTCACTACGGCAGAATGTTCAAACCCGACTTTGCGAAGCTTGAAGCTAATGAGATCAGAAGCAGTGGTTATGTGGTTGATACCCTTGAGGCGGCAGTGTGGTGCCTGTTTACAACAGATAACTACAAAGACTGTGTTCTTAAAGCTGTTAATCTTGGCGATGATACAGATACTGTTGCGGCAGTAGCAGGCGGACTTGCCGGTGCAATGTATGGTTACGAAGCCATTCCGGTTGAGTGGCGTGATACTTTGATAAAGCGAGAGTATATCGAAGCCATGTGTGAGAGGGCATATTTGAATTGGCAAGGCGAATAATAAAAGAGAGCTAACCGACTTAATCTAAATCAGTTAGCTCTCTTTTTATGAATAATGAAATTTTGCTGCGGGCTCGTTGCCACGACTTCACTCTACAGCCGAGAAATGTGACCCGAAGATAACAGGTTATCTTCCCGAAATCATTCCCACCCCAATTTGCATTCAATAACGAGAGTGGGATGGTTGACTCCACTACTCAGCTAAAGGTCATTCCCACCTCAAATTCATGCTAAATAAAGGGAGAATTTCTCCGTCAGGAAAATTCTCAAGAGTGGGATGGTTGACTCCACTACTCAGCTATAGATCACTCCCACTCGCTCCCTTTAGAAAAGTTCTAAACAGTTTTGCTTATGGGATTTGACTCGGATTATTTATATTGCTTTCATT
>CAYWFS010000039.1:0-14506 GCA_964457685.1 uncultured Ruminococcus sp. | reverse complement strand
TGAGCTTCTCACAGACCACCCCGCAAACTGCACACTCGAAGGTGCAATGTCGTATCGCTGTTCAATCTGCGGTGCAAAGACGGGAACGGTTACAACCTCTGTAAATTCGGACGGTCACTACTGGAGAATCGCTTCAAGCAAAAAAGCAACCTGCACCGAGGACGGCTTTATCGAGCGTGTCTGCCAAATCTCGTACAATCTGAACGACAAGGGTTACGACTGCGAGGTACATTCCTACACGGAGGTGCTTAAAGCAAGCGGCCACGACTATGTAACTCTCGAGGACTCACAGCCGAGCCACGGTCATGACGGACGACTTTACAAAAAATGCTCAAACTGCGGTGATGCTATTGAGGAAATACGTCCGGGAGAAGCTCACGATTACGTCATCAGCTCCGACAGCTCTCCCACCTGCACAAGCGAGGGTATAAAGACCTACCGCTGCTCTATATGCGGAGACGAATATGCCGAATCCACGCCAAAGCTTGAGCATGACTACCGTGAAAAGGAACGTGTTGAACCGACGGATTCCGAGGACGGCTACGTTATCTCGGTCTGCACTGTTTGCGGAGATGAAAAAACCGAGGAAATATCATTCTGCGAGCATGAGTATGTAGAGTCCATGACCGCACCCACCTGCACAAGCGAGGGCGAGCTTTACAGGGAATGCACGAAATGCGGCAAGGAAGTCCACGAAATCTATCCGATGACGGAGCATTCATACGAGACGCAAATGGAGGTAAAGCCTACCTGCACAAGCGAGGGTTACAAGAGAGAGAAATGTTCATCTTGCGGAAAGGTCAACACCGTCTCATACCCCAAAACCGCACACAGCTACACGGAAATTGACGGACAGCTTGTATGCTCCTTCTGCGGAGATGTTCAACCACTCGAAAGCACATCCCCTATACGCAAGCTTATGGAAAACCCCATAGTGATAGCAATTCTTGCGATAATCCTCCTGCAATTCGCCGTTGTCATAACAATGTACTTCAAACGAAAGAAAAAATAAAACAAAAAAATGCGACCTGAGCTGCAATCAAATGCAAAACTCATGTCGCATTATTTTTTTAATTATCTTTCCTCACGGAAGTACGCAAGTCCGAGAGATGCCGGGGGCTGAGATTCTCTCTTGCGTCTGAGGCTGACTATAACAAGTACGAATATCGTTACTATGTAAGGAATCATCTGATATAAAGCACTGGTTCTGTCTACATTTGTAATGCCGAGAAGCTTCGGAAGGAACGCATACAGCCAGTAAAGCATACCGAACAGATACGCACCCCAGATAGCGTTGAGAGGCTTCCAGGTGGTGAATATTACAAGTGCAACTGCCAGCCAACCGAGAGCTTCTATCTGCGTTGTGGTTGCCCAAATACCGTTGTTGTAGTCGAGAACGTAGTAAAGTCCGCCGATACCGGATATTCCCGCACCGATTACAGTAGCAAGATACTTATACTTTGTTACGTTAATACCTGCCGCATCCGCTGTCGCAGGGTTTTCACCAACGGAACGAAGATTAAGTCCGACTCTTGTCTTGTTAAGGAAGAAGAACATGACAACGGCTACGATTATCGCAAAGTATGCAAGGAAGCCGTATGAGAACAGTGCCTCTCCAACAACTCCGAGGTGGTCTGAAAGGAACGGTATCTTTTTTGTGAATGCAGCATTCGATACGGGAGCCGCTGTATAAACCTCACCCTGAAGCAGATACGCACCAAAGAAGTTTGCAACACCCATACCGAATGTGGTGAGAGCAAGACCTGTTACGTTCTGATTAGCACGGAGAGTTGTGGTAAGGAACGAATAGATAAGACCTCCGAGAGCAGAAGCGAGGAATGCGGAAACAAGTGCAAGGAGGATACATACAAAGCCGGACGGATTTTCAACCGAGTTTTCATATGTGTACGAGGAAGCAAAGCCCGCAAACGCACCGAGATACATGATTCCGGGTACTCCGAGGTTAAGGTTTCCCGATTTTTCGGTAAGAATCTCACCCATGGAGCCGTACATGATTATCGTGCCGAACTGTATTGCACGGGCAAGCCATGCGAGTATGTTTGACTGAATCATTTTGTTTCCTCCTTATTTTCGTTGCTGTGTCTGAGGACAAGCTTATAGTTGATGAAGAACTCCGAGCCGAGGATGCAGAACAGAATAATACCGGAGATAATGTCGGCTACATATTCGTTAAGACCGTATGTGGATGCAATCTGACTTGCTCCCTTTTCGAGGAACACAAGAAGGAATGCGATGAGTGCCATGAAGAATGTGTTGAACTTAGAAAGCCATGCAACGATAATCGCGGTAAATCCGTTTCCGCCTGCGGTATTTGTAGCTATTGTGTGCTTGTTACCCGCAACGGTGATGAAGCCGCAGAGGCCGCAGATTGCACCGGAGAGGATAAGAGTACGGATCGTAACCTTCTTTACGTTGATACCTGCGTACTTTGCGGTCTTTTCACTTTCGCCGACTACGGATATTTCATAGCCGTGCTTTGTATACTTGAGGTAGATATACATTACAACGGTGAGAAGTGCAACGATTATGATATTGAGTGTGAAGTCATAGCCGAACAGCTTAGGGAACCAACCTGTCTTTGTAGCCATATTGATGGTACCGAGAGATGATGCCTGACCTCTCCAAATGTTGGTGAAGTACGCAACAAGCTGTATTGCAACGTAGTTCATCATAAGAGTAAACAGTGTCTCGTTTGTGTTCCAGTTAGCCTTAAAGAATGCGGGAATAAAGCTCCAGATACCGCCTGCGATAACGCTTGTGAGTATCATTGTGAGGAAAAGGAGGGGTGTGGGAAGCTTTCCGCCGAGATACATCATACATATTGCAGTAGCAAAGCCGCCCATAAGAACCTGGCCCTCGGCACCTATATTCCAGAATCGCATTTTGAATGCAGGTGCAAGTGCGATACCGATACAAAGGAGTGCAACAAGGTCACGGAGCATCCACATAAAGCGGAGAGGAGTTTCAAATGTCGCCTTAAATATTTCGGAATATACGGCAAAGGGATTAAGTCCCGTTACAAGCACGATGAATGCCGCGTCGATTACAAGAGCTACAACAATAGCTATCGCACGAACTATCACCTTTTGCTTCATCGTTGCACCGCCCTGCTTGACTATTCTTATAAGCGGTTCGTGTTTTGTTGATTCTTTTACCTGATTATTCAACGATCATCACTCCTTTGCTTCATGCTTCGAGGTCTTTGTCATGAGAAGTCCAAGCTCCTCTTTTGTTACCTCGCCGCCTTTTACTATACCGGTAACCTCACCGGCACACAGAACAAGGATACGGTCACAGAGATCGAGAAGTACGTCAAGGTCTTCTCCGACGTAGATTACCGCAACACCCTTTTCCTTTTGTTCGTTGAGAAGTCTGTATATCATGTAGGAGGTATTTATATCAAGTCCTCTTACCGCATATGCAGTCATAAGAACCGAGGGAGCCGCCGCTATTTCACGTCCTACAAGCACCTTCTGTACGTTACCGCCCGACAGTCTTCTTACAGGGGTATTAATACCGGGTGTAACAACGGAAAGCTCGTCCTTGACATCCTCCGCAAGCTGCTTCGGGTCGTTTCTTTCAACGAATATCGACTTACCCTTTTCGTAGCTTTTCAGCATCATATTGTCCGTCATACCCATTGATGCTACAAGACCCATACCGAGTCTGTCTTCGGGAACGAACGAAAGTGTGATACCAAGCTCCTTTATTTCACGGGGTGTCATACCGATAAGAGACTGTTCCTTGCCGCTTTCGGGATCGACATATGTTACCTTTGAGCCTTCAGTCGGGTGCTGGAGACCTGCTATAGCTTCAAGAAGCTCCTTCTGACCGCAGCCTGATATACCTGCGATACCGAGAATTTCGCCGCTGTATGCTTCAAATGATACGTTTTTGAGTACGGGTAAGTCTTCGGCTCCGATAACGGTGAGATTTTCAACTGCTATACGCTTATGCTTTTCACTTACAACGGGACGGTCGATATTGAGAGTTACCTTTTTGCCTACCATCATTTCTGTAAGAGAAAGCTCTGTTGCGTCCTTTGTTTCGACTGTACCGATATATTCGCCTTTACGGAGTATTGCAACCTTATCTGACACGGAAAGCACCTCATGGAGCTTATGTGTGATGATAACAACGGTTTTTCCGTCACGCTTCATTTCACGCATTACGGTAAAGAGCTTTTCTGTCTCCTGAGGAGTAAGAACTGCTGTAGGCTCATCGAGGATAAGGATATTCGCACCTCTGTACAGCACCTTTACGATTTCAAGTGTCTGCTTCTGAGATACAGTCATCTCGTAGACCTTCATTTTCGGCTCTATGTCAAAACCGTAGCGGTCGCATATTTCGGTGATTTTCGCTTCAACCGCCTTCATATCGAGCTTCTGCTTACCCGGAAGACCGAGAATAATGTTTTCGGCTGCTGTAAATACGTCAACAAGCTTGAAATGCTGGTGAATCATTCCGATACCGAGGTCAAACGAGTCCTTCGGCGACGATATCGTAACTTCCTTTCCGTCAACGAATATCTGTCCCTCATCGGGATAATATATGCCGGACAGAATATTCATAAGCGTGGTTTTTCCGCTTCCGTTTTCGCCGAGCAGAGAGAGTATTTCACCCTGCCGTATCGTCATATTGATATTATTGTTTGCAATCGTTTTCCCGAAGGTCTTTGTCACTCCAACGAGCTTTATTGCGTCTGGCATTGTTCGGACTCCTTTATTTTGATTTAGTTTTATATTTCAAGTAAACTCCCTTTTATAACCAAAATGAGGGAAGCCGGATTTTGACTTCCCTCGTTCGGTTTGTTTACTTTAAAGATTACTTTTCGATGATGCCGTCGATTCTGATTGAGAAGTAAGGTGCACTTCTGAGGGTGGATTCTGTGAAGTAACCATCGGTGATACATTCAACAGTTTCGCCTTCGTAGATAGCGGTCATTGTGCTCCAATCCATAAAGCTCATGTTAACCTTGCAGGATGTAACGTGACCTTCGGAGTCTGTTGTAACTTCGCAAGTGGACTGTTCTGCGGATACTGTGAACTTGGAGGTATCGAATACGTGGAGTGTACCGTCCTTAATAGCGGCAACAACTTCTTCTACCTTTTCGGCAGTACCTTCAGCACAAGCGGAACCGAGAGCTGTGATAGCTACACCGTTTTCTGTGTAACCCTTAGCAACGTCAACGCCGAATTCGCCTGCCTTACCGTCAAGAGCGAGCTTGAAGAGGTCCTTGTAGAATTCAACCCATGTGTTTGTGGGAGAAGTAAGAGCAGCGTTAGGTGCTGTTTCGAGCATATCGATGTTGTAGCCTACAGAGTAGCATACCTTGCCCTGACCGAGGAGCTTTTCACAAGCGGAAGGAGCACCTGTAGAGTCGGCGTGCTGACCGATGATAACGCAACCGTTAGCAACGAGAGCTTCTGCTGTAGCGGCTTCCTTGTCGATATCGAACCAGGAGTTGGTGTAGTTAACTTCCATTACAACATTGGGAACGATGGACTGAACGCCGAGGAAGAATGCGGTGTAACCGGAAACAACCTCTGCGTAGTTGTAAGCACCAACGTAACCGATCTTTGCGTTACCGTTTTCGTCGAAGTGTTCGGGAGTAGCTTCTGCGGAGATTGTACCGTCGGCGATAAGCTCAGCAAGCTTCATACCTGCAACAACACCGGCAACGTAACGGGATTCGTAAATCTTTGTGAAGCCGTTCTTGATGTTTTCAACACCGCAGATAGCGGCAAAGTCACCTGTCATGGAAACGAATGTAACGTCGGGGAACTGCTCGGCAGCCTGTACCATGAAGGTCTGGTGACCGTAGGAGTTGGATATAACAAGGGAACAGCCCTGACCAACAAGGTCGGTTGCGGCATCAAGACATGTGGAGTTTTCCTCTACCTTGTACTTCCAGATGATCTGAGATTCATCTATGCCGAGAGATTTTGCAGCTTCCTTGATGCCATCCATGTGAGCCTTGGTGTAGCCTTCAGTCTCGTCACCGACCATGATTGCACCGATCTTAAGACCTGAAGCGTCGCCGCTGCATGATGTGAATACAGCCGCTACAGTGAAAGTAAGGATCATAGCCATTACAAGAGCGGCAATTCTTTTGAACATTTTCTGTTCCTCCTGATGATTTTTTGTTTTATATATTCAAGCGATAGGTGAGGAGACGTATTTCTCCGCATCTCGCATGAAAGCTTTAATTAAGCTGCGTTTATCAGTCGCAGAACTCTATCTTACCGTCCTCCATGGAAGCGATACGAGCGAGAGACTCTACTCTTACTCCCATTCCGCGAACGATGTCTCCGCCGGGCTGATATGCCTTTTCAATAACAATTCCGGCTCCGCATACCTTTGCACCCGCATCGTTTACGAGCTTAAGCAGGGCAAGCAACGCACTTCCCTTTGCGAGGAAGTCATCAATGATAAGCACCTTATCGTCGGAAGTCAGAAACTCCTTGGAAAGGCGGATATTATATGTGCATTCATGCGTATAGCTGTAAACCTCGGAGGTATATACATCGCCGGATATATTGTTTGTGGGGGTCTTTTTTGCAAAAACAACGGGTACACCGAAATACTGTGCTGTGAGGCAGGCAATACCGATACCGGATGCTTCTATGGTAAGTATTTTTGTTACGCCCTCATTTTTATACATTTCGTAGAACTCGTGTCCGAGCTGAGAAATAAACGGCACGTCTATCTGGTGATTAAGGAAACAGTCAACCTTCAGTACGTTTCCCGCACCGATTTTACCGTCTTTAAGTATACGATCTTCAAGAAGCTTCATAATTATTAATCTCCGACACAAAAAAATAAATTTTATCAAATCACGGACAAAATTATAACCATTAAAATTATACAGATATTTCACGAAAAATTCAATAAACCGATATAATAAAAAACCATCTTTCGTCTGTAATCATTTTGTTGTTATTCTACAAAAAAAGACCTTCGCATTTTTCCGCGAAAGTCTCATTTCATAATATTGAGTCGTTTTTGCCTTATTTTTTATTTAATGAGGAAGCGTTTTATCTTCTTTGTTGTCGTTTTCTCAAACTCTGTCTTACGGAATTCAAGCTTGTGTATCTGCTTAAACGACGGCAGACGCTTATTGAGAGCGGTTATCTGCTTCTGAATCTCCGCTCTTATTTCGTTTTCGCCAAGCTCGGGATATTTTGCGTAGTTCGGGAAGATAACAGCGGTAAGTCTTACGGATTCGCCGTCCTCTCTGCCGATAACAACGGATTCCGCTATCATGTCGATATTTCCGAGATATTCTTCAATTTCCTCGGGGAACACGTTTTTACCGTTGTCGAGTACTATAACGGACTTCATTCTGCCCGTGATATAGATATATCCCTCGTCATCCATGTAACCTATGTCACCGGTTCTGAACCATCCGTCTGTTGTAAAGGCTTCGCTGTTTGCTTCGGGATCCATATATCCGAGCATTACGTTTTCGCCTCTTACCTGAATTTCACCCGTGGTAAAGCCGCTCTCGCCTACTTCGTTTCCGCTGATTCTTACTTCACAGCAGGGTACATGAGGTCCGACAGAGCCTACTTTACGCTTATAGTAAGGAGTTACCGCAACAAGGGGTGAGCATTCCGTAATTCCGTAGCCCTCGTAGATGGAGATACCGAACGCTTCAAACACCGCTATCATCTCACAGGGAAGCTCCGCACCACCGCAGATTATCTTTTCGAGTCTGCCGCCGAACGCTTCCTTTACATCGGAGAAGAGCTTATCACTCATGTCTATTCCGACAAGCTTGAGGTAACGTGTGATTCTTGCGGCAGGAGCGATTATCTTATCCTTTCCCGCACGTTTAGCCTCGCTGAGTATCTTTTTATACATTGTGGAGACGAACATGGGAACGAGGATAAGTCCTGTGGGTTTATATTCCTTGAAGTTTTTCAGAACGTGACGGAGAGAGTCGTTTATGCAAATCTTAGCACCGAAATCGCAGGCGGCAAGAGTGCAGGCAAGCTCATATGTGTGGTGCAGGGGCAGGCAGGAAACGAGAACATCGTCTGCGTTGAAGTCTACGGTTGCACAGGCACTTGTTACAACGGAGAATATATTACGCTGACAGAGCATTACCATCTTTGAGGAGCCGGTAGTACCCGAAGTAAAGAGAAGCTCGGAGCATCTTTCGGTATCGGTATCGGGAACGAATTCTTTTCCGCTGTTCTTTCCGGCGGAGACTACGTTTTCGTATGAAACTATACGTTCGTCGGATTCATAGCCTGAGCCTTGCATGGGAATGAGAAGCTTCACCTTTTCGGAGTCGGCTGTTATTTCGGGAATCACCTGTGCGAAGGTCTTTGAATATACAACGGCACAAACATCGGCGGCATCGAAGAATTTTGCCATTTCAGAGGGGTCAAGCTCCTTGTCCATGGGAACTGCGGTACATCCGGAAGCCATGGTAGCAAGATATGCCGCTATCCAGAACGGAGAAGTCTCGCCGATTATCGCTATTCTGTGTCCGTTTCCGTTTATTGAGGTTTCGGGGAGCTTTTCGCCGAGTCCGAGTGCAAAATCCTTTGTAAGAGAAACAAATTCGGAATATTTCATTTCACTGCGGATACCGTCAGCCTTCCACTCGAACATTGTTCTGTCTCCGTGGACTGAAAGTGCGTCGAGAAAATCTCCCACATCCTCTACTGTTGTATATATATGCTCGGTCTTCTTATGATTCGGGACCTTATACTGTTTTTTCATGTAAGTAAACCATGCGGCAATTCTTTTATTTCACCGCTCGGTATATCCTCCTTCGATTTTATCGTTTATTTCTCGTTTTTCTGTTTTATATGCCGTTTTCGCTTGCACACATCTCGCTGAGTCTTCCGTCAAATTTCGCAAGCACGGAATAAAACGTGTCTATCTGCTCCTCGGGAATGCCATCGGTAATTTTATTGACCGCTTCATCAAGGAGACGGTCTACCTTATTCATTATTTTCCTGCCGTATTCCGTAAGAACAAGTCTTTTCTTATATCTCAGCTCAAGGGGGTGCGACGATGAGTAGTCTATATATCCGAGTTTTTCAAGCTCACGAGTAACACGGGAAATAAACGCTTTATCCACACCGCATTCCTTTGATAATTCTCCGAGAGTCATTCCGCTCTCCGACTTATATAAGCAACACAAAAATGTAAGATGCATACTTCTAAGCCCAAAGCCCGAAAGCTTTTCGTTTTTATACTTCTGCACGTTCTTTGCAACAGAGTCGGTAGCGGAGGAAAATCTGAAATATCGCATAAGCGAACGCAGATCTGTTTTGTTATCATGCCCATTGTTATCGCTCATATTTTCCTCCTCAAAAATGTTGACAAGTCAATACGTTGATTTTACCATAGCACGGGAAAAAAAGCAATAGGATATTTCTTTAACAAACCGTAACTATTTTTTCAGACTGTTCATATATTCGATAATATCAAAGGGGTCAAGTGGGGAATCCTTCCTTAAATAAAGGGGATGATGCGGATGAGAGCCGTTTTTCGACCTTGCACCTGCCGTAAACCAACGTGCGTTATGCTTCTCCCCAATCTCTATCATATCACGAACGCAGTCTTTCAGGTAGTCTCTTTTGAGGATTATTGTTCCCCATGCCGCCCAAACAGCAGGAGACGGAGACAGAGACATCACATATTCAAACGCTTTCATGTTTTCCCTGTGAAGTGCGGAGTTGAACTCTTTTTCCATATGATTCGGGTCGGTAGCTCTCTGTGCGTACACGTTAAACATTATAAAGCTGTCGTAGCCGTTTGAGAGAGCTATTCTTTCAACTGATTTCAGCGTGTTGTCGAGTGCATCCGGTTCTGCGGTCGAGGGATTTATTCCTATCGCAACAAGAGGATTTTTCCCACGTGTTCCGAGAATATAACGATATTCAGAATAAAAATCGGGCAAATACAGCCACTTATCATGGTCGTAGCCCGAATTTTTGCTTATCATAGCTTCTTCAAACGAGAGAATATCAATCTCGCTTGTATTTTGCTTTGGTATATGTCTCATTTTATTCAACGTCGGGGATTACAGTCGGCACTTCGTCAAGCTGTGCTGGATTTTTAAGTATATTTTTGAGAAGTCTTAGTGCGGAGGCATAGTAATAACCGTCGCAAATTCTTTCGTCAAGCACAAATGTAAAGTCCATGTACTGTTTACGTTTTACGACACCCGAGGAATCAAGCTCATATTCACGTCTCTTTGCACCGAATGAGAAGAAAACGGGGCATGAGCCGAAGTCGTAGAGGTGGTGATATATAGGCGGAATACCGAGTGAACCCATTGACGTAATAAAATACGAGCAATGGAACGGGCTTACGGTAGATATAGCCTTGGGCATAACTCCGAAGTAGTCGAGGAAACGCAAAAATGCCACGGCAAACTTAAAAACAAGACCGGGGAGACGGGTAAATGCCTTTGCGGTCTCATCGAATGCTCCGCCCGGATTTGCACGGTAGGAAACTATTTTTTCGTTAAGTGCCTCATATACCTCCTCGAGGGTAGCTGTCGGAGGAAGTGTTATCTTAACCACGGTGTCGGGGGAGTCGAGCGACATTTCCTTTTTTATCGTGAGTGATACCTCGACGTTTTTTCTTGTCCATACTCTCTGCCCCCTGATAAAGCGGTTAAGTGCGGGTCTTTGAGAAACAAGACGGATATAAGCGGCGATCATAACGTGCATCATACTGATGTTTTGCATTCCCGCCGCCTGTTTTTCTTTGATATATTTTTCTACCTTTTCAATATCGACCGAGTCGCTTATAAAGTTCTGTGAGCCTGTACGGTTTACCATGATGAACGGTATTACCGCCGACATCGGACTTATTGATTTTACTCTTCTGAATTCTTTTTCTTTCATATTTATAAAAAAAGCTCTCCCGATGATGATTAACGATGATTTAGTTTATACGGTTCATTTTTTAACAAAAATCATATCATTCTTTAATTTTTATCATTATATCACATTTTTGTTGACAACGCAACGGTTTTGGAGATTAAATTTCGCCGCCGCACATTATGCTGTAATCTTTCGTCCAAAGCGTGCCGTCTTTTGCCCCTCTTTTCTCCGTTATGCACATTGCAAAACCAACTCGGACGTTGTATAATATTGATTTGGAAACAAATTTGAAAATTTCATCAAACAGAATCGAGGTCTTTTTTATGCAAACCCTCCTCGCACTATCCATAGCTCTTCTTGCGGGTCTCATGCTTTCCAGACTCACAAAGGTATGGAATCTCCCCGCAGTAACCGCTTATCTTGTTGCAGGTATCCTCATCGGTCCTTACTGTCTCGGTCGTCTCGGAATACCCGGAATCGGCTTCATCTCCTCCTCCGACGTATCCGCTTACTCCATAATCAGTGAGGTTGCTCTCGGCTTTATCGCAGTCGCAATGGGTAACGAATTCCGTATAAGCGAGCTGAAGAAAACCGGTAAGCAGGCTGTTGTCATCGCAATATTCCAGGCACTTGTTGCAACCGTTGCCGTTGACCTTGCCCTTTATGCCGTACATCTCTGTCTTCCCGACAAGCTCCCCCTCTCCTGTGTACTCACCCTCGGAGCAATCGCAACCGCAACCGCACCTGCCGCTACACTCATGGTAGTAAAGCAGTACAAGGCTGACGGTCCTCTTACAAGAATGCTCCTCCCCGTTGTTGCACTTGACGACGTTGTGGGACTTATCGTTTTCGCTATTTCTTTCGGTATTGCAAAGGCACTTGAGCAGGGCAACATCGACATAATCTCCGTTCTCGTAAATCCTCTTGTCGAAGTTGTTGTATCCCTTGCTCTCGGTGCATTCATGGGACTTCTCTTCCACTTAACAGAGCGTTTCTTCAGCTCCCGCAGTAAGAGAATGAGCATTTCCGTTACATATGTATTCCTTTCCGTTGCCCTCTCCATGCTTGAGTTCCATATAGGAGCTGTAACAGTAAGCTTCTCCTCCCTCCTCGTTTGCATGATGATGGGTACGGTATTCTGCAACCTCTGTGACTTCTCCGAGGAGCTTATGGATCGTATGGATCGCTGGACAGGTCCCGTTATGGTTCTGTTCTTCGTTATCAGCGGTGCCGGACTTGAGTTCAAGGTATTCTCCGACTGGGCTGTTATTCTTGCCGGTGTCGTATACATTGCCGCACGTTCTCTCGGAAAGATCTACGGTGCGAGAATCTCCGCAAAGATTACAAACTGCCCTCCCACCATTCAGAAGTATCTCGGCGTAACACTTCTTCCCCAGGCAGGTGTATCTCTCGGTATGTCGCTTACCGCGATGTCACTCGGAGAAAGCGGACTTATCATAAGAAACATTGCTCTCTTTGCAGTGCTTATTTATGAGCTTGTAGGTCCTCTCTTCACAAAGATTGCCCTCGACAAGGCAGGCGAAATCTCCGAAAAGCCCATTCCGCCCCGTGAACAGGCAAAGCTCGACGCAAAAGCCGCTAAATAATCAAACAAAATACAAAAAAAGCTGCTCATCATCTAAGGTGAACAGCTTTTTGTTTTGCTTATTTTACTTTATCATTGCTTCAAGAGTTGCATTTGCACTTTCGAGTGCTTCCGCAATCTTTGCGATGTCCTTACCGCCGGAGGTAGCACTGTCGGGTCTTCCGCCGCCCTTACCACCTGTTACGGCAGATACTGCACCGAGAAGCTTACCTGCATGAGCACCGGCCTTTACAGCATCCTTACCTGCCGCACCTACGAAGTTGAGCTTTTCTCCGTCATGTACTGCGAATACGGCAACCATATCGGAATACTTGTCCTTAATGGAGTCGCACAATGCTCTTGCGGAGTCGATACCGCTGTTTCCGAGGTCGGAGGTGATGAGACGAACGGACTTAACGGTTACAGCTTCTGCTACGAGACCATCGAGCTTGGAGGAAGCAATCTTACGGTTGAGTTCCTCTATCTCCTTCTTCTGAGCGGAGATTTCGTTCTGGAGTGCAACTGCTCTCTGAGGCATATCGGCTACGTTGTTTGCCTTGAGTGCCTTTGCGGTGTCAGCTACGAGCTTGTCGTTTTCTTCGATGAGTCTGATAACTCCGAGACCTGTTACAGCTTCAATACGTCTTACACCTGCCGCAACGGAGGATTCGGATATAATCTTGAAGATTCCCACATTTGAGGTGTTGGAGCAGTGTGTACCGCCGCAAAGCTCAGTGGAGAAGTCACCCATTCTTACCATACGAACTACCTTACCGTACTTTTCGCCGAACAGAGCCATAGCACCCTCTTTACGAGCTGTTTCTATATCGGTTTCCTTGGTAACGATTTCGTTTGCGGCAAAGATGTGTGCGTTTACGAGGTTTTCTACCTTCTTTATTTCATCTGCTGTAAGTGCGGAGAAGTGAGTGAAGTCGAAACGGCATCTTTCGTTGTCAACATATGAGCCTGCCTGTTCAACATGATCGCCGAGAACACGTCTGAGTGCAGCCTGAAGGAGGTGGCAAGCGGAGTGGTTTCTTCTGATAGCGTCACGTCTTGCGTCATCTATATCTGCGGTTACGCTGTCACCGACATTGAGTACGCCGCCGACAACAGTACAGAGGTGAACATAAACTCCGTCTGTCTTCTTTGTATCGTATACGTTAAGAATAGCGTTGTTTGCGTTGTAGATAGTACCTGTATCTCCTACCTGACCGCCGCCCTCACCGTAGAAAGGAGTTCTGTCAAGCACGATTTCGCATTCGCCCTCGGAAACGGACTGAACGCTTTCGTCATTTGCAAGGATAGCGATAACCTTAGCCTCGGACTTGTAGTCTGTATAGCCTGTAAATTCGGTCTTGGGAAGCTCTGCGATGAGGTTCTTGGAAGCGTCACTCCAACCGGAGATGTTTTCTCTTGCTTCTCTTGCACGCTTCTTCTGCTCTGTCATGAGCTTTGTAAAGGTTTCTTCGTCGATTCTGAGGTGGCTTTCCTCTGCGATTTCCTTGGTGAGGTCGAGCGGGAATCCGAATGTATCGTAAAGCTTGAATGCGTCTTCACCGGATATTACGTCTGCACCCTCTTTTATAGTGCTTCTTACAAGGTTGGAGAGAATAGCGAGACCTGCGTCGATGGTAGCGTTGAAGCGATCCTCTTCGTTTGCGAGAACCTTCTTGATGTACGCTTCCTTTTCGCCGAGTTCGGGGTAACCTGCTACGTTTTCACGGATAACAACGTCGCATACCTCTGTAAGGAATTCACGACCGATACCGAGGAGCTTACCGTTTCTTGCGGCACGTCTGATAATTCTGCGGAGAACGTATCCTCTGCCCTCGTTTGAAGGAATGATACCGTCACTTATCATGAAGGTAGCACCTCTTACATGGTCGGTGATAATACGGATGGAAATATCATCCTTTTCGTTTTCGCCGTAAGCCTTACCGGAGATTTCAACTACCTTGTCGAGAATCTTTCTTACACCGTCAACCTCGAACATATTGTCAACACCCTGCATTACGCAAGCAAGTCTTTCAAGACCCAT
>CAYWFS010000038.1:11735-15427 GCA_964457685.1 uncultured Ruminococcus sp. | reverse complement strand
AAAAAGGCATATGCCCCGAATTCACAAGCTTCGGAAAAGCATATGCCTTTAATTATTCTATTAGAATCTGTAAATATCGCCTGTCTTAGCGGATGTGTAGATACCCTCGAGAATCTTTGTGATAACGAGAGCCTGCTCGGGAAGAACTGTGGGCTTATCCTTTTCGCCGCGAACAGCCTGAATCCACTGGTATGCTTCTCTGCCTGCGGGGTCGTTGTCGGAAACACCTTCAAAGTAAGCAGCACCGCTTGAAGAGAAGCTGGGAGTAAAGGTGTACTGTCTGTTCTGACGGATACCGTTGATGTGAACACCGCCACCGAACATATCACCGCCCGCCTTTGTACCGCAAACCATGCAGCAAGCTTCACGAGCTTCAAGTGTGTTGAGAGCCCAAGAAGCGTCGAGGGAGATTGTAGCACCGTTTTCCATTACGATGAAGCCGAATGCGGAGCTTTCAACGGTGAACTTATCGGGATCCCAGTTACCCCAGTCGTTACCCTGCTCTACGTCATGGTTGTGTGCATGATATGTAGTACCAACGCAATACTTAGGCTTGTAGTTGTTCATGATCCAGAGTGTTACGTCGAGAGCATGAGTACCGATGTCGATAAGGGGACCGCCGCCCTGTTCGTATTCGTTGAGGAACACACCCCATGTAGGAACGGCACGTCTTCTTACAGCACAAGCTCTTGCGAAGTAGATGTCACCGAATGTACCCATCTCGGATTCAGCCTTGAGGTACTGAGCCTGAGCGGTCTGTCTTGTCTGGTAACCGATAGTGAGGAGCTTGCCTGTTCTGTTAGCTGCGTCAAGCATCTTCTGAGCTTCCTCGGAGTTGATAGCCATCGGCTTTTCACACATAACGTGCTTACCTGCTTCGAGAGCGTCAACTGTAATAAAGGAGTGAGCACGGTTAGGAGTAAGAACGTGAACAACGTCAATTGTCTTGTCCTCGAGGAGCTTCTTGTAGTCTGTGTAAACAGCTGCGTCGGGTGTACCGTATGTAGCCTTAGCCTTAAGAGCTCTTTCTTCGATAAGGTCGCAGAATGCTACCATCTGAACTCCGGGAACTTTTTTGAGAGAGGGCATATGCTTGCTGTTAGCTATACCGCCGCAGCCGATAATACCAACTCTTACGATATCTGATGCGTTTGCCATTTATTTATCCTCCGAATAAATTTAATTCTGTTTAAGCATAAGAAAGCATTCCGCTTCCGTTGTCAATATAATATACCATTCGCCGAACATTTTCAAGTGGAAATCACATTTCTTTTCGGCCAAAACTATTTTTTCGTCCAGTTGCACAATTCAACAAGCAGTCTTATGTGAATTATGCCGACAAATTCAGCTTTTATCGACTCGTTTTATGACAAGTCCGAGTTTTCCCTGAACTTCGCCCGACCATATTATGTGTCTCGGACATTTGCTTACGCATATATCACAGCCGGTACATTTATCGTAATCTATGGATGCAACAAAGTTGTTTACGTTTATCGCACCACTCGGACAGCTCTTTTCGCAAAGTCTGCACGAAATACAACCGACATCGCACACACGTCTTGTGTTCTTGCCGTCATCAACAGACATACATCCGACCCAGTGCTTTGAATCGAACGGAATGAGCTTGATGATTCCCTTGGGACAGGCGGAAACACATATGCCGCAACCACGACATTTCGAGTAATCGACTACGGCAACACCGTTTTCGACAACGATAGCTTCAAAAGGACAAGCTTTAACACAGCTTCCGAGTCCTATACAGCCGTTCTTGCACAGCTTGTCTCCACCGCCTATTTTAGCGGCCGCCGCACAGTCATCTATTCCTGCGTATATGTATTTCTTTTTTGCGTATTCTCCGGTTCCGGAACACATTACCTGGGCTCTCATTCTGACCTGCTCACCGGCTTCGACACCCATTATTTCCGCTATTTTAAAAGCAACCTCACTTCCGCCGACGGAGCATTTGTTAACGGGAGCTTCACCCGAGGCTACAGCGGATGCATAAGCTTCACATCCGGAGAAACCGCATCCGCCACAGTTCGCACCGGGCAGACATTCCTTTACGGCTTCCGCTTTTTCATCTTTTTTTACGGCGAAAAGCTTTGAAGCAAGTGCAAGCAACGCACCCATCAGAATTCCGAGTCCTATGAATATAAGTACGGGAAGTATAATTTTCATGTTCTCTTACCTCCCTCAGAATTTCATTCCCGAGAATCCCGAGAATGCCATAGCAACGAGTCCTGCCGACACAAGAAGTATCGGGAAACCTCTGAACGACTTCGGCGGATCTGCGAAATTAAGTCTTTCACGCACTCCCGCAAACACCACTATAGCCATCGTAAATCCTATCGCCGCCGAAAATCCGAATACAACGCTTTCGACAAAGTTGTATCCCTTTTCTATATTAACAAGAGCCGAACCGAGAACGGCACAGTTCGTTGTGATAAGCGGAAGATAGATTCCGAGTGCGGAATACAGAGAGGGGACGTTCTTTTTAAGAAACATCTCGATAAACTGTACAAGAGCGGCTATTACAAGAATGAACGCTATCGTTTTCAAATATTCGAGACCGAACGGCTCAAGAAGAAAATGATAAACAGTCCATGTTGCGGCAGAGGAAAGCGTCATTACAAATGTAACCGCCATACCCATACCCAGTGCGGTGGAAGGCTTATCGGAAACTCCGAGGAACGGACAGCAACCGTAGAATCTCGAAAAGATGAAGTTTTCCGTAAGTATTGCCGTGAACATTATCATAAGTATGTTCATTTTGATTCCTCCTCATTTACCTTAATCTTGCGGATGAGCTTGCCGCTTTCGGGGTCTTTCATTATTGTTGCGTGGTATCCGTTTTCTATCGCATCGGCTTCAAGGAGCTTTTTGCGATTTCTTTCTTCAAGGCTGTATCTTATCTTCTGTACAAGAGCGATTATACATCCGAGAGTAAGGAACGCACCCGTAGGCATGAGGAATATTGTTGCAGGTGAGAACCAGTCTCCGAATATCTGCACTCCTCCTGTTCCGTCGCTTGCAGCAAAGAGCATACCTGTTCCGAGAAGCTCACGAACAAGTGCAATGCAGGTAAGAGCAAGTGTAAAGCCTATTCCCGTTGCTATGCCGTCACAGAACGATTCGATAGGACCGTTTTTCGATGCAAAAGCTTCGGCACGGGCAAGGATTATACAGTTTACGACTATAAGCGGTATAAACAGTCCGAGGGAGGCGTCAATTGATGGGAAATATGCCTTAATTACAAGCTCAACCGCAGTAACAAATCCCGATATTATAACGATATAAGAAGCAATTCTTACTTCCTTTGGAATGATTTTTCTGAGAAGTGATATAAACAGATTAGAGAAAGCAAGAACTATGATTACGGATACACCCATACCGAGTGCGTTTACTACAGATGTAGTTGTCGCAAGAGTCGGACACATACCGAGAAGCTGTACAAACGTAGGATTGTTTGTAATTATGCCGTCTTTGAAAATTTTACCTATTGATTTTTTCATTTTCGTTTTCCTTTCCGCTTACGGCTTGACCCATGGCTTCTTGGTCTCTTCTTCGGTTTCTTCTTCGCCGGGTTCTTCCTCGTTGAACTCTCCGTTATCCGGTTCTTCCGTCGGTTCATCGGGTTCAATTTCGGGATTCTCAGGCTCATTTTCCGAATCCGTTACATCATCCTCACGCTC
>CAYWFS010000038.1:0-11635 GCA_964457685.1 uncultured Ruminococcus sp. | reverse complement strand
TTCGGGTTCGACAATAACGGGAATCTCGGGTTCAACCTCCGGCTCCGTTTCAATCGGTTCGGTCTCGGGAGTTATTTCAACAGGCTCCGTCTCAACAGGTTCTGTTTCCACAGGTTCGGGTGATTCATCTCCGATGTTACCTATATCATCATCTTCGCCTATTTCTTCAACACCGATAGTGCTGTCTCCGTTTTCTCGATTTGCATCGTGCTTATCCTCATCGTCACCGTAGGAAACCTTTCCGCCAACAGAATCAGCTATAGCGTCAAAGTCGATTTCAATATTCAATGCGTTGTTTATCGCCTCCACCACACCGGCAGAGCTGAACGACGCTCCGGAAATACCGTCCACATTTTCGCCTATAACCGCTTTTTCATTGAGTCCTATAAGCTGAGAAACAAATCCCTCTCCCTTTACCTTAGTTCCGACTCCGGGAGTTTCCGACATCGACAAGAACGACATTCCGCTTATTTTTCCGTCAGTATCAATACCGACCATAAGCTCAATATCTCCGCCGTATCCGCTTCCGACAGAATTAACACAGCAACCGATTATCTCGCCGTTTTTGAGTACGACAAAGATATTCTCGCCGCTTTCATCAGTATGTTCTCGCACCTCATCTCCGTCGGGGAATATGCTGAGAACCGCTTCATTCTGTGCTTTTACGGAGTTTTCCGCAATGACATCCTCTGTCAGCATATTTACAACGGAAAGAAGAAGTGCAATCCCCGTACAAATCGCCGCAAGAATTACTATCATTCTTATCGTGTATTCCGTGCTGCCCTCTTTCGGCGGAGCTTTCTTTTCTTTTACTGCTTTTTCTTTTGCAGGTTTTGCGGCTTTTTCTTCGGCTTGAGATTCCGTCGGTAACTCATCTGCGTTTTCGGGAGCAGGCTCGACGTTTTCTTCAAATTCTTCAAAGCTCTCCTCAGGCATATCCTCCGTCACAGGAACAGCTTCTTCGGGCAGAGAGTTTTCCACAGGCTCTGCTTCAACAGTCGGCTCAGGCTCGATAAAATTCTCCTCCTCGGGAGTAAAATCAAGCTCACCAAGCTCAACCTCGGTTTCCTTTACTGTATCGGGAACAACTTCCGTTTTATTCTTTTTCTTGAACATCACTTTTTACCTCCGAATCTGCGAGGCATTGTAAGCTTGTCTATATACCACACAAGAAGATTCATTATAAGTATTGCAAATGATACTCCCTCGGGATAGCTTCCGTAGTATCTTATAAGCACCGTAATAAGTCCGCATCCTATTCCGTATATGATTCGTCCTTTCGGTGTCACGGGAGATGTGGAGTAATCGGTAGCCATAAAGAACGCACCGAGCATAAGACCGCCTGCAAAAAGCTCATACAGCATGAAATCTGCCGCTATACCTCCGCCTTTCGGGAAAAGCATGGTAACGACAGCGACCGTTCCGATATATGCAACAGGTATCTGCCAGGTTATAACACGTCTTACTATGAGGTACACACCACCTGCAATAAGAAGTATGGATGACACTTCACCTATACTTCCGCTTATGTTACCGCTTATCATGTCAAATATGTTTTCACTCGGTAACACACCCTGCTTGAGAGAAGCAAGAGGAGTAGCTCCGGCAACAATATCACCGTCTGCAAGAGTCACAGCTACAGATGTAACTTTTTCGCCGAATTTCGTAAAGGTAGACATTTCTCCCGCCCACGAAAAGAGGAAAACTCTTGCGGCAAGTGCGGGATTCACAAAATTCTTTCCGATACCTCCGAACAGCTGCTTTACGATAACTATCGCAAAAAACGCACCTATAATCGGCATCCAAAGAGGAACTCCGACAGGCAGATTCATCGCAAGCAAAAGTCCCGTAACGACAGCGGAAAGGTCTCCTATTGTTACAGGTCTGTGCAGTAAAAATTCCGAGGCGGCTTCAAATCCGACAGCGGCGGCAACAGACACGGCACCTATCGCCAAAGCACGAATGCCGAATACATAAACTCCCCAGATATATGCGGGAAGTAAAGCTATTATCACGTCAAGCATTATTCCCGATGTTGTCTCGTGGCTTTTTATGTGCGGAGACGACTGAACGGTAAGAAGTGCAGGCATTGAATACCGCGACTTTTTTTCTTCCGTTTCGGGAATGTTGTTATTCATTTCGTTATTATCCATAATCAACCTCGTCGCATAAAGTTATAAGGTTCTCTCTTTAAGTGCGTTCAGTCTTGCAGCCTCTGCTTTTATCTCAGCTTTGGCTTTTCTTATATGCTGAACTATCTCGACTCCGCCCGGGCAGTTGTAGGAGCATGAACCGCATTCAACACAGCTCATAGCCCCGTATTCCTCCGCACGCTTCAAGTCACCTACCATCGAAAACTGTGCTATATACATAGGCATCAGGTGCATCGGGCAGTTGTTCACGCACTTTCCGCAGTGTATGCAGGTGGGATGCTCGACATTTTTCTTACCGAACTTATCGGAAAACAGAAGTATCGCACTTGTTGACTTTGTAATCGGCATTTCGCCGTCCCACTGTGCAATACCCATCATCGGTCCACCGCTTATGAGCTTTGACGGCTGACGCTTTAATCCTCCGCAGAACTCAAGTATATCGGTAAAGGATGTTCCGATAGGCACAAGTATATTTTTCGGGTGCTTTATGCAGTCTCCGTCAACGGTTATTATACGACTGACAAGAGGCATTCCCTGGGCAAAGGCTTTATAAATAGCGGAACAGGTCTCTGCGTTGAATATTACACATCCAACATCGGCAGGAAGCTTTCCCGTGGGAATTTCTTCTCCCGTAAGAGCGTAGATAAGCTGTCTTTCGTCTCCCTGCGGATATTTTGTTTTCATGACCTTGACGCTTATCATTTTGGAATCTCCGAGAAGCTCCTCAAGCTTTTCCACAGCGTCCATCTTGTTGTCCTCTACCGCAATGTAAGCACATCTTACCGACAGAGCCTTCAGAAGTATCTTCACACCGTTTATAACCGAGGCGGGGTGTTCGAGAAGAAGTCTGTGATTGGCAGTGATAAACGGCTCACACTCGGCACAGTTTATTATTATTTTATCTACCTTACCGATTGCAGAGCGTATCTTAGCATAGGTCGGGAACGCCGCTCCACCCATACCCGAGATACCTGCCTCTCTTATTACGGAAATTATCTCCTCCGTTGTGCAGTCGGTAAGCTTTTTGGTTGTCGGAACAATATCCGGCGAGAGAGTCGAGGTCATATCGTTTTCAATGACAATATGCTCGACAACCGCTCCCGTCGGTACCGTCTTTTTGATTATCTCACGAACAGTACCCGAGACACTTGCATGAACGGGACATCCGAGAGAGGACTCCGGAACATCCGCAATTTTCTGTCCCAGATATACTTTGTCTCCCACACCTACCGTAGGAGTTGCCGGAACACCTATGTGCTGAAGCAAAGGAATAGTCACCGTCTTCGGGGCAGGCAAAAGCTCTATCCTGCTTCGGCTCGTATTTTTGTATTCCTCTACATGGATTCCTCCTGAAAAGGTATATGCCATCTCATTCTCCTGTAAATATCGCTTGATTCCGTCATACTTTCATTTTGCCGAAATATAAACGGAATATTTTATTTAATTATAACCGATTTTTGTGTTTAAGACAAGACTTTTTTGTGATTTTGTCTACGCTTCTTATCTCTCATTCCCACCGAAAAATTCAAGGAAACGTATATGGGACTTGTCCGCATTATAGTCACGTCCGTTCAGATACTCGAGAGAATCCGTACAGTCAAACGAAACGGAGTAGGAATAAAGAGCCTGTGAAGAATATCCCATACGTCTGTCCTCAGAGTTGTGTGCATACTTTCCCTCTCCGAGAAGCGGATGACCGATATATGCCATGTGGGCTCTTATCTGGTGTGTTCTTCCCGTTATCAGCTTTATCTCAACAAGGGTAAGGTCAAGCTTTTTATTATATGAAAGTGCCTTATATCCCGTGATAATTTTTTTAGACCCCGGCACTTCCCTGTCGAATATCTTAACGGTGTTTGTTTTGTAGTCTTTTCTGTGATATGCACTTATAGTTTTTTCACCCGTAAGCTTTCCGTGTACGGCACAGAGATATTTTTTATGAACACGATTTTCGCGAATAGCCTCGTTCATAAGTCTGAGAGCTTCCGCATTCTTCGCAAGGATAACTATACCGCCCGTGTTTCTGTCGATACGGTTGCAAAGAGCAGGTGCAAAGGAGCTTTCGTTTTTCGGGTCGTATTCCCCCTTATTCACCAGATAAGCCGTAAGAAGATATATAAGAGTCTCCTTTTCCGAACCCTCCGCACGGTTTTTGTCTCCCTCATCCCCGAGATGAACCAGCATTCCGGGCTTTTTGTCGCAAAGAAGAACATTTTCGTCCTCATAAACGATGTCGGGAACGAACTTCACCTTTTCATATGAATTCTCATCGGTCTTTTCCTCGAAAAATTCATCGGGAATGTACATTTCGATAACGTCACCCTCAGAGAGAAAATAGTTTTCATGAACTCTTTTTCCGTTCAGCTTTATTCTTTTCGTTCTGATGAATTTATACAGAAGGGATTTCGGCAGACCGCACGTCACCTTTGAAACGAATTTGTCGGCACGTTGTCCTGCGTCGTTTTTATTTACGGTAAATTCTCGCATTTATTTCTCCTTATTTTCTTATATAAAACAATAAAGGCAGGGAAAACACTCTCCCCGCCTTTGTAGCATACGGAATTATTTTGTACCGAAAAGTCTGTCTCCTGCATCTCCGAGACCGGGAATGATATATGCATGCTCGTCAAGTCTTTCATCGAGAGCAGCAGCGTATACCTGAACATCGGGATGATCTGCCTGAAGCTTTTCAACACCCTCGGGAGCCGCAACAAGGCAAAGGAGCTTTATCTGAGAGCAGCCTCTCTTCTTGAGCATTGTGATAGCATCGGAAGCGGAACCGCCGGTAGCAAGCATGGGGTCGCATACGATAATGTATCTGTCCTCAATATCAAGAGGAAGCTTGCAGTAATATTCAACCGGGTCATGAGAATCGGGATCTCTGTAAAGACCGATGTGACCTACCTTTGCAACGGGGATGAGGTTGAGGATACCGTCAACCATGCCGAGACCTGCACGAAGTATAGGAACGATAGCAAGTTTCTTACCTTCAACCTTCTGTGCAATCATCTTAGATACGGGAGTCTCAATTTCAACATCCTCAACGGGAATGTCTCTGGTGAGTTCATAGCACATCAGCATAGCTATTTCGGAAAGAAGCTGTCTGAAATCCTTGGAGCCTGTTTCCTTTTCTCTCATGATGCTGAGCTTATGCTTGATGAGCGGGTGGTCTACAACGTGAAAAGTGTTAGTATTCATTTTTTTCGTCCCTTCATCTGATTTTTTAATTTTATTCGTTATATTATACTACTTTACGAGCAGTTTTTCAATAGCTGACAAAAAATTCGCTCTTTTTTATCCGAAAATTCTTGCGTAAATCTCACTCATCTCATCTCTGGAGATAACGTAGGGACTGTTTGCGTAGTTTCCCGCACTGGATACTCTGTCTATAAGCTCTTCACGCTCGGAAGACTCTATCGCACCGACTTCTTCTCTTACTCCGCTTTTTTCGGGAATAAGACGCATCATTTCATCGGGTGTCGTACCGAGGTGAGTGGCAAGCTTATTTATTTTTTCTTTTCCGATGTCCGTTCTCATGTTGTATGAGAGATATTCTCCCTCAAATACCGCACAGGCATTTCCGTGAGGTATTCCTCTTGTAAGCGTAATGCTGTAGCCGAGAGGGTGTGGGAAGCCGGTTCCCGTCACATCTATAGCCATACCTGCGGCACAAGCGGCATATGCAAGTCTTTCTCTTGCTTTCATCGTAAATCCGCCGTCACAGTCCTCTCCTCTGAAAATCACGCCCCATATTTCTCCTGCCGCATAAAGAGCCGCTTTCTCAGACTCAAATGTGGATTTGGGAGAGAGATAAGACTCCATAGAATGTGCGAGAGCGTCAAGTGCGGTAGATACCGTGTACTTATCACTCATTGTAGCGGAATACTCGGGGCATACAAACGAAACTTTTGCATATGCAGAGGAGTGCTTAAAGGTCTTTTTGCGTTTTCCGCCGTCTATTGTAAGTACGGAGTATCTGCAAGCCTCACTTCCCGTTCCCGAGGTCGTGGGAATAAGAACAAGCGGAAGACAGTCGTTTACTCTTTTTTCATCATCAAATATATCCTCCGCACCGCAATTCGGGTTTGCCGCATAAGCCGCCACAGCCTTACCTGCGTCAAGAGAGGAGCCGCCTCCTATCGCAATAACGAAATCACAACCGTTCTCTCTTGCGATGCGTCCTCCCTCATGACAAAGCTCCGCCGGGGGATTTTCGGGTATCTGATTGAATCTGACGTACTCTATGCCGCATTTTTCAAGTGCAGACGCAACATCTGCCATAGCACCGCATTTGTCGGCACCGCTTTTTCCCGAAACTACGACAGCCTTTTTGCCGAGCTTGCCGAAAATCTCGTAATTCTTAACTACCGCACCGTTTCCTGCGATAATATTCACCTTTTTGTATTCGGAAATGTTCATTTAAGCTTATCTCCGTTCGTTATTATTTTACTTCTCTGTAAACTATACCACATATTTTCCATTCGGTCAAGTAACACACGGAACTTTCCACCGCTTTTTCTCGTCTATAAAGCAAAGAAGCACGAGGTTTCTTTCCGCCGAAAAAGCAAAATTTACAACATTACTCATAATAAGGCAGAAATTAACTCTTGATAATCGCCGTAGATGTGCTATAATTATTAATGTAGTGCATACAAATTTTATATATGGAGGACATATGAAACATTTATCTCGCATTCTGTCACTCACGCTTGCCGTAATGATGGTGCTTTCCTGTGCCGTTATTACAGGTGCCGCAAACGTTTCGTTCACAGACGTATCCGGTCACTGGGCATGGACAAACGGACAGATCCCGTATCTTGTTGAAAAAGGCGTTCTCAACGGATACCAGAACACAACAAACGGTACATATTACTTTAAACCCGACGGAGAAGTTACCCGTGCGGAGTTTATTAAGATTCTCGATGAGACGTTCGGTCTTAAAAAAACAACCTCTATCAGCTACAATGACATTAAGTCAAGTGACTGGTACGAACCTTATTTCGCAAAGGCTGCCGCTCAGGGTTATATCCTGAACTACGGCAACAATGCCTCCCCGAACCAGAAGATCAGCCGTCAGGAAGCTACTGCACTTCTCGTGCGTTATCTCGACCTCCCCGCTTCATCTTCCACACCGTCTATTGCAGACTTTGACGACATTTCAACATACTACAGCGATTATGTACTCAGAGCCATCGATGCAGGTATCATCAACGGCTACAGTGAAAACGGCAAGACCTATTTCAAGCCCGCAAAAACTCTCACCCGTGCCGAAGCTCTCACTATAATCTACAGAGCCGCAGGTTGTATCTACAACTCAACAGTGTACAACAGAGACAGCGATGCACATTCTTCCAACAACACTATCACCAAGGGTGACATCAACATCTCAAATGTAACAATGAACGGTCGTAATATCGTTACAGAGGGTGCGTCCTCCGGTACAGTTACCTTCACAAACTGCGACATCAACGGCACACTCTACATCAGAGGAAGTGCAAACGTAACATTCAACAATTGTAAGGTAGAAAACGTAATTGCTCTCGGCGGCGGTAAAATCTCCGTTGTAAGCGGTAGCGTAATCGACTCTCTCACAGTTGAAACAGGCTGCGACATCAGCATTCTTTCCAACACAAAGGTAAAGGAAATTACCGTAAAGAACGGTGCCGACAATGTAGGTGTAACAGGTAACGGTGCTATTGTTGCCGCTTATATTTACGCAGACAATTTCTCCTCCGCAATGCTCCCCGAAGAATTTGAAATCGGCAAGAATCTCACAGCATCCTTTGCAGGTACTCTTTACTCAGGCGACAGCGATACTCAGTCCTCGTTCACTATCGAGCCTTTCGTTACAGCGAACAAGAACTACTACTATATCAACCTTGAATCAAGCAAATCGGGTACGGTATATTACTACTACACAAACAGCTATACCGCTCCCTCTATCTCCGCATTCAACTCCGCATATGCAAACGCAACCTGCTACGGTAGCTTCAACATTGACGCAAACTCTCCCACTTCACAGGAAACATATGCCGCTTCCTCTGTAAAGAACTACTCATATGTTGTTGTACAGCTCCAGGACGGCACAAAGAAGTACCCCGTATTCGTTGCAGACAACTCCCTCGCCGCAACCGAAAGCGGATTTGACACCGCTCCTTATCTTTACGATTCCAACACCGTAAAGTATAAGACATCCACAGCAGGATCTGTTTACTGGTACTACACCGAAAGCGGAAACACCCTCGACCAGATAAGCTTCCTCTCCGGCTACGACAAGCAGAGCAGTGCCCTCAAGGGTAAGGATGCTATCGGAGTATTCTCCACAGGTACTATTTCTCTCCGTGACTCCTACCTCAAGAACTACTCCTATGTTGCAATCATGTTCTGCTCCTCCTCCGGTGCATATCACACACCCGTGGTTCTTTCTCTCGGTGACAACGGCTTCGATAAGGCTCCCGCACTCAAAACCGCAGGAATTATCACCTATAAGGCTAACGTAAGCGGAGACCTTTACTACTACTATTCCGAAACCTCCGACCTTCCCACAGCGGCTGATTTTAAGTCCGAATACAATGCGGCAAGATACTCCGACAAGGTTACAGTCAAGAAGAATGCCGAGTCCGAGATTAAATACAATACAGACCGCATAAGCAACTATCCCTACCTTATTCTCGCAATCAAGAACTCCGACGGTGACTTCATGCAGCCCGTAGCGGTTAATATCAACCTCACAACCGGCTTCAGAAACGAGCCTGAGCTTGACGACGACAACACGATCAGCTTCAGAACCGAAACCTACGGTAAGGTAGAATACTACTACACCAAGGCAAACTCCGCTCCCTCTATCGAAGATTTCCAGACAGGTTATGACAACGCTCAGAGCAGATATAAGGGAAATAAGTCCTGCAATACTACTTACACCTCTATTGAGTTTAAGACCTCCTACATCGAAAGCTATCCCTACATGGCTATGAGATTCACCGATGAAGACGGAAACGTATACAGCCCTGTCCTCGTTGCTCTCAAGAATACCGAAAACACAGGCTTTACAATAGCTCCTTACGCAGAAAACGGCAAGATTTACTTTACCACTTCAGGTGACGGTGAGGTTCTCTACTTCTACTCAAAAGACGACTCCAACGTATCCGCAGACGAATTCCTTGAATGGTACGATGATGCTGCCCCCTCAAAGCGTGGTACAGTTTCCGTAAAGGGCGGAGTTGCGGCTTCCTTCACATACGATGAAGACCTCCTCTACAAATACCCTTACATCATCCTCGCATACCGTGACGGTGACACCTACAGAGACGACATATACACACCTTACGTTCTCGATATCGAAGAATCAGGTAAGTCCAATGCAGGCTCCGGTCTCACCATCACAGGTCCCGATTCTGACGGCGACTTCAAGGTAACAGCTCTCTATTCAGGAACTCTCTACTACTACAGAACAGACAAGCGTGCTTCCCTTCCCACATCTATCAGCGAATTTGAGAAATACTATGACTCCGCACTTTCCGCAAACAGCGAAGCACTTGATAAGTCCGAGCATACATATGTTAAGGGCAACGACTACAACTACATCGTATTTGCACTGAAATCAAGCGGCGAATTCTTCTCCTACGTTATCGTTGATACCGAAAGCGGAACAACAAGCAGCGGTTCTTCTTCCTTCGATGACGGAGCTACAAAGAGCGGCTACGGCTTCAAGTCTTCCAATGTAGAGATTGATGACGGCGAGATAATCGTTCGTCCCGACTACAGCGGAAAGCTCACAGTAATCGTTACTGTAAGTGACATTCCCATGACACAAGACAGCGTGGAATGCACAGCCGACAAGGTTACCAGAATCAAGCTGCCTTACAGCAACAACAACATTCTCGGTCTTCTCGGAAGCATGGGTAATGTAGAATATTATCTCCAGCTCACAGATTCAAACGGCAACGTATATCAGGCATACCCGCTTAATGTAAACTGATAAACGGCATAACTTCAAAAATCCTCTCTCAAGCTATTTGGGAGGGGATTTTTTTGTGTGTAAGATAATACTTGACAAATCGACTTTCGCTGTGGTATAATAGTTCTCCATTTTTTGGGAGGTGATTTTAATGAATAATATTTGGTCAAGCTATGTACAGGGAATACGCACTCTGTATTCGAGCCGCATTGTGAGGTTTAACGATTTCTTCAAGGAAAAATACATACCGCTGTTTGAGATTCCGAGCTGTGCTAAAATACTGGAGATAGGGTGCGGACCCGGAGCATTATGCAATTCTCTTGCAAGATGGTATCCCGACTCCGAGATAACGGGACTTGATTTCGACGATGCTTTCGTAGATTTTGCACGTTCTCTCAATATGGGTGCCGACTTTATTCAGGGAGATGCCACTTCACTTCCTTTTGCGGATTCATCCTTCGATGTAACCATATCGAACACCGTGTCCGAGCATATTGAACCCTCCAAATTCTACGGTGAGCAATATCGTGTACTGAAAAACGGCGGAATTTGTCTTATGCTTTCCGGAAGACGCGGTGTAACGATTCGTTCGGAAATAACCTCCGCAGAATCCGAGATAGAGAAAGCAGTCTGGGAGCGTGTATCGCACCGTATAGACGAAGCAAGAAAAAGCAGTGTAGAGATAGCCGCATATGCAAAAAACGAACAGGAACATCCTATAGCCATGTCAGATGCAGGTTTCCGTGATGTTCGTGTCGATCACATTACGCTGAGTCTTACGCCCGATGACCCTCGCATTCCGAACGAACTTGCACACATGATGATAAACGCAGACCGTGACAACGACCTTGACTGCATTTCACTTATCGAGCATACCGCATCAGACATTGTAAGATGTGACGAGCTTGAAGAAATGAAAAAAAGCATCAACTCTCGCTATGACAAGAGACTTGAGCTTTACGAAAACGGCAAAAAGCTGTGGGACACGACCGTTGTTCACACAATGCTTGTGCGTGGAATAAAATAACAAAAAGCAGATGTATTTCTCAAATGAGACAGGATACATCTGCTTTTTTATGCAAAACAAAAGGAACACGGTTTCCCGCATTCCCTTTATCGAGTTTATTTATCGTTTAAAATAATTACTCAAATTACTGCTGCTTCATAGCTGCAAAGCATTCGGAGCAGTAAACAGGTCTGTCGTTGCTGGGCTGGAAAGGAACTCTTGCAACCTTACCGCAGTTGTGGCAAGTTGTTTCAAACATTTCCTTGGGTTCACGACCTGCATTCTTTCTCTTATCACGGCAAGCCTTGCATCTCTGGGGTTCATTCTGGAATCCCTTTTCTGCATAGAATTCCTGCTCACCTGCTGTGAATACGAATTCATTGCCGCATTCCTTGCAAACTAAAGTCTTGTCCTCGAACATCTCTTTTTTTCCTCGCTTTGATATAAAATTGGATGGATTTTTGCCCTCGGCGGACTCTCATCGTCACCTTTGACAACAACGCTCTTGAGTTAAGCTAT
>CAYWFS010000037.1:0-16000 GCA_964457685.1 uncultured Ruminococcus sp. | reverse complement strand
TCTACATCGTCAACGCAATATTGCAATAAGGGGACAAAATACCGTAATCCTCTTGCAAAAAACGTCCTTGTCTGATATAATCATAATGAATGATTATGTGAATACGAAAGGATTACGAAATGAATAACGCACAGGACAGAATCGTTGCTCAGGTTGGCGGCAAGCCGATTATGGAGAGCGAAATCGACGCAATGCTCATGCAGATGGGTCAGAGAGGTCAGGCTTACAACAATCCCCAGGGCAGAGCTTTGATTCTCGACCAGATAATCAACAAGAGACTCTTCCTCCTCGACGCACAGAGAAACCTCATCGAGAGAGAGCCTGCTTTCAAGGAACAGCTTGCAAGAGTTAAAGAAGAGCTTCTTGCCAGCTACAACATTCAGAAGGCTGTTGAAAAGGTTCGTGTTACAGACGAGGAAGTTAAGAAGTACTATGACGAAAATCCCGAGCAGTTTGACGCAGGTGTAAGCTTCAACGCAAGCCACATTCTCGTTGACAGCGAGGAGCTTGCAAATGAGATTAAGGGCAAGATCGAGGGCGGCGAGGTAACATTTGAAGCGGCTGCCGAAGAACACAGCACTTGTCCTTCCGGTAAGCAGGGCGGCAACCTCGGTGATTTCGGTCACGGTCAGATGGTTCCCGAATTTGAAAACGCTTGTGCCGCTATGAACGAAGGCGAAATTTCCGCTCCCGTTCAGACTCAGTTCGGCTGGCACATCATCAAGCTCAACAAAAAGTCCGAGGGCGGCACTATCGAGTTCCACGTTGTAAAGAACGGGATAATGGAAGCACTCATGGGCGAAAAGCAGCAGGCGGCTTACCAGAGCAAGATAAACCAGCTCAAGATTCTTTACCCCGTTGACAAAATGATGTAATAAAAAAATCCCACCCGTAGAGTGAGTGATGTGACTACCAAAAGTCAGAACTAACGATTTTGGTAAGTCCGGTACAAGCTCCTCGAGTGGGAATTTTTTTGTTTTAATTCAGTGCGTACTGTGCGGCAAGTCCTTTTTTGTAGTTTTCCATGTATTTTGCAAAGCCTACCGAGCCTTCCTTGGTGGGTGAGAGGGTTTTCTTTTCCATTGTGGCGAATACTTCATCATCGAGATAGTCGCTCAGGCTCTTTCCGTGACCGTTCAGAATGTACGAGGCAAGAAGTGCCATTCCCCATGCTCCGCCCTCTCCTGCGGTCTTCATTACGGATACGGGGGTGCCTATTGCGTCTGCGAGGAACTGCTGTGCAACTCCCTCGGTCTTGAACAGTCCACCGTGTCCCGTGAAGCCGTCAGCCTGCATCTTTTCTTCGCCGAGTATGATATCCATTCCGCTCTTTAATGCGGCTACGGATGAGTATACCTCCGCTCTGAAGAAGTTTGCGAGGTTCATTTTACAGCCCTCTTCACGGAAATACATCGGGTGACCGCTCTTTATGCCGAGAATATGTTCACCGGAGAGGAAGTTATACGCCACAACTCCTCCGCAATCGCTGTCTCCCTGCATTGCCATACCGTAAAGTGCGTCATATACCTTGTACTTCGGAATATCGACACCGACGGCAGACGCAAATTCTCCGAACATCTTCGCCCATGTGTCTATCTCACCACAGCAGTTGTTGCAGTGTACCATCGCCACAGGAGAACCATCGGGGGTTGTTACCATATCTATCGAACTGTATCTTTTCGAGAGGTTCTTTTCAAGCACGAGCATTGAGAACACGGACGTGCCGGCGGAAATATTTCCCGTGCGTTTTCTTACGGAGTTGGTTGCGGTCATGCCTGTTCCTGCGTCTCCTTCGGGAGGACAGAGAGGAATGTCGCATTCAAGCTCACCGTCTTCGTCAAGCAGATTTGCACCTTCTTTTGTAAGGAACGCTCCTATGTAGCCTGCCGGTCTTACTGTGGGGAACACCTCCTCGGCGGTAAAGCTTGCACCGTGGGAGGATAGCTTTGCGTTGTATATTGCAAGCTTCTCTTCGTCATAGCAGAGCTTTTCGGAGTCTATGGGGAATATACCCGACGCTTCTCCGATACCGACCTCTCTTTTTCCCGTGAGTCTGTAGTGGATATATCCCGCAAGTGTAGTAACGTGTGCTATCTTCGATACATGACTTTCGCCGCTTAAGATTGCCTGATAGAGGTGAGCGGATGTCCATCTTTCGGGAATGTTAAAGTCGAATGCTTCCGAAAGCTCACCTGCCGCCTCTGCCGTTATCGTGTTTCTCCATGTTCTGAACGGGGTGAGAAGCTCATCGTTTTCATCGAACGCAAGGTAGCCGTGCATCATTCCCGAGATACCGATAGAGCCTATTTTTGTCAGCTTCACACCGTATTTTTCGAGTACATCCTTTTTGAGAGTGGAATATGCCTTTCTCAGTCCGCTTGTTATATCTTCGAGAGAATACGTCCAGATTCCGTTCTCGAGTTTGTTTTCCCAGTCACATCCGCCCGAGGCTATCGGAGAATAGGTGTCGTCTATAAGCACTGCCTTTATTCTTGTCGAGCCGAACTCTATTCCGAGAGAGGTTTTTTGCGAGTTTATTTTTTCCTGTACAGTCATGCTGTTCCTCCGTACAATATTTTAATCAATTTAACCAAGTTTGCTGTACTGACCTAATTATACTGATACTATTATAACCTCAATATTCGCATATATTATGAATAACAATTTAACAATATATTTCCGAACGCATTTCAGAAACAAAAAAAGCCGATCACTTCATCAAATGACCGACTTTTGTTTTTTATTAACCTGCAAATGCGAAGTAAGCAAGCACTGCGACACCGAGGATTATTCTGTACCATCCGAAGACCTCGAAGCTGTGACGGCGAACGAAGTCAACAAGGAAGCGAATCGCAACAAGTGATACGACAAATGCTGTCAGCGTACCGATAACGAGAGTGGCAATCTCGGCACCGGAGAACGCAAGTCCGTAGTTTACGGCATATTTCGCTATTTTGAGGAGGCTTGCACCGAGCATAACGGGAATTGCAAGGAAGAACGAGAACTCAGCCGCAGTTGTTCGAGAAACACCAACACACATGGCACCGATTATCGTTGAACCCGAGCGTGATGTTCCGGGGATAAGTGCGAGCATTTGGAATGCACCGATTTTCAGGGCGGTTTTCGAGTCTATATCGTCCGTAGAGTTTATGAGATAGGTCTTGTTTTTGTGCCGTCTTTCGATGACAATGAACACTATTCCGTATATGATAAGAGCGGCGGCTACCGTAACGTAATTGTAGAGGTAATAGTCGAGTATGTCGTCAAACAGCACACCGACAATTCCTGCCGGGATGATAGCTATAACGATTTTAAGCCAAAGCTTCCAGATGTTTTTTCTTTCGTTTGAGTCAGCGGAGGGGCAGAACGGGAACAGCTTTTTCCAATAAAGAATAACAACGGCAAGAATGGAGCCGAACTGGATTACCACACGGAACATTTCCATAAATTCCTCGGACACGTTCATTTTCGCAAATTCTTCAAAGAGAATCATGTGGCCGGTTGAGGAGATGGGAAGCCATTCCGTTATTCCCTGGATAATGCCGATGAAAAACGCTTTCAGAATATCAATAAATTCCAACGCTTATTCTCCTCCGAGTCTCAGAATATCTCCCTGCTTTACCGCAAAGGGAACTTTAAGTCTGAAATACATGGACGGATGAGGAGCGGACTCGAGAGCATTTCCCTGAGCGTCACTGAGTGTGGAGGCGGAGAATGCTCTACCTACCTTTCCGGGGGTGATAAGCTCAACGGTGTCACTGCTTGTTACCTTGTTTCTCTGAATGAACAGGGCATCGTACATACCGTTTTCATCTGGGGTGAGTGAATCGGAGACAGCGGAGGCAATATATGCCTTTTCACGAATGTAGCCGAGGTCGTGGACGGTGTTTGCATCCTGAGACGGGGGAGTGAAGTAGAAGCCCGTGCCGTATTCTCGGTGACTTACTCCGTCAAGTTCGGTGAGCCATGCTTTATCGAATTTGTATGCACCGGGGTCACGTCTGTATGCGTCTATTGCCATGCGGTATGTATTTGTAACAACGGCAACGTAGTATGCACTCTTGACTCTGCCCTCTATCTTGAAGCTGGTAATGCCCGATTCTTCAAGCTCGGGAATATGTTCTATCATTGAGGTATCTCTCGAAGACATGAAGAACGTCTCTCCGTTTTCCTCATAAGCCGTAGCAACAGAGGGAATATCGGGGCGGTTCGATTCTGCAAGGTCTATTGCTGTGGGAGAATACTTCCATCTGCACGACTGAGCACAGGCACCGTGGTTTGCGTCACGTCCCGTGAAATAGTTCGAGAGGAGGCATCTTCCGCTGTATGCGATACACATTGCTCCGTGAACAAACGCTTCTATTTCAAGTGAATCGGGGATATTCTTTCTTATCTCAACTATATCCTTCATTGTAAGCTCACGGGCAAGGACTACTCTTTTTGCACCGAGCTTGTGCCATGCGTTGCAAGCCTGAGCGGATACCGCACTTGCCTGAGTTGAAATGTGTATTTCAAGAGAGGGTGCTATCTCACGAATGAGCATAACAACACCGATGTCCGCAACGATTACCGCATCTACACCAACCTCATCAAGGAATCGGATGTATGCGGCAAGATCTTCGTATTCGTTCGTGTGCGGCATTACGTTGACCGTTACATAAAGCTTTACATTGTGGCTGTGACAGTAGTATACCGCCGCAATAAGCTCATCACGGTCGAAATTTGTGGAGGCTACACGCATACCGAAGTTTCTTCCTGCAAGGTATACGGCATCTGCACCGTAATTTACGGCGGCTTTCAGCTTTTCAAAGTTTCCTGCGGGGGAAAGCAGCTCCGCTTTTCTGTAATTTGCCATCAGTCGTTAAAATCAAGGCAGAGTCTCTGTGAAACAACGGAACGAACATATCCTGCCGCTTCAAGGTGGAGGGGATTTGTCTGGTATCCCGCAAGAGCCTCGGCAGTTGTGAAGGAGGAATCAAGCATCATGTCTGCGTTGGAGGTATCGAGAGAATCGGTAACAACTCTGAGGGAAACAAGACCCTCTATTTTGCCGTTCAGATTTTCAAGTCTTCTTTTAGCCTCGGCTTTTGCGGCAGCTTTTTCCTCTGCACTCAGCTCATCCTTGAGCTTCCATAGGATAATATGCTTTATCATAATAAAATCTCCTTAAATATCAAACATTCATGATGATGGGAAGTATCATCGGCTTACGCTTTGTCTTTGAGTAGAGGTACTTTGTGAGTGCGTCCTTTACGTTTGTCTTCATCTGAGTCCACTCTGTAACTCCCGAGTCAAGCGTGTCGCAGAGAACTCCTCGTACAAGCTCCTTTACGCTGTCCATAAGCTCTTCGCTTTCACGGACGTATACAAAGCCTCTCGAAATAAGGTCGGGTCCCGATACTATCGTAGCCTCGTCTATATCAACCGTGGCAACGACAACGATAAGTCCGTCCTGAGCAAGGTGGCGGCGGTCACGAAGAACGATATTTCCGACATCTCCGACACCGTAGCCGTCAACAAGCATTCTTCCCGAGGGAACAGTGCCGTTCTTCTTACATGAGTTTCTGTCAAGCTCGAGAACCTGACCGATTTCCATGAGGAATATGTTCTGCGGATCCATTCCCATGTACTCTGCAAGCTCCTTGTGCTGCATGAGGTGGTGGTATTCACCGTGGATGGGCATGAAGTATTTCGGCTTTGTGAGGGCGTGAATCAGCTTTAATTCCTCCTGACAAGCGTGTCCCGAAACGTGAACTACAGCTTCGTCATGGTAAACGCTGACACCCTTTCTGTACATTTCGTTGATAATACGGGAGACCAGCTTTTCGTTACCGGGAATAGCGTGTGAGGAAAGCACAACAAGGTCACGGGGGGTAAGCTCTACCTGAGTGTGATCCGAGAATGCCATACGATAAAGAGCGGACATAGGCTCACCCTGAGAACCTGTGGTAACAATGGTTATCTTTTCGGCAGGGTAGCGGTTTATATCGGCTATATCTATTAAAGCTCCGGCGGGAACGTCCATATATCCGAGACGAACGGCGGCACCGACTACGTTCAGCATACTTCTGCCGGTTATCGCAACCTTACGTCCGTATTTTACGCTGGAATTGATTATCTGCTGAACTCTGTGTACGTTCGAGGAGAAGGTGGCTATTATGATTCTCTTGTCGGTGTTCGTCATGAATATGCGATCGAGAGATGCACCGACCTTTCTCTCGGACGGAGTAAAGCCGGGGTGGTCTACGTTTGTACTTTCGCACATGAGAAGAAGCACACCGTCTCTGCCGTATTCACCTATTCTGGTGAGATCCATCATTTCTCCGCCGATCGGAGATACATCGAGCTTGAAGTCGCCCGTATGAAGAATAGTACCCTCGGGGGTCTTTACCGCTATCATGCAAGCGTCCGCTATGGAGTGATTTGCTCTGATAAATTCGCACTTGAAAACACCGAGCTTCAGCACTGTTCCAGCTTCAACCGTAACAAGCTCACGTTCTCCGAGAAGCTTATGCTCTGCCAGCTTGGTTTCGACTATACCGAGTGTGAGACGGGTACCGTATACAGGAACATTTATGTTTTTGAGAAGGTACGGGAGAGAACCGATGTGGTCTTCGTGTCCGTGAGTGATAAGTATACCTCTTATCTTTGAGACGTTCTTTTCGAGGTATGTGAAATCGGGGATAACAAGATCGACTCCGAGCATATCCTCATCGGGGAACGCAAGTCCGCAGTCGATAACTATCATATCGTTTTCGTATTCGATAACAGCAATGTTCTTTCCTATCTCGTTAAGACCGCCGAGCATCATTACACGAACCTTGCTGTTTTGCTTTTTTGCCATAGGATCACCTTTCTTACTTGAATTTTCGTTCTTTAATATTTGTATAACTCCAGTTAATATGTAATATTTCCGAAAAACAACAGGCACAGAGCCGCTTTACTCCTCCCACAACCGTTCGGGAAGTGTAAAAAAACGGATAAAACGCAACAAGGGTGCAGAGATAACTACGCGCCCGACAAAATACAGCCACCGTCAGGTATACCACTCGATTCCGAAGGCGGCGGAGCGACAGTGGTATTACGGTGACATATTAAGTTTTTCGTGATAAAGCTGCCGGCCAAACTTATCCGGCGACAAATTAACATACCTACATTATACACCACATTACGCTCTTTCGTCAAGTAAATATTATTTGAATTAAAAATCACGTTTTCGGCATGAATGACATTATTTCATCAAAAAGAACGAGCCGGTACAAGACAAAACTTCCTCTTTGTTTACGAAAAGCTTATAATGAGTGCAACTATTCCGATAAGTGCGGAGGAAGAAGCAGCTCCGAGTGCAAACGACATTGCTTTTCCGATGACGGGAGTTGAGCAATGTGAAGGCTTATCGGACATACCGACCTCCGCCAGAGCTTCCTTAACTATTCTGTCTGCCTCCTCGGAAAGCTCCTTTTTGCCGTATTCCGTCATTCTTATGGAATCGCTTTTAATTACAAGATACGCTTCGGTGAAATATTTGCTTCCCGTGTTTTTCATGTGATATATACTTTTTCTGCATCCACGCATTTTTTTCTCCGCCTTTTTCGGGTTTTATATGATTCTTGCCGAGAGGGAAAAGCAATATGCATTTTTTGAAAAAAATCACGTTTTGACTATTTCCGACCGACTTCGACACGATTTGCACATATAGTTCATTTCGGCAATTAATTACACCAAAACAGAATCGAATACCGTATATAGCGGCACCGTGAGACTAATTCGCACAAGTCTTGCCGTAAATTATGATTTTTTGTTAACAAATTGATAATTACCGGATTGTTTACAAAATTTGACATTTTTGTGTTGACAATTCCAATCGAATGTGGTAATATTTGTATACGGTAAGCCAAGTGCAACGGTTTACAAAGAAATATTTCAGTTTGCAAGGAGATAAAAAATGAAGTCACTCGGAATAGTCAGAAAAATTGATGAGCTTGGAAGAATCGTGCTTCCTATCGAAACCAGACGTCGTCTCGACATAGGACCCAAGGACCCCGTTGAGATATTCGTTGAAAAGGACAGAGTTGTACTCAAGAAGTATGAGCCTTCCTGCATTTTCTGCGGAGATGTAGATGACGTTATCATTTACAAAGACAAGAGAATTTGCCGCTCATGTCTCGCAGAACTCAAGGAAACCGAAGGCTGAGCTTTTGCTCGGTAAAAAGAGAACGGAATCCCGATAAATTTCGGGGTTCTGTTTTTTCTTTTGACTTCTTTGCTTTGTATGATTTTATGCTGTGGCATATAAAATATTACAAGAATTCATTCGTGCTTGTAGGCAGCAAATAAAAAAATCCGTCCCGACCCCGTTAAAATGAGGTAAGACGGATTTTATTTATGGTTTATTTATTATTTTGCCTTTGTTCTGATTTCTTCGAGAGCCTGTGCTACGAATTCTTCAACCTTGATAGCACCCTTGTCTTCGCCTGCTCTTGTACGAACGGAAACTGTGCCGTCGTTCTTTTCTCTTTCGCCGACTACGAGCATATAAGGAGTCTTTCCGAGCTGTGCTTCGCGAATCTTATAGCCGATTTTTTCGTTTCTGTCGTCGAGGTGTACTCTGATACCGGCATCGTTAAGTGCCTTTGTTACTTCAGCGGCATAGTCGTTGAATGCATTGGAAACGGGAAGTACTTCAACCTGTACGGGAGAGAGCCAAAGCGGGAATGCACCTGCAAAATGCTCTGTGATAACACCGATGAAGCGTTCGATAGAGCCGAGAACAACACGGTGAATCATTACGGGACGATGCTTTTCGTTGTCGGCACCTGTGTATTCAAGCTCAAATCTTTCGGGAAGCTGCATATCGAGCTGGATTGTACCGCACTGCCATGTTCTGCCGAGACAGTCGGAGAGATGGAAGTCGAGCTTAGGTCCGTAGAATGCACCGTCACCCTCATTGATAACGTAGCTCTTGCCCATTTCGGTAACAGCCTGCTTGAGTGTTTCCGTTGCGAAATCCCAGTCCTTTACGTCACCCATGTGGTCTTCGGGCATTGTGGAAACTTCGATTTCGTAGGTGAGACCGAATACGGAATATACTTCGTCAAAGAGCTTTACTACGTTCTTGATTTCGTCCTTCATCTGATCCCATGTCATGAAGATGTGTGCGTCGTCCTGTGTGAAGCAACGTACTCTGAACAGGCCGTGGAGTGCACCGGAAAGCTCATGACGATGAACAAGACCGAGTTCGCCTATACGAAGCGGGAGATCACGGTAGGAGTGGGGCTGGAGCTTGTATACGAGCATTCCGCCGGGACAGTTCATCGGCTTTACGGCAAAGTCTGTTCCGTCGATTTCGGTTGTATACATATTTTCCTTGTAGTGACCCCAGTGACCGGAGCGTTCCCAAAGCTGACGGTTGAGCATCATAGGAGTGCTTATTTCAACGTAGCCGTATCTCTTGTGAACCTCTCTCCAGTAGTCGATAAGGGTGTTACGGAGAACCATACCCTTCGGGAGGAAGAACGGGAAGCCGGGACCCTCATCGAGGATTGCGAAAAGACCGAGTTCCTTACCGAGCTTTCTGTGGTCACGCTTCTTTGCTTCTTCGATCATGTCGAGGTAGTTCTTGAGAGCGTCCTTTGTGGTGAAAGCAGTACCGTAGATTCTCTGGAGAACCTTGTTCTTTGCGTCACCTCTCCAGTATGCGGAGTTACAGCTTGTGAGCTTGAATGCCTTTACAGCACCTGTGGAGAAGAGGTGAGGACCCGCACAAAGATCTGTGAAGTCGCCCATCTTGTAGAAAGAGATTTCGGCATCTGCGGGGAGATCGTTTATAAGCTCTACCTTGTAGGGTTCGTCACGCATAAGTTCAAGAGCTTCTTCTCTGGGGAGAGTGAAGCGTTCCATCTTTGCGTTTTCCTTAACTATCTTCTTCATCTCGGCCTCGAGCTTTTCGAGAACTTCGGGGGTGAAGGTAACATCGGAATCAAAGTCGTAGTAGAAACCGTTATCTATTGCAGGACCTATTGTGAGCTTTACATCGGGATAAAGTCTCTTTACAGCTGCTGCGAGAATATGGGATGCTGTGTGACGAAGAACGTGAGCACCGTCGTTGTCGTTGAATGTAAGAAGCTCTACTTCAGCGTCTGCGTCTATGGGTGTTGTGAGATCCTTTACTTCGCCGTTTATCTTGCAGGCGAGAACGTCTCTCGAGATAAGCTCTGCCTCTCTTGCTGCGTCATAAGCTGTAACGGGAGACTCAAACTGTACTTCTTTTTCGGAAAACTTGACAGTAAACATAGGGAAGTACCTCCGGTTCATAATATATGGAAAAATGCGTACCGCAAAACAAAAAAAGCTGCGGCACAGAACTTGTCGGGGTGCGATAAAATCACACGGTTCCACCCGAGCTTTTAACTCAATTTAGTATTGTATTTTCAGACCGTTTTATTCGGAAGGGTGGTGCCTTATTTTCTCCTGTGGAAACATCTCAGCAACTGTTTCTCTCTGTACACGGTGTTAAAGTAAGGTATGTCCCTTAAAAAATATTATATCACCGCAAAAAAGCTTTGTCAAGAATAAAAATTCTGTTTTTCCTTGTCATATTCTGTTGATTTTTTCTCCGTAATATGCTATTCTTTCATTGAATGACCCGAAAGGAGCCGAACATTTTGAAAAAAGACCTTTTTAAACCGATTCTTGCCCTTGCCCTCTCATGTCTTATGCTCTCCTGCACAGCCGAAACAGACGTAAAGGAAGAGACTGAGAGTGAAAGCGAAAACGTGACCGAAGTCGAAAACACACCGGATGACTGTGCCGCTGCGGAATTCGAGGTAATCGAAAAATACGAGCGTGGAGACACCCCGAGAATATATATCGAGACCTATCCGCCGTGCGAAAACTACTCTCTTTCCGCTTCCGTGACCGCTTCTTCGGAGGAGGATGGAAATCCGGTCGTGAACGCAATAGACGGAGACAACGAGACCTCATGGGTGTCGAGCAGCGACGAAAAGCAGACGATAACTCTCGACCTCGGTGAGATAAAATATTTTTCGTATCTCTGGATAGAGTGGGGAAACGGCTCTCCGAAAGAGTATGATATTCTTCTGTCGTATGACGGTGTAAGCTACACTACACTCGACAGCGTAACAAACGGCTCCAAATTCAAGCTTTACACAAACGAGCTTGAGGAGGTCACCGCACGTTATGTAAAGCTTGAGACATACACGACCTGCGATGAAAAATCACCGTACAATCTGAAGGAGTTTTCCGTATATTCAAACAAGCAGTCCGACGGAGTTACTCTCGACCGCTACGAATACGCACGGGTGAATATTGCCGTTGTGGATAAGATTGATGGAGAATACGATACGGTTGAGGCTGAGGTTAATTTGAGAATCAGAGGAAACTCGACCGCAAACACCGTAAAAAATCCGTACAACATAAAATTCGACAAGAAAACGAAGCTTCTCGGCATGGACGGAACGAAAAAGTGGGTGCTTCTCGCAAATCTTTTCGATAAAACCTTGATAAGAAATAAGCTTGCGATGGATTTCACGGCTGAGGTCGGAATAACACCAGCACTGAACTCATGCTTTGTCGAAGTTTATCTTGACGGCGAATACAAGGGAAACTACACCCTTTGCAATCCCGTGTCAGATGGTATAGTCGGAATAGACGAGGATGACGGAGAGCTTCTTCTCGAAAGAAACGGCTACTACAATCTCGACCTTGCCGGTGTGAACTATAATTATACTCCCGTAACCGGAATCCGATTTGTTCCCGTGGCTCCCGAAAAGGGTGAGGAGACGGAGGAGCAAAAGGAGCTTATCCGAAATGTGCTTGCGGAAGCGGAAAATGCTGTAATCTCCGGCGACAGAGAGAGGATAGAGGGCATTCTAAATCTTGAATCCTTTGTAAATATGTATATCTGCGAGGAGCTTATGAAGGACGTGGACATAAACTACGGCTCCACTTACTTCTACTACAAGAACGAACGACTTTACTCCGGACCTATGTGGGATATGGACCTTAGCATGGGTAACGTCTCCGTTGCGGAGGGTTATCTCGAGGATAAATATGCTGCTTACACAAACATGGTCATAAACGGTGTGAAATTCGGTGACGGTGTACTCAACGACAGCACAAGCGGAGTCTGGGCACAGGTGGATTTCTACGAGCCTCTTATGAAGTGCGACTGGTTCGTTTCTCTTGTTCGTGAAAGATACGTCGAGCTTATACCGCTTATCGAAAACCTCTACGTTGAGGGCGGAAAGATAGACGAATACATCTCCGAATACGGCGAATCCTTCCTGCGTAACTACAGTGAGGGCGGCTACTCGATGAAATGGAAGTACATGAGCTGTGAATACGACACTCCGTACCCCACATACGAGGAAAACGTGGAAATGCTCAGAGAATGGCTGAGAAAGCGTGACGCATGGTTCCGTGAATACCTCGGCATAAACGAATAAAATAAGAAAATCCCGAAAACGACGTGACAAGCAAAATACGGCTTGATGTGACATTTTCGGGATCTTTTTTGCACAAAAAAACGGTTTGTCATACCGAAATACAACAAACCGCAGTTTTGCTTTGTCAGATGAGTTCCTTAACCTTGGAAGCCTTACCAACTCTCTCTCTGATGTAGTAGAGCTTAGCACGGCGAACCTTACCACGACGGATAACGTCTACTGCAACTACGTTGGGAGAATGGATGGGGAAGGTCTTTTCAACACCGCAACCATATGCTACACGGCGAACTGTGAATGTTTCACCGATACCGCCGCCATGACGAGCGATAACTGTTCCTTCGAACATCTGGATTCTTTCACGAGCACCTTCCTTGATGCGGTTGTGGATGCGAACTGTGTCACCAATGTTGAAGGAGGGTACTGTTTCCTTCAGCTGCTCATTTGCAAAAACTTCGAGCTTATTCATTTTGTTTACTCTTCCTTTCTTGAATCATAGGCATTCGTGCTGAGTCATGCAGAGGACTGCCCGTGTTACGTCCGTTTTCAGACGTGCGGAGATATTATACCACACACTTTTCCCTTTGGCAAGAGAGAAAACGAAATTTGTTGATTTGATTCGGGTGAATTTACAGAATATTTACATTTAAAATTATTGTAAATTATAGCGATATATTTTGTAAATATCGGAGAAATAATCTTGACAATCCCAATTTCCTCTTGACTAAATATGTTTTTCGTGGTAAAATCGTATACTGATATAACTTCGCCCTTTGCGGTATATAAGGCAATTCTTACCTTAATATATAGCATATTCCGAATATTTCATGCCGAAAAGGGCAACAGTCAACAGAATGGAGTGATAGCTCGATGGTCAAACCTCAAAAGGTTGGAAAAAACATACGAATGAGTTTCTCCAAAATTGATGAGCCGCTGGAAATGCCCAGCCTTATCGAGATTCAGAAGGAGTCATTCAACTGGTTCCTCGAAAAAGGACTTATGGAAGTTCTCGAGGACGTATCCCCCATAACCGACTACTCAGGCAACCTCTTTATAGATTTCGTCGGTTACTCTCTCGATGCGAAGCCTAAATATCCCGTCGAGGAATGCAAGGAGAGAGACGTAAACTACGCCGCTCCCCTTAAAGTAGACGTTCGTCTCACAAACAAGCTCACCGGCGAAGTAAAACAGTCATCTATCTTCATGGGAGATTTCCCGATGATGACAGACAAGGGTACCTTCGTTATTAACGGTGCAGAGCGTGTTATTGTATCCCAGATCGTGCGTTCCCCCGGTATCTACTACGATTACAGCATGGATAAGTCCGGTAAACGCATTTATACAGCAACGGTTATCCCTTACAGAGGTGCGTGGCTCGAATATGAGACCGACGCAAACGATATATTCTATGTTCGCATAGACAAAAACAGAAAGCTCCCCGTTACGGTACTTATCCGTGCCCTCGGTATCCAGACAAGAGAAGAAATAGAAGAAGTATTCGGTACCGAAACAAAGCTTCTTGCTACTCTCGATAAGGAAACCTGCGAACAGAGAGCTATAGAAAATAAGACAACTATCCGTGATGAAGCCCTTAAGGAAATTTACACCAAGCTCCGTCCCGGTGAACCCGCTATCGTAGAATCTGCGGAGATTCTCATGAACTCCCTCTTCTTCGACCCCAAGAGATACGACCTCTACCCCGTAGGCCGTCATAAGTATGACAAGAAGCTTGCTCTCGGTGCCCGTATCTCCGATAAGACCCTTTCTCGTCCCGTAATCGACCCCATAACAGGCGAATTCCTCTTTGAAGAGGGTCATCACCTCACAGTAGATGAAGCTCTCAAAATCGAACGTGCCGGTGTATGCGAGGTATTCCTCAAGAACGAAGACGAAACAGAAACAAAGGTGTTCTCAAACGGTGCCGTAGACCCTGTATATATACTCGGCTACGACCTTAAATCCTCCGGTGTTGCGGAAAAGTGCCGTCTCGATGTTCTCCTTGAAATCATGGAAAACTGCGGCGGTGATGAGGAAGCAATCCGTGCCGAAGCAAAGAAGCGTATTGCAGAGCTTTGCCCGAAGCACATCACAAGAGAAGATATTCTTTCCTCTATCAACTACCTCCTTGCTCTTTCACACGACATCGGTGTTAAGGATGATATCGACCACCTCGGAAACCGTCGTCTCCGTAGCGTAGGTGAGCTTCTCCAGAACCAGCTCAGAATCGGTCTTGCCCGTATGGACAAGATTATCAAGGAGAGAATGAACATCCAGGATAACGAATCCCTCTCTCCTCAGACTCTTATCAATATCAGACCTGTTGTTACCGCTATCAGAGAGTTTTTCGGTTCATCTCCGCTTTCACAGTTCATGGACCAGAACAACCCCCTTGCCGAGCTTACTCATAAGAGAAGACTTTCCGCACTCGGTCCCGGCGGTCTTTCCAGAGACAGAGCTTCCTTCGAGGTTCGTGACGTACACTATACCCACTACGGCAGAATGTGTCCTATCGAAACTCCCGAAGGTCCGAACATCGGTCTTATCTCCTACCTTTCCACCTATGCTAAGATATCCAAGTACGGATTTATCGAGGCTCCTTTCCGTAAGGTAGTTCACGAAACTCTCGAAGACGGTACCGTTCGTCACAGAGTTACAAATGAAATAGTATATGTTACAGCTGACGTAGAAGACAACTACATCACAGCTCAGGCAAACGAGCCTCTTGACGAAAACTCCTGCTTCGTAAACAAAAAGGTTACGGCAAGAGAAAGAGGCGAAATCATGTCGATAGACCCCGCAAAGGTTTCCCTCATGGACGTTTCCCCGAAGATGGTTGTTTCCGTTGCTACAGCGTGCATCCCGTTCCTTGAAAACGACGACAACTCTCGAGCACTCATGGGTTCAAACATGCAGAAGCAGGCAGTTCCGCTTCTCATTACAGACTCTCCTATCGTTGGTACGGGTATGGAATATAAGGCAGCTAAGGACTCCGGTGTCTGCGTTGTCTGCGAAAACTCCGGTTGGGCAGAAAGCGTTACGGCAGACGAAATCGTTGTTCATTGCGATGACGGTCATAAGGATACCTACCGCCTTATCAAGTTCAAGAGAAGTAACCAGGGTACCTGCGTAAACCAGCGTCCTATCATCAATCAGGGCGAAAGAGTTGAAGCCGGTCAGATAATCGCAGACGGTCCTTCCACATCCCAGGGTGAAATCGCTCTCGGTAAGAATGCCCTCATCGGCTTCATGACATGGGAAGGTTACAACTACGAGGACGCGGTACTTCTTAACGAACGTCTTGTAAGAGATGACGTTTACACATCTATCCACATCGAAGAATATTCTCACGAAGCAAGAGATACAAAGCTCGGTCCGGAAGAAATCACAAGAGAAATTCCGAACGTCGGCGAAGAAGCTCTTAAAGACCTTGACGCAGACGGTATCATAAAGAAGGGTACCGAGGTTAAGCCGAACGATATTCTTGTCGGTAAGGTTACACCTAAGGGAGAAACAGAGCTTACGGCAGAAGAAAGACT
>CAYWFS010000036.1:14738-16437 GCA_964457685.1 uncultured Ruminococcus sp. | reverse complement strand
AGAATCTCTATAAGCACCCCTCCATCCACCTCCTTTCTCGTGGACTTTACCTCTATTCCCGACTTCTTTACTATCTCCACCGCCTGGTCTATCGAGTTATAAAACAGCCTTATATCTCGTATTATCAGCTTCCGTCTCCCCTCCGCTTTTCCGCTTGCCTCCTCAAATCGGGATTTCGCACAGATAAGCTCCTCTATGTACTCCTCCGCTCGGCTTACGTTCATCCTCCTCTCTATCATTTTGTCGAGTGCGTCTGCCCTTTCCTCTCCCTCAAGCCTTAGCAATGCCCGTGCGTGCCTTTCCGTCAGTCCCGACTGTAGTATTTTCTCCTGCTCCTCCTCGCTCAGACGAAGCAGACGAAGCTTATTCGCTACATACGACTGGCTTACCGCAAGCTTCCCCGCACACACCTCCTGCGTCATCCCCGTCAGTGCGATAAGCGATCGTATTGATGACGCTTCCTCGAACATTGACAGATCCTCTCGGTGCAGGTTCTCGATTATCGCAAGAATAGCTCCCTCGACCTCTCCTGCCTCCACCGCAACCACGGGAACGGTATCCAGACCTGCCATTTCAGCAGCACGAAGCCGTCTTTCGCCTGCCACAAGCTCGTATATCGCCTCGTCCCCCGACACTATCCGCCGTACTATCAGCGGTTCTATAATTCCATGCTCCCGTATGCTGTCGGCAAGTGCGTTCATGCCCTCGTCAAGCCTGATTTTTCGTATTCTTTCGCTCACTTTTATGGATGACGGCTCGACCTCACGCACGACTCGACTTATTTCTTTTATCTTTCCCCAAAACATTCGTTTATATTCACTCTCCGTTCTTTTGTTCGTCCTGTTCGTCGATTTTTGTGCCTTTCTCTCGGGTTTGGTTAATTCGTTTTACCTCTTTTTATCAATTGTTTATCAACTCTCCGAAAACCACCTTTTAACGCCGATTTTGTTGCTTAATTGCATTAATCGCGGTGGTTAATCTTCACCATTTTGCTTAAAAGCACCACCTCTTTCCCACGATACATTTTTGTCGTTTTTTTCGGTAGGCGAAAACGCCACGAAATCACCGAAAAATGCCACGAATAATCATCACGAATAATCGTCGAGAAAATCACCACGATACATCAAAGACGCAGACCGAAGCTCTCAACCACAAGCTCCCCATAGCTCTATCTCAGATTCACCCGACACTTCACAGACACGGTTTTCACCGAAGTAATCACCGCATTTTTTCGGAAGTGGATTCATGATTTTTCGGAAGTGCAAATCACGGAATCCTCGACCTCGATTCTCGCCTTGACTTCACCGACTTTCAGATGCAGCTCTGCGGACGGATAGTTCTCCGCTCGGCATTTCCGAAAGGGTCGGCAGTGGTGTCACGGATTTGTTTCCGTCAAACCTGATTTTGTCAGCGACTTTTCTTTGTCACAAATTCATCGGTCAGCGATTCCACATCCGATCCACCGAACATAATTCGGTCATCAACCGTAGGCTATGCCTAGGCTATTGCCATAAAAATCTGTCCGCATTTTAATCGTATGTCCGTGTAATTCCTCGCAAAATCACCTCAAATCTCGCACAGACTATGCAAAAACAACATCAATCAGCCATAAAATACATATATCACCCCCGATCCGTCCGATGTAATTCCATAATTTGGAATAAATCTCGCAAATTAGCCGCCAAACAAAGCCTGTAAT
>CAYWFS010000036.1:9957-14638 GCA_964457685.1 uncultured Ruminococcus sp. | reverse complement strand
CCACTGCACTCATTATACTCCTCGCCGGGTGAAATATATGCCGGTCTGTGCGGCGGTTTTTTCACGATACTCCCCTCCTTTCGGATAAAAATAAAAAAATCCCACGTTCCTTTTTGAAACATGGGATCTTGAATATTCATCGGTCGGGGAATCGTTTTCCCTGCCATACCGATTTATTTTAACGGTTGTTTTGTTATCTCGGAGTATCTCCTCGGATATTTTCCCGGGGTGTGAGCGACTTTTTCGTAGATAAGTACTACCCTCTTGTCGCCGCCCGGTAGCTCGTAGTCTATCCTATCGCTTAAAGTAAGTCCGAGTAGCGTCGGTGCGTTTTTTGCCTCCTCTATCTCCTCGTCTGCGTGAGACTTCAATGCACAGAAATGCCCTCCAACCTTGGTCATAGGTGCCGTAAGCTCGCATAAAACCGCCAGCGATGCTACAGCTCGTGCAGTAGTTATGTCGAACCTCTCTCTGAAATACGGTGCTTTTTCGCCGCCTTCATTCGCCTTTCGTGCGTTTTTTGCCGCCCTCTTTTCTCCGTATTTGCCCTTCTTCGACTCTCCCTTTGAGCTGCCCTGTGCCTTTGTATCGCCCACGAATACCGTAAGCTCCTCTGCTCTGCCGGCAAGTGCGTCTATGTTGTCAAGTCCCGCATATGCCGCACTTTCCTTTATGTGCGTTATCTTCTTCGCAGTCGAATCTATCCCCATGAAGAAAATCGGGAAATATTCAAGGGAAGACGCAGCCATGGGAAGCGACGGAAATCCCGCACCACAGCCTATGTCAGCAAGCGTTACCTTCTTCTCCTCGCCGATCAGTCCCTTTTCCGCCATTATCCCAAGCGGAAGTATCGAGTCCACAAGGTGCTTTCTCACTATCTCCTGCGGCTCAAGAATTGATGTGAGGTTGAATTTTTTTGCATTCTCTACCAGCTTTTGCGATATTTTATACAGCTTTTCCGTAACAAAATCGGACGAAAAATGTTCGTACAGCTCGCCGCCAAACAGCTTTTGTCCTTCCGTCTCGCCAAGCACCCTGCGGTATAGCTCGGCAAATTCGTTATATTCGAGAAATTCGGGGGTGATTATATCAGACATCGAAGTATATCCTTCCGTTATCGTTTTCGTCATGCTTAGGCTCGCTCTCGGACGTAATGTGCGGTGTGTGAGCAAGGTTTACAAGGAATGCACACATATCCTTTGTCGAGTTCGGCTTCGCTATCTCGCCAATCGAGGTCTTCATCGTGTCAAGCCTTGTCTCCGACATTATAAGCTGGTACAGACACTCCTCGAGAGGACAGGTCTTGCTCGTAGCCATTGCACAGCCGTTGTTCGTCAGGAACTGCGTGTTTCTCTCCTCCTGACCGGGGATAGGGTTGATTATTATCATCGGGAGTCCCTTTACCAGACTCTCGCTTGTGGTAAGTCCGCCCGGCTTTGTAATAATGCAGTCGGATGCGTCCATTATCGTCGAAATGTAGTTTACAAATCCCGTCACAAGTATGCGGTGCTTTGAGGTCTTTGCTATCTTGTCAACCTCTTCCTTTGCTTCCGCATTGTTTCCGCATACGCATATCAGCTGGAAATCCCGCTCCGTTTCAAGGCCGTCTATCTTCTTTACGTTCTCCGAAATGTTGCCGTAGCCCATTGAGCCGCCCATAAGCAGAAAAGTCGTCTTGTCCTTGTCAAGTCCGAGCTTCTCCCTTGCGTCCTCTTTCGACATCTTATCGGCGAACGACGGCTTTATCGGGATTCCCATCGGGATTATCTGCTCCGGCTTAAAGCCCTTTCTGATTCCCTGTGGCGTGAGCAGCTTGTCGGGGGTTATGACATAGTCGTTGTGCGTGCAGTCCTCCCAATACGGATGAAACGTGAAGTCCGTGAGGATTCCCACCGTGTACATATTTATCATGCCGTGCGTCTTCATCACGTCAAGCAGAATCCCCGCAAAAGGATGTGTAAACACGACAGCGTCAAACCCCTCCGCATTGATGTAGTGGGCAAGGTCATCCGACATCGCATATTTGAGTAGTCCGATTCCATGCTCACCCTGCCTGCGTTTTTCCGCAAGTGAGTAGCCGAATTTGTATGCGTATTTCGCTCTTTCCGTTACGAGAAGATATCCCTCAGAGATTATTTTGGCAAGCTCCGGGGACACATAGTCGAGAGTATCTACTATTTTGCATTCGCTTCCGAGGGCTTCTATCTCCGCTTTCAGAGCCTTTGCGGTGGAATTATGACCCTCGCCTGCTGTGACTGAGAGTACAAGAAAATTCATACCTTTGCCTTTTTTCCTTTCTTTTTGTTTTCCATGGAGATTCCGATTTTGCCGAGTCTCTTTCCCATAGTGAAATATTCGCCGTGGGAGTATACAAGAAGTCCTGCCTTTTCGAGATGCAGTCTGCCGCTTGTGTCGAGAAGCTCCTCGTCAAGGGAGACAGAGGTTACGTCAGCCATGAATATGTCATGCGATCCCGATTTTACCACGTCAAACACCTTGCATTCGAGTGCCATCGGACAGTTCTCGATTGTCGGCGCGGTCACAGTTTCGGATTCGGTGAGGGTCAGTCCCGTTTTCTTTATTTTATCGACCTTCTTTCCCGTGACCGTTCCGCAGTAGTCAACGACTTCGACAAGGGAGGCAGGGGTCATGTTTACTACAAACTCTCCGCTTTCCTTTATTATATTGTAGGAATGTCTTTCGGGGCGAACGGAGATATAGATTCTCGGCGGTCTTGTGGAGAGAACTCCGCACCAGCCGACTGTTATAATGTTCGCTTTCTCCATGCTTCCGCACGACACCATGACGGCTGGTACGGGAGACAGAAGTGCGGACGGCTTCCAATGTATTTTATTTTTCATAGCAATTCCTGAGGTTTTATAGATTATAATGTTTAAAAAAATCGAATCCCTGTAATGTAGAAAAAGCTAACGCTTTTTCATTTTTATTATATAAAGCTGCGTGACCCGATTTTTCATTTTTCATTCTTCATTCTTCATTTTTCATTCAACTGTCAGCTTTTTCAGAGCGGAGACAAATTCCGATACGGTGACGGCGTGGTTCATTTCGTCTCGTGTTGCCGCAGAGCCTCGCATACCTCTTATAAAATATGCCGCTCTCGAACGTGATTCACGAACTCCGACCTCCTCGCCCTTGAGCTTTACGACCTCTTCGACAAATTTCACGGCAAGGTCTATAATCTCCCCCTGAGTCGGCTTTTCGTTTGCTCCACTCGACAGTGCCTTGAATATCCACGGATTCCCTAAGGCTCCTCTTCCGACCGCCACCTCGTCACATCCGTTTTCGATGTATTTCAGTGCGTCCTCAGGGCTTTCTATGTCACCGTTTCCGCAGAGGATTGCACCGCCGTTTTTTTCAATCGCTTCTCGCACTTCCCTGCACATTTCGGGTCTTGCCGACGGTGAGTACATTTGCACTCTGGTTCGTGTGTGGAGCGTTATTTTTTTCGCACCGTTTTTTACGGCAATTCCCGCAATTTCGGGTGCGTTTATGCTGTCCTCGTCAACTCCGAGTCTGATTTTCACCGACAGCGGAACTCCGTATCTTTCGCATACCTCCGCAACCGACTGCGTTATCTCTCCGACAAGCTCACCGTTTTTCATCAGTGCAGAGCCGTCTCCCGAGGTGAAAATCTTCTTTACGGGGCAGCCCATGTTGATGTCGATTCCTGCCGGTCGTGCTGCGTAATGCCGTCCCTCGAAGTTTCCCGACAGAAGAATATCCGCAGCCTTTGCCATTATCTTCGGGTCGTGTCCGAATATCTGCAAAACGCACGGTGCTTCACCTGCCTCGATTCTCGCAAGGTCCGCCGTCTTTCTGTCGTTGTATGTCAGTGCCACCGCGGAAATCATCTCGCTGACCGTGTATGCCGCACCCATCTCCGAGCATATTCTGCGGAAAACGGTGTCGGTATATCCAGCCATAGGTGCAAGAGACGCTGTCATTGCTCCCGACGTTGATGAGCTATTCGTCATTGCAGGTGTTGTTGCCTTGTTCATCAACGTCCCAGGTGCAAGGGATGCAGTTGTCGCTGTTGTATAATTATTCAATTGGTCTTTTCCTCTCTCGATCTGTTGAATCTGTGCAGTGCTATTTTTGCGACTATGTGCGGTATGGCAGCAAAGCACACACTCGAAATGTATTCGGGTATCACTGCCTTTGTGAATGCGTCTGCAAGGGTTACGTTCGCCGTTGTTGCGTAAAGTGCGATCAGAGTGAATATCGCACGGAATGCACAGGTCACCGCCGTATACAATGCACGGGTTGCCACCGAATCCCTGAAATAATGCGTTGTCAAAATTCCGCAAATGTAGCCGACAAGTGTGTACAGTATCGGGAGTATCGTAAATGTTGAGCCGCCGAGGGATTCTGTCACCACAGCTCCGACAAGTCCGAATACCGCACCGACTTTTTCCTTTTCCGTCATGGAAACCGCTACTGTCAACGGCAAAATCAGGTCGGGAACTGCTCCAAACGGACGGAATTTCGCAAAAAGCGTGGTTTGAAGTAGGGAGAAAAATGCGAGCATCACGGCACATACGACAAGCTCGAGGATATTTTCCCCGTCTATCGACACCGAGAGCCGCAATTCCCGCAGTTTATCCGATAATTTATTGTTGTTTTGTTCGTTGTTCATCTTTGTTAATGTGTATGCACGTTA
>CAYWFS010000036.1:0-9857 GCA_964457685.1 uncultured Ruminococcus sp. | reverse complement strand
AAATGCATTGTTTCACGTGAAACATTCAGCCTACGGTTTGCTCCCACGAGGTAATTATCATGACGTTTGAGACTTCGCCAAGTTCAGCCGCACTTTTTACCGTGATTTTCATCGCACGGCTGTAATTGTCGAGTCCGACCTCGCTGACGTATCCAACCACAAGTCCTCTCGGGTAGATACTGCCGTAGCCGGTGGACAAAACTCTGTCTCCGACCTCAACCTCTGCATCCGACGGAAGATATTTCAGCTCCATCATTCCGTCCGCCGCCATTGCAAACGAACCCGTGCAGATTCCCGCGTCACCCGTTTTTTCGATGTACGCACCGACCGATGAATTCGCTTCGACAATGGTCGTGACCTTGCACCAGTTGTAGCCGACCTCGGAAATCTGACCGACTATCCCCTCCGATGTGATGACGGGCATTCCGAGCGAAACCCCTGCCCCACTTCCGACATCGAGCGTGAGAACCTTGGAATAATTTCCGCTTTCACGTCCCGTCACGGTTGCTTCGAGGAATTCAAAATCGTTGTGTGCCATCTTCATTTCGAGAAATTCGCTCATCCACTCGTACATATACTCGATTTCCGCCGAGTCGTAGAGCTTTGTTTGCAGCTCCGAAACCTGTTCTCTGAGTCGTGTATTTTCCTCGACAAGCTCATCGAATTTGTAAAAATAAGCCGCAAATCCGTCAATTCCGTCGGTTGCGTAGTTGAAAAGCTTCTGTGCAGGAGTCAAAACCGCTCCGATTGCATCACGAACGAAGAATCCGACCCCCATTGAGCTGAGGACGATCGGAGTTATCGTAAAGAAAAGTGCGACCGTTATAATAATGTAGAAAAATTTGCTTTTGAAATATTCTTTCATTCTTATCTTGCACGGTATGTGACCGAATTTCCAATCATTCCCTGATTTTCGATGACACGTCCGATTCCTATAACCACGCTTTCGATGGGATTTTTGGCGATAACCGTGCGGATTCCGGTCACTCTCGAAATGAGGAGGTCGAGTCCGTTCATCATCGAGCCGCCGCCCGTCAGCATGATTCCCGTGTCGTAAATATCGGATGCAAGCTCCGGCGGTGTGTTTTCGAGGGTATTTCTGATTCCTTCGACGATGTGCTGAACCTCATCATTCATCGCTTCTCTTATCTCGCCCGACGAAATTGTGACGATTGCAGGGAGTCCGCTGAGGAGATTTCTTCCTCTTATTTCCATTTCTCCCCTGTCTTTGTCGGGATGAACGCTGCCGATTCGTCTTTTCAGCATTTCCGCAGTCGTTTCGCCAATCAAAATATTGTATTTTCGCTTGATGTAAGCCACGATTGCGTCATCCAGCTCATCTCCCGCAACACGAATCGAGTTCGACATGACGATTCCGCCGAGGGAAAGTACAGCGACTTCTGTAGTTCCGGCACCGATATCGACAATCATCGAGCCTCTTGCATCGTCAACACGGAGTCCGCTTCCGATCGCCGCCGCCATCGGTTCTTCGATGAGTGCGACCGACTGGGCTCCCGCTTCGAGAGTCACGTCCTCGACCGCACGTTTTTCGACTTCGGTCACGTCGTAGGGTATGCAGACCATGACCTTCGGGCGACTGAAAATTGTGCTTCCGCTGACTTTTTTGAAGTACGCACGAAGCATCGCCGCCGTCACGTCAAATTCCGCAATGACTCCGTTTTTCATCGGTCTGACTGCCGAAATCGAGCCGGGAGTTTTGCCGAGCATCATTCTTGCTTCAGCTCCGACCGCCACGACCTTTCTCGATTTCGACTCGACCGCCACGACCGACGGTTCACGCAGAACTATTCCCCGCCCTTTCAAATAAACAAGCGTATTTGCGGTTCCGAGGTCTATTCCTATGCTTTTCATATAAATTCTTGTCCTTATTTTCAGTAATTATGTAGTTCTTTTCTGCTTTATGCACAGATTTTTACGGAAATATTTGTGTGTTTTGCTCAAGCTTTTTCAACTCATCGTAGATTCTGCTTATCGGCAATCCCATTACGTTGTAGTAGTCTCCGACGATTCCGCTGACAAAAACGCAGGACGAATCCTGGATTCCGTATGCACCGGCTTTGTCGTAGGGGTTCGTTCGTCTGACGTAGTCCTCGATGTCGGATTTTTGCAGGTTTTTGAATCTCACTTCCGTTGTTTCTGTGAACATTTCACGTTTTTCACAAAAAGTCGGATTTTGGCTAATGCAGACTCCCGTCAAAACATAGTGTGTTTCGCCCGACAGCAGTGACAGCATTTCGCAGGCTTCATCAAAATCGTGCGGTTTCCCGAGTGGGATTCCGGCTTTCGGAGAATAAACGACCGTATCGGCACAAATCGTCACGATGCCGTCATTTCCTTTTATTTCCGTTTCGATGGTATTTTTTAACAGCTCAGTCAATGCTTTTGATTTCAGTTCCGCAAGCGAGCTTACATATTTTTCCACATTTCCGTCGAATTTTACCGCACCTTCGTCTGCGTTCGGCACGATTATTTCATGCTTGATTCCGGCGAGAGTTAAAATTTCGTCTCTGCGTGGTGAGCCTGAGCCGAGAATTATTCTTTTCATTATTTTTCCTTATTTCTTTATGATGAGCTTGCCGAGGACGAGGGAAAGTGCGGTAAAAATTATCACTGAAAGATTGAGTTTTATCGACACTCCGAGGGTGAATTCGACCACGTTCAGATCAATCGCAAGCGGAGTTTTGGTTCCGAAATCGAGACCGTAGGAAAGCCACGAAAGAAACGGCACTCCCGAGGTCATTTCCGCAACCATCGAGCCTGCAACCACCCCGGCACATATCAAAAAGAAGTTCAGCCAGAAGTTTTTCTTCATAATAAGTTTTGTATATTTATGCTGTTTTGCGTATATTGACGTTATCTGCCCGTTGAGCCGAAGCCGTTTTTGCCACGCTCGGTTTCTTCAAGCTCGTCCGCTTCCGAAAAAATCGCTCTCATTACGGGAACGAACATCATCTGTGCAATTCGGTCTCCGTTTTTTACGACATACGGCACGTCCGACTGATTTATAAGCGGAACCTTGATTTCTCCGCGGTAGTCCGTATCGACAACTCCGACTCCGTTCGCGAGAGAAATGCCGTATTTTGAAGCAAGTCCGCTTCGTGCAAACACCAAAATCGCCATTTTTTGCTCTTTAGACTCTTCGCATTCGGTCGCAAGTCCGGTCGGTATCATTTTGATTTTGCCGGGTTCTATTGTAACCGATTCTTCATCGAGGCACGCACAAAGGTCGCAGGCGGCGGCTTCATCGGTTGCGTACACGGGGATTTTTGCGTCTTCTTTTATTTTTTTGAGTTTTACGTTTACTGTATTATTCATGTTTTCTTGTATTTTTATTCAGATTCTTCTTCCGTTTCGCTGAATATTTTCTGAATATTCTTTCATTATTCTTTCGACATCGGAAAGGCTTTCGTCGGTGAACAGGAACATCAAGCTGCGACATCCGTTCATTTCACTGAGCTTGTCGCCCATCCAAATCGGCACGGAATTGTAGACGTAATTCACGCAATCCGCATCGGACAGCACGAGAAATTCTTCGTTTTTTCTGTCCTTCAGGTACATTTTGCAGTCGTGCGGATTCGGTTTTTTTCTCTCGATTTCGCCGTGATTATTTCCGGTAAATTTCCATCTTCCGCCGAGGTTTTTCTTCGCACATTTGCCGCCGTTGCTTCTGCAAATCACGCAGCTCGACAGTGTCATCAGGGGAAGTTTTCCATATGCAAAGGTAGAAAATCCCAATTTCGAGACTGCGGAGGACGGAAGCTCCGGGGAGAGATAAACGTCACTCGGCGAGTAGGTCAAGTAAAGCGAAAGTGCGGTCGAATTGGTAATATTTGTACGATACGAAAAATCGATTTTCACGTCCTCGATTTTGAGCTTGTCTGCCGCTTCCCTAACCGCCGCCGCCTGTCCGATATAATGGACGAGGAATCTGCGACATCCGTTATAAAGTGAAGCTTCAATACGGGTGCAGAGCTTTTCATCAGAGGGCATGAGTGCCGGAAGCTCGGAGCAAAGCTCAAACTCGACATTGTTCAAAAAGTCGGATTTTTGCGTTTTTTCGTCTGCGAGGTGATTTTTTGCATCCGCATAGAAACACGACGGCACGAACACTCTCGAAAATGACGAAAATACGACTTTTGCTTTTTCGGCAGGTTCGGAAAGAATCATTCTCGGGTCGGCAATGAGTGCGGTATATTCGGGGAAAGAATTGGTTGCTTTTACCATCGGCTTTCCGTTTATTGCCATCTTCACAATTTCGCTTGCGGAAATATTTTCCTTTATCTCGGCGGTTTCGTTTACATTTTTTGCCTTTTCAAGATTTTCGGCAAGGAGGTCGGCACAACGTCTTCTGAGGTCGTTCAGAGATGAAGCCGGAACCCACAAAGCTTCGGTGCAATCGAATTCAAGTGCGTCTTCCGAAAGGTAAAATTCGGTATCTCCGAGCTTCGAGAGACTGCGGTAAGCAAAGGCTTTATCGAGCGGTTTTCCCGTTGCCGCATTCGGTTTATCTCCGCTGACCGAGGAGGTGATTTTGCCGTTATCAATCGAAAATTCAAGCGTCACGGGGGAGTCGGATTTCACGGAAAGCTTTGCAATCACGGCCTTTTTCTCCGAAGTCAAATCCTTGTGTTTTGCGGCGATTTCTGCGATTTTTCCGTTGATTTTCGCACGAAAAGCCTTAGTTTCGGAGATATTTTCCGCCATTTCGCTTTGAGGTCGAGCCGACATCGAACGGTATTTGGTATCGAAATATCCCGACGTAAAGCCTCGTGTGAATATCTCCTCGAGTGCCTTAATTTCACTCGGATCTGCGTCTCTGCCCTCGTCAAGAAGTCGGCGATAAATCGAGGTAACTCCGTAGACGTAGGACGGCGGTTTCAGTCTTCCCTCTATCTTCAGGGACGCAACGCCGCTGTCGCAAACTTTCCTTATTTTTCCTGCAAGGCACATATCGGCAAGGGAGAGGCAATTTCCGTTTTTTCCCATTGCGGAGTACGAAAGACGGCACGGTTGGGCACATTCTCCACGATTTCCGCTTCTGCCGCCCATGACGTATGACATCAGGCACTGACCGCTGAGAGAAACGCAATGGGCACCGTGGATGAAAATTTCCGTTTCGAGAGGAGAGCGTGTGCTTATGGATTTTATCTCGTCATAGGACAGCTCTCTCGGGAGTACAATACGCGAAAATCCGACTTTTTGGAGTTCGAGGATGTCGTGAAGTGTGGCAAGAGAGGTTTGTGTACTTGCGTGAAGCTCCGCTGTCGGAAAGCGTGACAAAATCTCGGCGGCAACACCGAAGTCGGCAACTATGAGAGCGTCGGCGTGGCAATCGTTGTCTCCGAGGAGAAAATCGGCGAGGTGCAAAATATCGTCCATTTCACGGTCACGCACACGGGTATTCACCGTAATATGGCATTTCACGCCGCATGAATGAGCGAATTTTATAGCGTCTTTCAGCTCATTATCGTCAAAATTCTTGGCTCTGGCACGGTTTGAGAAGCTTTTTGCACCGAAATAGACGGCATCCGCACCACCTGCAACTGCGGCTCTGAGAGCGTCCATATTTCCGGCAGGGGCAAGAAGCTCAGGTAAATTTGTCATTTATTGTCATTTCCGCGGAGGAGGGACTCGATATAGCGAATCTTTTCCTCACGGGTTCTACCTCCCGAATGCTCATTTTTTTCATCGATGTACTTTTGCAGGGCGGCTATTTTGGATTCTCCCGACTCGAAAACGTCAAGGACCCTCTCGCACTCCTGCTCCGTCTCGGTCTCGGAAAGGTCGGATTTTTTCTCTTTTTCCGCCAGCTTTTCACGCAGATTTTCCACCGTGACGTTGAGTGTGGCAAGCGTTGACTCAAGCTCACGGACCTTTTCCTCTGCTCTCAGCTTGTCGCCCAGGTACTCGAGAGTCAGCAGCAGGCAAGCATCGTGGCTTGATATTCGGAAATTGCTCCGTTTTATATCATCGACCCTACCGTTTATCGTATCCGTGAGCAGTGTTACAAACTCCTCCGCTTCATCGGTCACGAGGGTTATCGGGCAGCCTGCAATATCCACCGTTATTTTTCTCTTTTCCATTTCGTCACCTTTTTCGATATATTTATTCAGTATATATTATATTACATTTTCTTCTTTTAGTAAAGAGAAAAGCAAAAAAAGAGCAGATTAATTCTACTCTTTTGATGCAGTTGGGTGATATTTCCAAGGGATTCTCCCTTGACCCTACAAAGGGACTTTGTCCCCTTGACCCCTACAAGCCTTTGAAAAGGCTTGACCTAAACATTTATGAGACGGGTTTTGGCTTTTTTTAGTTTTGATTAGGCTTTTATGAGACTAGGTTTTTGCTGTTGTTTTTTAGTTTGATCAAAACTTTTTTTGAGACTATGTTTGGCTTAGGCTTTTATACGGTTTCGCCTTTCATCAGCTCGTAGGCGGACATTATTGCAAGGCGGGAGCTTTCGTAGGTGAGTCCTCCCTGCATATATGCGTAGAACGGTTCTCTCATCGGGCCGTCTGCGGAAAGCTCTATGGACGAGCCCTCGACAAACGCACCTGCCGCCATGACCACCTCATCCGCATAGCCTGCCATTTCCGCGGCACAGGGGATAACGTAGCTGTCTATGGGGGATGCGGACTGTATTCCGCGGCAGAAATTCAGGAGACCGTCACGGCTTCCGCAGGTCACTATCTGGACTATATCGCTACGGTGATCGTTGTACTTGGGGCTTACCTCAAAGCCTGCTTCCTCGAACATATACGCAGTAAGGCAAGCGGTTTTCAACGCCTGAGACACTGTATGGGGTGCGTAGAAGAGACCCTTTATCATATTACGGTTCTGACCGAGGGATGCACCTATATCCATACCGATTCCGGGAGCAGTAAGTCTGTTTCCGCAGAGTCTCACGCACTCCTCCGTACCGACTATATAGCCGCCTATATCAGCCATACCGCCGCCCGGATTCTTGATAAGGGAGCCTGCCATGAGGTCAACCTTTGTTTCGTTCATCGCAGTGTCGGGGGCATAGCAAGGCTCTGTGGTCTCGACGAATTCGCCGTAGCAGTTATCCACCATGAACACGGGCTTACGTATTTTCATTTCTCTTGCGACCTTTGCGACCTCGTAGGCTGCACGTCTGATCTGGCTCGGGGTAAGTGCGGGGCGGAATGCGTAGCCTCTCGATCTCTGAACATAAACCATTTTTACCTTTTCGCCATGTTCACGGATAAATGACACCATAGCGTCGATGTCGATAGGCTGTTCTGCGGTAAATGCGTCGTCACGAAGCTCTATCTGTCTGTAGTCAACACCGAGGTCACGGAGAGAGCCTTCTGTTGAGATTCTCGGCTTTTTGCTTCCGTCGTCGTCGAGGCCTATAACCTTTGTGAGGGTATCGTAGGGTCTACCTGTCACGGAAAGCATTATATCGCCGGGTCTGAGTATACCGTAGAGAGCGACTGCGAGGGTATGAGTTCCCGAAAGGAGGGACGGTCTGATAAAGCCTGCGTCTGCACGGAAAATCTTAGCGGCAAGCTTATCGAGAGCGTCACGACCTCTGTCACCGGAGCCGTAGCCTGTAGAGGGGGTAAAGAAAGATTCGGAAACTCCGCAATCCTTGAAGCAATCGAGGACGTGTTCTGTATTTATACGAGCTGTTTTTTCTATTTCCGCAAATACGGAGGAAAGAGCCTTTTCGGCAGACTCCGCAAGGGAACGTGTCTTTGATGAAATTTGCATTTTCTGTTCCTCTCAGATATTAATTTTTTTCGACGATTTAATTACTTTTGCAACTTGCTTTACAAATCTGCGTCTTTTATGTATTCGTGACCGTGTTCGGCGATGTATTTTTTTCGTCCTGCGAGGTTGTCTCCCAGCATGAGGTCGAACATTTCCGCTGTTGCCTGAGCCTCGGAGGGGGTAACTCTGATAAGGCGGCGGGATGAGGGGTTCATTGTGGTCTGTGCCATCATTTCGGCGGAGTTTTCACCGAGACCCTTTGATCTCTGGAGGGTATACTTCTTCCCTTCACTCTCGAGTCTGCGTACTATTTCCGCCTTTTCAAACTCACTGTATGCAAACTCTATTTCGCCTTTCTGAGGGGTTATCTCGAACAGAGGTGTCTCGGCGATATATACCTTTCCCTCCCTGAGAAGAGTGGGCAGGAGTCTGTAGAACAGTGTGAGGAGGAGGGTTCGTATCTGGAAGCCGTCCTCGTCCGCATCGGTACAGATTATGATTTTGCTCCATCTGAGGTTCGCCATATCAAACGGGGGCATATCGGACTTATGCTTGCCCGACAGCTCTACTCCGCAGCCGATTACACGAAGCAGGTCGCAGATTATGTCGCTTTTGAATATTCTCTCGTAGGATGCCTTTATGCAGTTCAGGGTTTTACCTCTTACGGGGATTATCGCCTGGAATTCCGCATTTCTCGCAAGCTTACAGGATGTCATAGCGGAGTCTCCCTCTACTATGTACACCTCTCTTAGCTCGGGGTCCTTTGAACGGCACGCAACGAACTTGTCTACTCTGTTTGAAACGTCGGTGCTTGCGGTGAGCTTCTTTTTGAGGTTCAGTCTCGTAGATTCCGCAGTCTCTCTCGATCGCTTATTTATAAGGACCTGTGAGCAAAGTCTATCTGCGTCCACGGGATTTTCCGCAAAGAAGTATTCAAGCTGATTGCGTAAAAACTCGTTCATCGCATCCGCTATAAAGGTGTTGGTTATCGCCTTTTTCGTCTGGTTTGCGTAGGAGGTCTGTGTCGAGAAGCTGTTTGTTACCAAAATAAGGCAGTCCTCAACATCCGCAAAGGTTATCTTCGACTCGTTTTTGTTGTACTTTCCCGTAGCCTTGAGTCGCTTGTCTATTGCGTAAACGAAAGAAAGCTTTACCGCCTTTTCGGGAGAGCCGCCGTGTTCGAGGAAGCTGGAGTTGTGGTAGTATTCTATCACGTTGACCTGCTTGGAGACAGTGAACGCTATATCCGCTATCAGCTTGTAGTCGCTCATGTCCTCTCGGTCACGTCCCTTTGTTTCGAGATGGAAGCACGGGATTTTGGTCTCGGCGGTATCTCCGGCAAGCTCCGCTATGTAGTCGGTTATGCCGTTTTCGTAGAAGAATACCTCCTCGTCAAACTTTCCTCCCTCTGTCTCGTAGCGGAATTTGAAGCGAATACCGGAGTTTACGACCGCCTGACGCTTCAGCATCTCCGAAAAATACTCTCTCGGGATGTTGATGTCGGTGAATACCTCGAGGTCGGGGAGCCAACGCTGAACCGTTCCCGTGCGTCTCTCTTTTTTTTCGAGGGTGCGAACGGTAAGCTCTGTTACGGGCTTTCCCTTTTCAAAGCTGATTTCGGAGACCTCTGTTCCGTTGTACGACTTTGCGGTGAAATATGAGCTTGCGTACTGTGTTGCACAGGCACCGAGTCCGTTCAGACCGAGAGAATACTCGTATGCACCGGAGGCGGAGTTGTTCTGGTACTTGCCGCCTGCGTAAAGTTCACAGTAAACAAGATCCCAGTTCCAACGCTGTTCCGCTTCATTCCAGCCGAGGGGTATGCCGCGTCCGAAGTCCTCTACCTCGATGGAGTGGTCACGGTACGCCGTTATGATTATCTCGCTTCCGTAGCCCTCCCTCGCCTCGTCAACGGAGTTAGAGAGGATTTCAAAAACGGAATGCTCGCAGCCCTCAAGACCGTCGGAACCGAATATAACGGCAGGACGCTTTCGCACACGGTCGGCACCCTTGAGGGACTTTATGGATTGGTTGTTGTATGCCGGGGTTGAATTAGTTTTTCTCACTTTGTAACCTTTTCTTGAAAGATTTTGTAA
>CAYWFS010000035.1:15850-20156 GCA_964457685.1 uncultured Ruminococcus sp. | reverse complement strand
CTATTTTCTTTGCCATTGCAAATATTCCTCCATATGTGGTTTATGACGGGAGACTGATAAGTATTTTCTCCCTCCCACTTTATTGCGACGATTTTACGGCAGTCGTCAAGCCGTATACGGAACAAATTCCGTTTTTTAGATTATTCCTCGGTTTTTTCGATATATTTCTTATCGAGCTTAACGGGAATATCTCTGCCGACGGTAGAAACTATAACAGTTACCTCGCCGGTTTCATCATTATAATCGGACAGTGTACCGGTATAACCGCGGAATACACCGTCGATGATGTTAACACGATCACCAACAGCAAATGCAAGATGAGTTGTAGGTGTTACGTCATCCTTAATGATGGCAGCGGCTTCCTCCTCGCTGAGCGGAACAGGCTTAGATCCCGGTCCGACAAAGCCGGTGACGCCGGTTATATTTCTGACAACATGCCAGGTTTCATCGGTCATGACCATTTTGATAAGAACATAAGCGGGGAATACCTTTGATTCCACTTCACGTTCCTTGCCTCCGTCGGATTCTACAACGACCTCCGTCGGAATTCTGATATCTGTGATAAGATTACCGAGACCTCTGTTCTCGACTATCTTTTCAAGATTAGCTTTAACTTTGTTTTCGTAGCCCGAATAGGTATGTGCAACATACCAACGCAGACCCTCGTTCATCTCATTAATATCGCTCATAAAATCATTATCCTTCCTGACTCAGGTTTGCGGGAATGACCTCGAAGCTCCGGCTTCTCAGAACAAACGGCTGAGACCGACAACAGCTCCGGAGAAGCAATAGTCAAGAATTGCGAGAACAGCGGAGAAGATAACAACGCATACGATAACTACGATGCTGTTGGAACGAACGCTCTTCCAGCTTGCCCAGTTTATCTTCTTGCACTCGGACTTAACGGATCTAAACCAAGTTTTGATTCGCTCCCAGGTAGACGGCTTGTCCGATTTGGCTTTCTCGGACTTCTTGACCTCGGTGTTCTTTTCGTTTTCAGCCATATCAAATACTCCTTAAGTGCTTACTTGGTTTCCTTATGCAGTGTGTGCTTACGGCAGAAACGGCAGTATTTATTGAGTTCGAGTCTGTCAGGGTCGTTCTTCTTGTTCTTCTTTGTGTCATAATTACGCTGTTTGCATTCGCTGCAAGCAAGAGTGATCTTAACTCTCATATCGGCACCTCCCTAGAAAATTTTGACTGCGAAAAAAACACAGTCAGATGTAATGTACCTCCCTCTGCCGAGGATTTCGTGTAATCTGCGTCATGACCGTTATGCCGACACACGAAAAAAGAGCCTCCGCGCGAGGTGAATACATTATATCATGTTTTTTTGCCCTCGTCAAGGTGTTATTTCAATTAATCTACATATTAAAGAGAAAAAAATTGCTGTGCAAAAGAGAAAATTTCGTCAAATTATTTACAAAGCGGGATTTGTGTGCTATAATATATCTTGGATTGCCCATGCCACGGTTTTCGGGAAAAAGGTCGTTTTACGACAGCTTCACCCGCCGGATACTGAGGAATGGGGATCGTTAAATATTTTTTCTAAGGTGAAAGGAAATACAGCCATGATGACAAAGGAACAGAAGCAGGAAATTATCAACACTTATAAGGTACACGAAGGTGACACAGGTTCTCCTGAAGTTCAGATCGCTATCCTTACAAGCAGAATCGAGTCTCTCACAGAGCACCTCAAGGTAAACAAGAAGGACCACCACAGCCGTCGCGGTCTTAACAAGATGGTTGGTCACAGACGTAACCTTCTCGGCTACCTCAAGGAAAACGACATCGAAAGATACCGTGCTATCGTTGAGAAGCTCGGCCTCAGAAGATAATTTTCGAGAACTTTCCCGATTTTTATGACTGTGCGGTAAAAGCCCGCAGAGTACCAATTGTGAATAAACTGTCTGCGGCGCGGATGAGTAAATCAATCTTACGCCGCAGTACGGTTTTATTTACGCTTTTTCATCGCTTTTCGGTGTTTCTCCGATGTGCGATTTTATATATGTACATTATTTTTTAGATATAAGAAAGGCTTAAAGATACAATGTTTGAGAATTATAAAACCTTCTCCTACGACTTTGCCGGCCGACCTCTCGTTGTGGAATCGGGAAAAATGGCAGGTCTTGCGAACGGTTCTGTTCTTGTAAGATACGGCGAAACCGCTGTTCTTTGCTGTGCTACGGCCTCCGAAAGACCCCGTGACGGCATAGATTTTCTTCCCCTTTCTATTGATTTTGAGGAAAGACTTTATGCTGTCGGAAGAATCCCCGGCTCTTACCTCAAAAGAGAAGGAAGACCCAGCGAAAAGGCTATCCTTACCTCCCGTGTTATCGACAGACCTATTCGCCCCCTGTTCCCGAAGGATCTCAGAAACGATGTAGTTCTTTCGCTCCTCGTTCTTTCCGTTGACCACGACTGCTCTCCCGAAATTGCCGCTATGGTGGGTGCGTCCATCGCTCTTTCCATCTCCGACATTCCGTGGAACGGTCCTATCGGCGGTGTGTTCGTAGGTCTTACCGAAGAGGAAGGGCTTATCCTCAACCCGACCGCAGAGCAGAGAGAGCGTTCCTCCCTTGAGCTTACCGTTGCAGGTACCGCCAAGAAGGTCGTAATGATTGAAGCGGGTGCGGCTGAAGTTCCCGATGACAAGATGTTTGAAGCTATCATGCTCGCACATGAGGAAATCAAAAAGCTTTGTGCATTCATCGAGGATATTAAGGCTCAGATAGGAAAGCCGAAGTTCACTTACGAATCCGCGGATATTCCTTTCGAGCTTCTCGATGCGGTTTACGATTTCTGTGCCGAGGACGTAAAGAAGGCTCTCGATACAGACGACAAGAACGTGCGTGACGCAAGAATGGCTCCCATTTACGATGCCGTTTATGCGGAATTCGATAAGGAAGACTCCGAAGAAAACCGTAAGGTTCTCGATGAAGTTCTCTACAAGGTGCAGAAGAAGATTGTAAGACGTTGGCTCCTCGACGAACAGAAGCGTGTTGACGGCAGAAGAATGGATCAGATTCGTCCTCTCGCAGCAGAAGTACACCTCTTCAATCGTGACCACGGTTCCGGTATGTTTACGAGAGGTCAGACTCAGGTTCTTACCGTAGCTACTCTCGGTCCCGTTTCCGATGTTCAGATTCTCGACGGAATTTCCGAGGAAGAAACAAAGCGTTATATGCACCACTACAATATGCCCGGCTACTCTACAGGCGAAGCTAAGGCTGTAAGAAGTCCCGGCAGACGTGAGATAGGTCACGGTGCATTGGCAGAGCGTTCTCTTATCCCCGTTCTCCCCTCGGTTGAAGAATTCCCCTATGCTATACGTTGTGTATCCGAGGTAATCAGCTCCAACGGCTCCACTTCTCAGGCTTCCGTTTGTGGCTCTACTCTCGCACTCATGGATGCAGGTGTTCCGATTAAGGCTCCCGTTGCCGGTATTTCCTGCGGTCTTATCACAGAGGGCGACAGATGGATGACAATGATAGACATTCAGGGTCTCGAAGACTTCTACGGAGACATGGACTTTAAGGTGGCGGGTACTCATAAGGGTATTACCTCCATTCAGATGGACTTAAAGATAGACGGTCTTACTCCCGAAATAATCAAGGAAGCACTCGAAGTTACACATAAGGGTCGTGACTATATCATTGACGAAGTAATTCTCAAGGCTATTCCCGCACCCAGAGCAGAGGTTTCAGAATACGCTCCCAAGATGATAACAATGAAGGTTCCCGTAGATAAGATTGCCGAAGTTATCGGTAAGCAGGGAAGCGTTATCAAGCAGATTATCGCAGATACAGGTGCAAAGGTTGACATCGAAGAAGACGGCTCCGTATTCATTTCAGGTGTTGACAAGTCTTCTCTCGAGGCTGCAAAGGCCATGATCGAAGGAATAATCTTTGAACCCGTTGCAGGTGAAATTTACGAAGGCGTTGTAACAAGAATCATTCCGATAGGTGCATTTGTTGAGTTCGCTCCCAAGAAAGAGGGAATGGTACATATTTCCAAGCTCGACAAGAAGCGTACCGAAAAGGTTGAAGACGTTTGCAACGTAGGTGACAGAATCAAGGTTAAGTTCCTCGGAATCGATGAAAAGGGCAGATTCAATCTTTCGAGAAAGGACGCTCTTGAGGACGAAGAATAATTTCCCGAGAGAATTATAATTAAATAAAAAATATCCGCTTCGCATGAATGTATAATATCTACATTTACGCATGAAGCGGATTTTTTGTTTTTAAAATTATTCGGCAGAGGAAAGCCATGCACCGAACATCATGAATACAAGAGCAATGAAGAA
>CAYWFS010000035.1:0-15750 GCA_964457685.1 uncultured Ruminococcus sp. | reverse complement strand
ATTCGGCAGAGGAAAGCCATGCACCGAACATCATGAATACAAGAGCAATGAAGAATGTGGGTGACGGTATTTCTCTGAATATAATAAGCGAAAGGAGAACGGCAATAAAGGGGGCTATGGCATAATAAGCACTTGTTCTTGCGGCACCGATAAGACGCTGTGCATAAACATAGAAATAAATGCTGAGTCCGTAAGCGATAAAGCCGATGAGAAGTACGGGGATTATCCAAAGCACCTCCGAAATTCTCTCGCCTATGCAAAGTCCGATTATGACTGAGCCGCCACCTGAGAATATGCCTTTGAGAAGCACTATTTCAAGAGGATCTTTTGAAGAAATCATTCGTGTGCAGTTGTTTTCAAATCCCCAGCAAACAGCCGCAAGTATAACAAGAATCGAACCGGCGGAAAACTGAAAGCTTGAAATGTCCTCGAACGAAAGAATTGCACACGAAAGAGTTACGCAAAGAATACCGAGCCAAAGACGCTTGCTTATTGCTTCCTTGAATATCACGAGAGCTATTAGAGCCGTTGCGACTATTTCAAAATTGTTGAGCAGGGAAGCGTTTGCCGCACTTGTTGCTTTAAGCCCGAACATAAGAAGTATCGGTGCCGCTATGTCGAGAAGTATCATTGCGACGGTGTATGGAAGCTCTGCCTTTGTGAGGTGCGATTCGGTTTTTTCTTTTTTCGACAGCTTTCGTGTAAATGCTATGACAAGCATCCCGATTCCCGCTCCTATGTATAAAAATCCTGCCATGAGAGTGGGCGGAATATGTTCGAGAAGAAGCTTTGATATAGGAGAGTTCAATGCATACAATGCTGCCGCAAGTATTGCGAGAGATATTCCTTTTTTGTTGTTCATTACTTTGCTCCTTTTTTGAATATCAATTAGAGTTAACTAATATTATACCACATAAGAAGCCCGAAAGGAAGATATAAACAAAAAAACCGCTTGCCTTTTGTGATATATGCCGAATAGTTCGGTTATATCATAAGTTCGGAAAGCGGTATTTTTTTGTCAGTCCTCGTTCATGTCGCCGATATAGGTTACATTAAAGTAGTCGGATGGATTCTGCTGTTCTCCGTTTACGGTAAGCTCAACATGAACGTGGTTTTCCTCTGCACTTTCGATAAGAGCCGTATCTCCCGCAGAGCCTATTACATCACCTCTCGAAACTGTCTCACCCACACTTAACATATCGAGCGATTCCTCCGACAGCCCCTTGTAGCAGGTCATAGCTCCTCCGCTGTGGGAAAGTGAAATGCAAACTCCCATCATAGGGTCATCGTTTATTGAAGCAACTACTCCATCTGCTGCGGCATATACGGGAGTTCCGACAGAAGCGGCAATGTCAATTCCGTTATGCACACGGTAGTCTTCCATCGTATAGGAAAAAACGGGAACATTGTCGGAATGCTCCTTTATTGCAATACCGTCAACAGGGCAGGAAAACTCGGGCAGAGCATCGCTTATTACAGCGGAAACCTCTTTGTCTTCTTTCTTTTTCTCGGTAGTCTCCTTTTCTTCTTTTGCGGAATCGTCGGATTTTTCCGTTTTTTCGGACTTTTCGGATTTATCTTTGTTTTCGAGCTTTGCCGTCTTTTCTTCTGTTTTTTTCTCCTTTGAGTCCTCCTTTTCGACAATTGTTTCGCCAACGTCGGGGGAGATTTTTTCATTTTTCTTTTTGTTCGCACTTCCCGTTACCGCTATCAGTATGGCGGTGCAAGCCAGAATTGCAGTAAGTGAAATAAGCAGTACACGATTCTGCTTTTTTGTTGATAAGCTTGACATAGTAAAATTCCTTCCTCATGTAAGAAATAACTTCGTGATTATTCTTGCCATAAAGAAGGAATATATACATTTGGTTATTCGATTTTAAGAAATTCCGAAAAGAAGCTTTGAGTAGGTCGGGAATCTCCAATATTTTTCGTCTGTGATTGTTTCCGCTTCGTCACAGAACTCTCTGAGCTTTTCCATGAGGATTATTACCTTGCCCTTGATTGCGAATGAAGCCTCGGTCATGTCTGTAATACGGCTTGCGGCGGTAAGCTCCTCGGAAAGCTTTTCCTTTGTTTCTTCTATGTTTTCAACAAGGTCTGTAAGTCTGTTTGCAAGTCTTTTCTCATAGTTGTTTGAAACGCTGAGTTCACGCTTTGCCAAACCTGTATCGCAGATTGCCTTAATGTATTCCTCGATTGCGGGGAGTATCTGCTTGTTTACCATGTCTATCATTACGTTAGCCTCGATTTTTGTGGTCTTAACGTAATTTTCAAGCATTATCTCGTATCTTGAGTGCATTTCCGTTTCGGAATAAACGTGATGTATCTTGAAAAGGTCTATGTTCTTCTTTGTGAGATACATGGAAAGAGCTTCGGGGGTGGAACGGAGATTGAGAAGACCGCGGTTGTCGGTAGCTTCCTCTATCCATTCATCGTTGTAGCCGTTTCCGTTGAATATGATTCTCTTGTGAGCCTTTATGGTGTCTCTGATAAGGTGGTTGAGAGACTCCTGGAAGTTGCTTGCGGTTTCGAGAATATCGGCAAACTGTCTGAGACTTTCCGCAACCGCTGTATTAAGTACGGTGTTACATTCTGCGATTGAGCTTGAAGAACCGACCATACGGAATTCAAACTTGTTACCAGTGAACGCAAAGGGAGAGGTACGGTTTCTGTCTGTCGTATCCTGGGGGAGCTTGGGGAGAATATCGGTTCCGAGGTGGAGCTGTGCGGCTTCTCTCGGGTCGTAATGCTTGTCCGATTCAAGAGCGTTGAGAATATCGGTAAGCTCATTTCCGAGGAATATAGAAATCACGGCAGGCGGAGCTTCGTTTGCACCGAGTCTGTGGTCGTTTCCGGCAGTAGCGGCACTGATTCTGAGAAGAGACTGGTATTCGTCAACCGCCTTTATTACAGCACAGAGGAAAAGAAGGAACTGAGCATTTTCGTGGGGGGTGTCTCCGGGGGTGAGGAGGTTTACACCGGTGTTTGTTGCTATCGACCAGTTGTTGTGCTTACCTGAGCCGTTTACGCCCTTGAAAGGCTTTTCGTGCAGGAGACATACAAGACCGTGACGCTTTGCGACCTTTTTCATTATTTCCATTGTAAGCTGGTTGTGGTCTGTAGCAATGTTCGCCTGAGTGAATATGGGTGCAAGCTCGTGCTGTGCCGGTGCTGTTTCGTTATGCTCTGTTTTTGCGAGTATGCCCAGCTTCCAAAGCTCACAGTCAAGCTCGTGCATAAAGGATTCTACATTCGGCTTGATAACACCGAAATAGTGGTCGTCAAGCTCCTGACCCTTGGGAGCCTTTGCACCGAAAAGAGTTCTGCCTGTGAAAATAAGGTCTTCTCTCTGGTCGTAAAGCTCTTTCGGAACAAGGAAATATTCCTGCTCGGGTCCTACGCTTGTTCTTACACATGATACGGTAGTATGAGGGTCAAAAAGCTTGAGGATTCGGAGAGACTGAGTGTTTATCGCTTCCATTGAACGGAGCAGAGGAGTCTTTGTATCGAGAGCCTCGCCGCCGTAGGAACAGAATGCGGTTGGGATGCAAAGTGTGTTGTCCTTTATGAATGCATAGGAGGTGGGGTCCCATGCGGTGTAGCCTCTTGCTTCAAAGGTAGCTCTGAGTCCGCCTGACGGGAATGAGGAGGCATCGGGTTCACCGCGAACAAGCTCTTTTCCCGAGAACTCCATTATGACCTTTCCTTCACCGACGGGGGAAATAAAGCTGTCGTGCTTTTCTGCGGTAACTCCCGTAAGAGGCTGGAACCAGTGTGTGAAATGAGTACACCCGTGTTCTACAGCCCAGTCCTTCATAGCGTTTGCCACGATGTTTGCGACTCCGAGATCGAGCTGCCTGTTTTCGTCAATAGTTTTCTTTAAAGATTTGTACGTTTCTTTCGGAAGACGCTCCTTCATTGTTGAGGCATCAAAGGATAAGCAACCGAAATATTCGCTGACTGTAGACATCGGATAACTCCTTAAATATAAAAAGATTCGTCAATGTAAAAAGACAATGACAGAAGTAAAAGATAAAAAATGCCATTGCCGAGTTATATAACAAATTAATTATACTCGTGTTTTTTTGCCGTGTCAAGTTTTTTCAGGTCGGCTCGAAATGAATCGTATACTTGCACAACTTGAATGCGGATTTTGGCGAGTGATTGTGAGAAAAAGAAAAACATGAGAAATTGACGAACCTATGCCTTGACAGAGAGACTGTGTGAGATTATAATTAAATATATAATGTATGAAAAGGATAAGATATATAGCTTGACGAGACACGAGAAAGTACATTTTTTGACGACCGCCGCTTTTTTTACGGCAATAATTTCCATACTTTCTCCGTTTTCCGTAAGTCTCGGAAGTGTTCCCGTGTCTCTTGCAACCTTTGCGGTGTTTTTTGCGGCTTCCATCGGAGGGGCAAGGTGCGGAGTGGCATCGGTTTTGTGCTACATCATGCTCGGTGTAATCGGAGTGCCTGTTTTTGCCGGCTTTTCGAGTGGATTTGAGCGTGTAATCTCTCCGACGGGAGGCTATCTTGTCGCTTATATCCCTGCCGCCGCTGTTATCGGATTCATGGCGAATCTGAAAACAAATCATGGTGCATGGCTTGCGTCTGTCGGAATGCTACTCGGAAATCTTATTATTTATACAGTCGGAACGGTGTGGTTTGCCGTGTTCAGCGGAACAGCCGTCTCGGACTGCATTGGAATATGCGTGCTTCCGTTTGTCGTCGGCGATGTATTCAAGACAGTGTGTGCATACTCGGTGTCGGAAATAATAAAACGACGCATATCGAGATGTGAAAAAACGACAAAAAAGTAATTTGTGTCATGATTTTATTCGTTATAATGGAGAAAATCGCCGTGTTTGAAAACAAACGCTGTTTTATTCATGATTCAAACGAATTTGTGTGATATAATAAATAAGTAAAATATTTTGTTCCCATTTGAAAGGACGGCTTATGACTGACGTTTACGAAAATCCGCTGTGTACAAGATATGCCAGCGGTGAGATGAAGACGATATTCTCTGCCGACACAAAGTTCTCTACATGGAGAAAGCTTTGGGTTGCTCTTGCCGAAAGCGAAAAGGAGCTTGGCATTAATATCACAGACGAACAGATAAAGGAACTTAAAGAAAATATCTACAACATCGACTATGCAAAGGCTAAAAAGTATGAGTCCGAGGTAAGACATGACGTTATGGCTCATGTAAAGACCTACGGTGACTGCTGTCCAAATGCCGCAGGAATCATCCACCTCGGTGCTACATCCTGCTACGTCGGCGACAATACCGATATTATCCTTATGCGTGCAGGTCTCGAACAGATAAGAAAGCTCCTTGTAAGCTGCATTAAAGCTGTTGCGGAATTTGCCGAAAAGCATAAGTCTCTCCCGACTCTTGCATATACTCATTTCCAGGCGGCTCAGCCTACAACAATGGGAAAAAGAGCTACTCTTTGGCTCCAGGATCTCGTTTCCGACCTCGATAAGCTTGAATATACGATTTCAAGACTCAAGCTTCTCGGCTGTAAGGGTACAACGGGAACAGGTGCGTCTTTCCTTGAGCTTTTCGAGGGAGACTATGAAAAGGTAAAGAAGCTTGACAAGATGATTGCCGAAAAAATGGGCTTCTCCTCCTGCTATTCGGTGTCGGGTCAGACATATTCGAGAAAGGTGGACTTCGAAGTTCTTTCCGTTCTTTCAAGCATAGCTCAGAGTGCGACTAAGTTCTCGAACGATACAAGACTTCTTTCCCACCTCAAGGAATTTGACGAGCCGTTTGAGGATAAGCAGATAGGCTCCTCCGCAATGGCATACAAGCGTAACCCCATGAGAAGCGAAAGAATTGCTTCCCTTTCACGTTACGTTATGGTAGATGTTCTCAATCCCTCTATCACAGCCGCTACTCAGTGGTTTGAAAGAACACTCGATGACTCCGCCAACAAGAGAATCTCCGTTCCCGAAGCATTCCTTGCAACCGACGCTATCCTTGCACTCTATATCAACGTAGTGTCCGGCGGTACTATCTATCCGAAGGTAGTTGAAAAGCACCTTAACGAAGAAATTCCCTTTATGGCTACAGAGAATATTCTCATGTACTGCACGAAGAAGGGCGGAGACAGACAGAAGCTTCATGAGGCTATACGCGAGCATTCTGTTGCCTGCACAAAGCAGATTAAGCTGAACGGTGCGGAAAACGACCTTCTCGACAGAATTCTTGCAGACGAAAGATTCGGTCTTACAAAGGAAGAAATGGCAGAGCTTACCGACCCGAGAACATTTACGGGATGTGCGGAAAAGCAGACCGAGGAATATCTCGAAAACGAAATCAAGCCGCTCCTTGAAAAATATGCCGACCTTGGCAATGCGAGCGTATCCATAAACGTATAAGTCACCTAAAAATATAAATATAAAACTCACGAAAATAACGGAGGAAAAATCAATGATAACTGCTGTTGTCGGAATCAACTGGGGAGACGAAGGAAAGGGAAGAATGGTTGACCTTCTTGCGTCCGAATACGATGTTGTTGTAAGATATCAGGGAGGAAACAATGCGGGTCATACCGTTGTAAACGAAAAGGGTACATTTATCCTGAACCTTCTTCCGTCCGGTATCATCAGAGACGAAACTGTTTGCGTAATGGGTCCCGGTATGGTAATAGACCTCGAACACCTTGTAAACGAGATCGAAAAGAACCGTGCCCTCGGTCTTAACATTAACCCCGACAGACTCAAGATCAGCGATAAGGCTGTAATTTGTATGCCTTATCATAAGCTTCTTGACGTTCTCGAGGAGGACAGACTCGGCGGTAAGGCTTACGGCTCTACAAGACGCGGTATCTCTCCCGTATACTCGGATAAGTACATGAAGAAAGCATTCAGAATGGGTGATCTCCTCGATGAAAAGGCTATAGAGGACAGACTCGAAGGCGTTCTCGAATGGAAGAACCTCACAGTTGAAAAGGGCTACGGTAAGGAACCCGTTAAGGCTGAGGATATTCGTGCATGGCTCAATAAGTACGGTAGCATACTCAAGGATTATGTTTGCGATACAACAGAATACCTCCACGGTGCAATCGAAGCCGGCAAGTCTGTAATGTTCGAGGCTCAGCTCGGTGCTCTCAGAGACATCGACTTCGGTATTTATCCTTACACATCCGCATCCTCTACAATCGCCGCATATGCTCCCGTAGGTGCAGGTGTACCGTTCGCTCACATTGATGAGGTTGTAGGTATTACCAAGGCTTATTCCAGCTGCGTAGGTGCAGGTCCCTTCACTTGTGAGCTGTTCGATGAAATAGGCGATAAGATCAGAGATGTTGGACATGAATACGGTGCGGCAACAGGCAGACCGAGAAGAGTAGGCGGATTTGATATTCCCGCTACAAAGTACGGTGTTCTCATGCAGGCTCCCACCGCTCTCGTTCTTACAAAGCTCGATATTCTTTCCGCACTCGAAAAGATTCCCGTATGCACAAAGTATATCGTAAACGGAGTTGAAACAGACAAGTTCCCGACTTCCGAGACTGCTCTTAACGAAGCAAAGCCGGTATACGAATATCTCGACGGCTGGATGTGCGATATTTCCGATTGCCGTTCTTTCGAGGAGCTTCCCGAAAACGCTCAGAAGTATATCAGATTCATCGAGAAAGCAATAAACTGTCCCATCAAGTACGTTTCCGTAGGTGCTGAAAGAGACCAGTATTTCGTAATGGACTGATTGTCGCTAATCGGCGATAAATAATAAGCTCTGCTGAGAGTAAATAACAAAAAAACGACTTTTCCGATTTGTACATCAATGATTGATGTAAGCGGAGAAGCCGTTTTTTTTTATGTAAGACCCAATAAAAAATCAGATGTGTGAACGGAAGCCGTTTCCGATTATTTCACTGGAGTTGGAGATTGAGATAAAGGATTCGGGTGCGTGCTGTCTTGTGTAATTACGAAGCTTTACAGCCTGAGAACGGTTTACAATAGAGGTGATAACAAATCTCTTGTCGTGAGTGTATGCACCTACCGCTTCCTCTATGGTAGCACTTCTGTTAAGCTCCTGTGTGATGAAGTTCGTGATGTTTTCGGGGTCCTTGCAAATGATTGTGAATACCTTGCATTTGTTGAAGCTTTCGATAACACTGTCAATTATGAGTCCCTTTGTGAACCAACCGAGGAGGGAAAGAAGACCTGTCTTAATTCCGAATGAGAATGCAAATGCCGCAACGAAGAAGTCCGCTATCATAAGGGCACTTCCGACATTGAACGATGTGTACTTTTTGATTATCATGGCAATTATATCCGTGCCGCCGCTTGAAGCGTCAAGGTTGAATATGATTGCGGAGGATACACCTGCGAGAATAACGGCGAAACAGCATTCGAGAAGAGGCTCGTCCGTAAGAGGTGCGTCCATCGGATAAATGATTTCCAAAAAAGATACGGAGAACGAGAGAATTACAGTCGAAAAGCCGGATTTTAAACCGAAAGATTTTCCGAGGACTATAACTCCGACAATGAGCAGTGCGATATTTAAAACCAAGCTGATGTTTGAAGCGGAAATCGGAATTACATTTGCCAAAAGTACCGCAATACCGGCAACTCCTCCGAACGAGAAGTTGTTCGGGAAACGGAAGAAGTAAATACCGAATCCCATTAAAAAGGAAGCGAACGCAAGAATAATATATTCTTTAACAACATTTATAACTGCGTTTTTCTTAACTGCGTTATTGTTCATTACTGTTGAACCTCGTCGTAAAATAATAAATGTGAGAAAATTTACGAATTGTATGTACACAAAAGGATAACACAAAATTTTGCTTCTGTCAATTCATATTTTTGATATTTTAATAAAATATTTATGCTTTATGTTTGGTAGTATTAGAGATTGATATTGTTACGGAAATTATATAAAATAAGTTATATCATAAAATGGGATGATTTTACTGATTTTAAGGATTGGAATACAAAAATGGAGAAAGAAATACTTTCCTGCCGTTCGCTGTCGATAGGCTATGATGGGGCGGCACTATGCTCGGGAATAGATTTTTCACTGCATGAGGGCGAGTATATGTGTGTCGTCGGACATAGCGGAATGGGGAAAACCTGCTTTGCTTTGACACTGCTCGGACTGTGTAAGCCTGTCTGCGGAGATGTGGTTTACGGTGATTCGCTCGAACGTAAGGACATCGGATACGTTCCGCAGCATGATGAGATACACGGTGCAATGACGGTTCGAGACGTTGTTTTGTCTGGATGTATCGGAGGAATGCACAGCTTCTTTGTGACGAGACGCGAAAAAGCTCTTGCCGCAGATGCAATGGAAAGAATGGGAGTTACCTCTCTTGCAAAAAAGAGATATGCGGAGCTTTCGGGAGGACAGAAGCAAAGAGTTCTTCTTGCAAGGGCTATGTGCGGAGAAAAACGTCTTCTTATCCTCGATGAGCCTATCCACGGACTTGACGCTGTCGCAAAGGATGAGCTTTTTGATGAGATACACCGCATTCACACAGAGGATAAGACCGCAATACTCATTATAGATCACGAAGCACTTGACGGAACGGTTTTGCATTTGTCGGATACACAGCTTTTTTGCGGAGGTGTAGAGGAGTATATAAGATCCGTTCCGGGAAGCTTCTATTTCGCAGGAAGAATTATATAACTTTTGAGGTTTGATATGAAGAAAAGCTTTACCTTTAAGCACACCGTGTTTGCCTGTTATGCAGGGTATATCACGCAGGCTATCGTAAACAATTTGGCTCCGCTTCTTTTCGTTATTTTCCGTGAGGAGCTTGGGCTGCCGCTTTCAAAAATAACTCTGCTTGTCACGATAAATTTTCTGATTCAGCTTTGCGTTGACTGCCTATCCGCAATGTTTGTTGATAAAATAGGCTACAGAAAATGTATAGTTGCGGCTCATATATTTGCGTCCCTCGGACTTGCTTCAATGGCTGTACTGCCTATGCTTCTTGACCCGTTTGCGGGACTTCTCATTTCCGTGGCACTTTATGCGATAGGCGGCGGTCTTATAGAGGTGCTTATCAGTCCGATAGTCGAAGCGTGTCCTACCGATAATAAAGCCTCTGTGATGGCTCTTTTGCATTCGTTTTACTGCTGGGGAACCGTTGCCGTAATTATTGTCTCAACCCTTTTACTTAACTTTGTAAGTTGGCAAGCTCTTGCGGCACTTTGGGCATTGTTTCCGCTTGTCAACTCCGTTTTCTTTACCCTTGTTCCGATAGCTTCTCTTACCGAGGACGGAGAGGGAATGAAAACACGTGAGCTTGCGAAAAGTCCGATGTTTTGGGTGTTTGTAGTGCTTATGCTTGCCTCCGGTGCGAGTGAACAGGCAATGAGTCAGTGGGCATCCGCATTTGCAGAGCTTGGACTCGGAGTGTCGAAAACAGTCGGTGACCTTATGGGACCGTGTATGTTCTCGATACTTATGGGACTTGCCCGTGTGATATATTCAAAAATATCGGAAAAAGATGTAGAGCTTGTTAACTACATAATCGGAAGCGGATTTTTATGCATATGTGCGTATATGCTTGCGTCATTTGCTGCTTCTCCCGTGCTTTCACTTGTCGGATGTGCAGTGTGCGGTTTTTCTGTCGGTATACTTTGGCCGGGAGTGTTCAGTATTGCCGCCGCAGGATTTCCAAAGGGTGGAACCGCTATGTTTGCTTACCTTGCACTTGCCGGAGACCTCGGATGCTCAAGCGGCCCCACTCTCGTAGGATTTGTGTCCGGACTTCTCGGAGATGACCTCAAAAGCGGTGTTGCCGTCGGATGTGTGTTCCCGATACTTCTTGTAGCATTTGCATTTATATATAAGCTGAAGTTTTCGAAAAGGGAAAATTAACGTATGATTAAGATTTGTTTATAAAACAATAAAAATAGTTGACAAATCAACTTTATAATGGTATACTCATTTTGTAAGAAAATCGGAAAATATGAACCTTAAAAAGGAAAAAAAGAAAAAATGAAAGAATACTTAACGAAAGTCGAAGATGTTCTGAGTGCAAAGAAATCTTCACTCGGAGGACTCACAACTGCTGAGGCTGAAAAACGTGCCGAACAGTACGGTAAAAACAAGCTAAAAGCGGCGAAGAAAAAGTCACTTATAGCACGTTTTCTCGAACAGCTTGCAGACCCGATGATAATCATACTTATCTGTGCGGCTGCTATATCGGGCGTTCTTGCGGTAGTCGAAGGTGAGAGCTTTGCGGATGTAATAATCATTGCGGCGGTCGTTCTGATCAATGCCGTTCTCGGTGTTTATCAGGAAAACAAGGCAGAAAATGCGATAGAAGCACTTCAGGAAATGTCGGCGGCAACGTCAAGAGTGCTGAGAGACGGAGAAACCGTTGTCATAAAAAGCGAGGATATTGTTCCCGGCGATATAGTTTTCCTTGAAGCAGGTGACTCTGTTCCCGCAGACGGACGTATAATAGACTGTGCAAGTCTTAAGGTGGAGGAATCCGCTCTTACAGGTGAAAGCGTTCCCGTAAACAAGCTCATAGATGTTCTCGGACTTAAAAACGGCGAGGACGATATTCCGCTCGGCGACAGAAAGAACATGGTATACATGGGAAGCACGGTCGCATACGGTAGAGCTACAGTTATAGTTACCGCAACCGGTATGGATACCGAAATGGGTAAAATAGCGGACGCTCTTACTCAGGCGGAGGAGGGCGAGACACCTCTCCAGAAGAAGCTCAATCAGCTGTCAAAGGTACTTACATGGCTCGTTCTCGGAATTTGCGTTGTGATTTTCGGCGTACAGCTTATAAAAACCGGAATTTCAGCCGATACTATTCTCGATACATTCATGGTAGCCGTTTCTCTTGCGGTTGCCGCTATTCCCGAAGGACTTGCCGCAGTGGTTACCGTTGTTCTTTCACTCGGTGTTACAATAATGTCGAAGCGTAAGGCTATAATCCGTCACCTCACTGCAGTGGAAACTCTAGGATGTGCCCAGGTAATCTGCTCCGACAAAACAGGTACTCTCACACAGAATAAAATGACGGTAGTTCAGTCGTTCGGCAGTGACACAAATGAGGTCGCAAGAGCCTTTGCACTTTGTACAGACGCAAAGCTTGCCGAGGGACAGACAGTATCGACAGGTGACCCCACACAGACCGCTGTCGTTGACTATGCCGCAAAAATAGGTCTCCCGAAATATGAGCTTGAAAAAAACGCTCCCAGAGTAGGCGAGATACCCTTTGACTCCATGCGTAAGCTCATGACTACCGTACATAAGTGCGAGTCTGACTTCATTCAGTATACTACAGGTGCCCCCGACGTTGTTATCGGCAAATGTACGACCGCTCTCGTTGACGGAAATATCGTTCCCATGACGGAGGAGCTGAAAAAATCATTCTTTGCGGAAAACAAGAAGCTTGCGGATCAGGCTCTCCGTGTTCTTGCGGCGGGCAGAAGAATTTATAACTCCGCTCCCGAAAGCTATGAACCCGATACTATGGAGTGCGACCTCTGCTTCCTCGGACTTGTCGGAATGATAGACCCCGTTCGTCCCGAAGTTAAGACTGCTATAGACGAATGCAGAAGTGCGGGTATCCGTCCGATAATGATAACAGGTGACCATAAAGATACAGCTGTTGCAATAGCTCGTGAGCTTGGTATAATCGAGGATGGTCAGTATGCACTTACGGGTGCGGAGCTTTCCAAAATGGATGATGCAACCTTTGAAAAGGAATTTAAGAATATCTCCGTATATGCAAGAGTTCAGCCCGAACATAAGACGAGAATCGTAAATCAGTGGAGACGTGCAGGCTATGTTACCGCTATGACAGGTGACGGTGTAAACGACGCTCCCTCGATAAAATCCGCGGATATCGGTATCGGTATGGGTATCACAGGTACGGACGTTACAAAAAATGTTGCGGATATGGTTCTTGCTGACGATAACTTTGCAACCATCGTTTCCGCAGTTGAAGAGGGAAGACGTATTTACGACAATATCCGTAAAGCGATTCAGTTCCTCCTCGGCTCCAATATGAGTGAAGTAATCACGATTTTTGCGGCTACACTCATGGGATTCAATATCCTCGAACCCGTACATCTCCTTTGGATTAACCTTATCACAGATACATTCCCCGCACTTGCTCTCGGTATGGAAAAAGCCGAAAACGATATAATGAAGCGTAAACCCAGAGATGCCGGAGACGGTGTTTTTTCGGACGGTCTCGGCTTTGATGTCGGATACCAGGGACTTCTCATATCCGTCCTCGTTATTCTCAGCTACGGCTTCGGTCATATGTTTGAGATTGGTTCGTTCGGCTTCGGTAATTCGGCTCACGGTACAACAATGGCATTCCTTACTCTCTCCATGGCTGAGATTTTCCACAGCTTCAATATGCGTTCCAGAGATAAGAGCCTCTTCCAGATAAAGGGAATGAATACCACTCTCAACATTGCCGCAATTGCCAGCCTTGTTCTTACCACGGCAGTATGTGAGATTCCCGTTCTCTCGAGAGCATTCGATTTTACTGCGGTAGGCTTCAGAGAATACATTACGGCTATTCTTCTCAGCTTCTGCGTAATTCCCGTGGTCGAGCTTGTTAAGCTTATAAAACGCAAAAAAAATAAATAATTTGTAAAACTGCGTGAAAAGTGAAAAAAACTGTGTTCTACCCCTTGAAATAAAGGCGGAAATATAGTAAAATATAGTGTATTGTAATTATAAACTAATATTTAAATATTGAATTGAAAGGAGTTTATCCCCCATACACCCGTCGGGGATAAAAACTACTATGGTTGTAGCAGGCGATTTCAGAAACGGTATTACATTTGATATGGACGGACAGGTTATGCAGGTAATCGAATTCCAGCACGTTAAGCCCGGAAAAGGTGCTGCATTCGTTCGTACAAAGCTCAGAAACGTTATCACAGGCGCAGTTGTAGAAAAGACTTTCTCTCCTACAGATAAGTATAACGATGCAAGAATAGATCGTAAGGATATGCAGTATCTTTACAGCGACGGTGACCTCTACTACTTCATGGACCTCGAAACTTATGAACAGGTTCCGATCGGTCAGGATCTTATCGGCGACAACTTCAAGTTCGTTAAGGAAGAAATGATCTGCACTATTCGTTCCTACCAGGACAAGCCCTTCTCTGTTGAACCTCCGATGTTCGTTGAACTCGAGATCACAGATTGCGAACCCGGTGTAAGAGGCGATACAGCAACAGGTGCGTCCAAGACAGCTACAGTTGAGACAGGTGCAACTATCAGAGTTCCCCTCTTCATCAACACAGGCGACAAGATCAAAATCGACACCCGTACATCCGAGTATCTCGAAAGAGCGTAAGTTCTTAGAAGTACACGGTAATCAAAATCATTCGAAAGGGAAAGGTACACGAAATGAAAGCAAAGGAATACAGCTCCTATATCAAAGGTCTTATTGAAGGTGCTAACCTCGATACGACTACACCGGAGGGAAAGATCATTAACGCTCTCGCAGAGCTTTGCGATCAGATGGCTTCCGAAATCGAAACTCTCCGTGACGAGCTTGATGTAGCAAACGAGTACATTGAAGAGCTTGACGAGGACCTCGGCTCAGTTGAAGAAGTTGTTTACGATGTAGACGACGATTGCTGTGACTGTGACGATGATGACTGCGATTGCTGTGACTGCGACGATGATGACGACGATTGCGACTGCGGTTGCGGTTGTGGCTGTGAGGATGACGACGAAGAAGAATTCTACGTTGCTATGTGTCCTCACTGCGGCGGTAAGGTATACTTCGATGATTCGGTAAATCCCGAAGACGTTGTTTGCCCTGCTTGCCAGAAGCCTCTCATCACCGACGAGGACGAGGACGTTGAGTTTTAATCTTAACTGAATAAAAAAGACGGAGCTTCGGAGAAATTCGAGACTCCGTTTTTTTCGTATTGTTAAAAAAATAAGGAAATACGATATGGTACTTGCAATTCCACTTCAAATGTGATAAACTATTTATGTCAGTCATGACGTTCCTCCTATGATTCTTGATACGGTTGGCGAACCTTTTTCATTATATCATAGGAGGTTCTTTGCTTCCATCTAAAGATTTGAATTCCACCGGTTTAACCGGTGGTTTTTTTTTTTGATTATGCTACAAAAATAGCCAGACAAGTCAATTGATTTCTTGTCCGGCTCATGTCCTATATTCTGTTTATCTTTGCTGATCTCGCTGACGTTTCTTCATCCATCCCTCCAGCAGCTTGATGATAGTTTCCTCCATACGTTGCGGTGTGTAGGAACGAGGAAAGAATCGTTTGATCTTGTCCATAGGAAGCGTCAGATTCCACAGCGGGAGTCATGCCTATCTTACCTTCGTCCACCATTTTCTGCAACTCCGGTTCAAGTTCAGTCAATCGAATATACCGCCTAATTTGGCTTGAACTGTCGGGGCTGTTTTCTGCAACTATCTCTCTGGATGTCTTGCCATCAAAATTCTGTCAAACTTGGTCAGAATTTTTGCTTGGTCTGCCAGGCTGCCGCTTGATAGCATCCAATTTCATCTTGTACGCCTTAGCTTTTTCACTTTGAGAAGTTACAGAGAAGTTACTCTCTTTGTTGATTTACATCATATTGTTGATTTTTTCGACAGGGTGTGCTATAATATATGGTATACCTTAGTTTCCAAATGAAATAATCGCCAAATTTTGCCCAAAACGCTGTTTTATTCAGCGTTTTTTTGTTTTTTCAAGGTGGCAATAAAGGTATACTTTTGTTGCCAAAGCACAT
>CAYWFS010000034.1:0-22071 GCA_964457685.1 uncultured Ruminococcus sp. | reverse complement strand
AACGAAATACTAATGTACTTTCGGGGGCAGAGGAAGGTGTCGCAGGAGGTTTCCATAAACGAGACCATTGACACGGATCGTGACGGGAACCCTCTTACCTACATTGATATAATAAAGTGTGAAGATACAATCGCCGATGACCTCGATATGAAAATAAAGCTCTCGAAAGCTGCGGACTATATAATGAACTGCCTCGGAACACGGGAAAAACGCATAATTATATTAAGATACGGACTTGCCGGAGACAGAGCCTACACTCAGCGTGAGGTTGCGGAGAAGCTGGGAATATCACGCTCGTATGTCAGCAGAATAGAAAAATATGCACTAGAAAAGCTGCGTGCGAGTCTCGGCGGAGAATAAAAAATATCTATCGAAAAAATATAAAAATCCGAATTTTTCTATTGACAAATGCTCTCGAATGGTGTATAATATCAGACGTAACAATGAAGCAGAACAATCTCCGTTCTCACCTTACTGCTATAGGCACGATAAGGTCAATAGATGGCTAAGGATAATTTTGTCGTACGGAGAGGGTTCTTTGTGCGATTTTTTGTTTATTATGGAGGTGCTTAACTATTAGCGCGAAAGAACTTATAATCAATGATGACATCAGAGCAAAAGAAGTTCGTATGCTTGATGAAAATAACGGTCAGCTTGGCATAATGAGTCTCAATGACGCAAAGACATACGCGTATGACCGCGGCTTTGACCTTGTAATGATAGCCCCGACCGCAACGCCGCCTGTCTGCCGTGCTATGGACTATGGTAAGTACCGTTATGAGGCGGATAAAAGAGAAAAAGAAACCAGAAAGAAGCAACAGGTTATCGAAGTTAAGGAAGTTCAGCTTTCCTATAATATAGATGAGCATGACTTCGAGGTCAAGGTAAACCGTGCGATTAAATTCCTCCAGGACGGAAATAAGGTTAGAGTAAGCCTGAAGTTCAGAGGACGTGAAATCGCTCACCAGGATCTTGTAAGAGAAAAGTTCGACAAGTTCGAGTCGGCTGTTTCCGAATACGGTACAGTTGAAAAACGTCCTGTTCTCGACGGTAAGCATTTGTTCATGTTTGTCGTTCCGCTGAAAAATACGGCTAAATAAATCACGCTAATCAGTGCGGCTCACAAATTGCGAAAACCGCAGAAATTACGACAAATCCGATATCAACCAACCGAAAGGATAAGCAAAAATGGGAAAGATCAAGACACATAAGGCGTCAGCCAAGAGATTTGCAGTTACCGGTACAGGTAAAGTTAAGGTGTTCCACTCTGATCACCGTCATAACCTCGGACACAAGACATCCAAGAGAAAGAGACACCTCAGAAGCAGCCAGATCCTCAGCCCCGCTATGACAGCTAATGTCAAGAGACTGATCAACAAGGACTGAGAACCATAAACAAAGCAGTAAAGAAAGGATTTAGATAAAATGGCAAGAGTTAAGGGCGCAATGATGACGCGCAAGAGAAGAAATAAGGTCTTAAAGGCTGCAAAGGGTTACTGGGGTTCTAAGAGCAAGCACTTCAAGATGGCTAAGCAGGCCGTAATGAAGAGCGGCAACTACGCATACATCGGTCGTAAGCAGAAGAAGAGAGAATTCCGTTCTCTTTGGATTACTCGTATCTCCGCTCAGGCTAAGGTAAACGGCATGAACTATTCTACACTCATGCACGGCCTCAAGGCAGCAGGCGTTGATCTTAACCGTAAGATGCTCTCAGAGATCGCAGTTTCCGATAAGGAAGCATTCGCTGCACTTTGCGAAACAGCTAAGGCTGCTCTCTAATCATTTGAACATATAAAGGGGTGCTCACGTCCTGTGGACACCCTTTATTCATACATAAATGAAAAAAGAAGAATTTATCAGAACATACGGGGCAGAGTATATCTCCTCTCGCTCCAATCCGAAATGCACCGCTCTTTCTAAGCTTTCGGATAAAAAATACCGTGATGCGGATAAGCTTTATCTCGCAGAGGGTGTTAAGCTCACTTTAGAGGCACTTCGTTATGCGGAATGCGACTCTGTTGTTATATCCGTTTCCGCTGTCGAAAAGAACGAAAGAGTAGCCGAATGTGCCTCTCTTGCCGTTGATAAGTTGACTCGACTTATAGTTTGTGAAGACTCGGTGTTTGAAAAGATTTCGACCGAAAAGGCTCCGCAGGGAGTTATAGGTGTCGTAAAATATCAAAATTCTCTCCACACATCCGAAAACTTTGCACAGTGGCAGAACGGCAAGCGTGTCATAATGCTCTCGGAAATTCGTGACCCCGGAAATCTCGGAACAATGCTCCGTACAGCAGAAGCTCTCGGTATCACAGGTGTCATTCTTTCCGATTGTGCGGATATATATAATCAGAAGACTGTTCGTGCCGCAATGGGGTCTCTTTTCCGTATGCCGATATTCGTCTCGGAGAATGCGTGCGATACCGTAGGGAAAATGCGTTCTCTCGGAAGAAGAACAATAGCGGCGGCTCTCGATGAAAACAGCCTTACTCTCGGTAAATATGAGGTTCGCTCAACCGACTGTATTCTTATAGGAAACGAGGGACACGGCCTTTCAAAAGAGGTTATAGAAGCGTCTGACTGCACCGTTATGATTCCCATGTCGGGTATGACGGAAAGCCTTAATGCCGCTTCAGCCGCTTCCTGTATCATGTGGGAGTATTATCGCTCTCTTAACTGAAGGAGATATTGCCGCCATGAATGAAGATAAAAGAGTATATTGGGTGTGGCTTGCGGAGCTTTTCGGTGCGGGAAGTGTCACTGCCTCAAGGCTGATTCAAAGATATTCCGACCCAAAGCTGCTGTATGACGGTAAAGCCGCCGATCTCGAGTGCGACGAGTTCTTTACCGAAAAGCGTATAGAGAATATCAGAGTCAGACTCATGAACAATTCTCTCGAGCGTGCGGAGGCGATTGTTGCAAGGTGTGACAGCCTCGGTATATCGCTCATTACTCCCGACAGCTTTGAGTATCCTGCGAAGCTTAAGACTATACGGGATTTTCCCATTGTTCTGTATTGTCGAGGACGTATTCCCGAAAGCTCAGAGCATTTTCTTTGTGCTGTCGTCGGAACGAGAAGTATGACCGACTACGGCAGAAAAATCGCATATACATTAGGCTCCGGCATTGTACTCGGAGGAGGCGTGATAGTCAGCGGAATGGCACTTGGGGCTGACAGCATGGCTCTTATCGGTGCTCTTGAAGCCGGGGGAAGTGTTATAGCGGTGCTTGGCTCGGGTGTTGACGTTATTTATCCGAGAGAGCATAAGGAGCTTTACTCCAAAATAATCAAAAAGGGTGCGGTCGTATCTGAATATCCTCCGGGAACTCCGCCGGCGGGCAGTCATTTTCCGGTAAGAAATCGAATAATGAGCGGTCTCTCGGACGGAACCGTTGTTGTCGAAGCGGATATGAAAAGCGGTGCCCTTATAACAGCACGTCTTTGCCTTGAACAGGGAAGACGACTTTTTGCCGTTCCGGGAAAGGTCGGAGAAAATGGTGCCGAGGGTCCGAACAGCCTTATCAGAGAAGGTGCGATTCCCGTTATGACTCCCGAGGACGTAATAGCGGAGTTCGCTCACGATTACAGAAAAACTCTCAGCGTTGACAGAACACATTCTCTTCTCCGCGGAATAGATTTCGAGAATCGCTCAAAGGATGCAATGTCGAGGGCGAGAATCGGAACGGGCGGCGGAAATAAGAATTATTACGGAGTCGGAAACTACGGCGGAAGACTCAGCGAATACGAACATCAACGTAAGCTCGAAGCCGAACAGCTTGCCGCAATCGAAGAAAAAAACAGCGAAAAGACGCAAAAAGGCGAAAAAACACCGCCCGAGAAAAAAGAACACGCAGAAAATAAGATAAAATCGTATTTCGGCTCGAAAAAAGGCGATAATATAATAAAAAAGCAGAAACAAATTGTAAATTCTGACAAAAAATTCATTCCTGCGAAAAAAATAGAGCTTGATATGCTTGATGAAAACGAAATCAAGGTATATAATAGTATGAAACCGAACGTCCCGATGTTGCCCGATGAGATTGCAAAGGGAGATATGAGTGTCTCCGATGTGATGAGTTCGCTTACGATACTCGAAATGGCAGGGGCAGTGGAGTCCGGTGGAGGAGGATATTATATGAGAACCTCCCCCGATGATATAATGCAGTCGCAGAACGATTAAATATTTTTTAACAGGGGTAGACCTGATGGTAAATCTTGTAATAATGGAGTCTCCGACAAAGGCGAGTACTGTAAAGAGCTATCTCGGCTCAAGCTACAAGGTAGTCGCTTCCAAGGGACACGTCCGTGATCTTCCGAAATCGACACTCGGAATAGATGTAGATAATAATTTTGAAGCACACTATATAAATATAAGAGGAAAAGGCGATCTTATAAAGGAACTGAAAAAGGAAGTTAAGAACGCCGACAGAATATTCCTTGCAACCGACCCTGACCGTGAGGGAGAAGCTATCGCATGGCATCTCATCACGGCTCTCGGCATTCCCCCGGAAAAAGCAAACAGAGTAACCTTTAACTCCGTCACCAAGGCGGTAGTCAAGGAGGGAATAAAGCACCCTCGTCAAATAGATATGGATGTTGTAAACGCACAGCAGGCGAGACGAATCCTTGACAGAATCGTTGGTTATAAGCTTTCTCCGTTCCTTTGGAAGACAGTAAAAAGCGGACTTTCTGCCGGAAGAGTTCAGTCCGTAAGCACCAAGGTAATAGTTGACCGTGAAAACGAAATAAGAGCATTTGAACCCGAGGAATACTGGACAATAGAAGCCGTTATCGTTACAAAGGACGGCAAGAAGGTTAAAACAAAGCTCTTCGGACTTGCAAATGAATCCGGAAAGCTTGCCGTTCGTAATGCGGATGAAGCAACAAAGATATTCACCGCAGTTGACGGAAAGGATTTCACCGTCTCCGATATAAAGCAGGGTAAAAAGCTTAAAAATCCCGCACCGCCCTTTACAACCTCGACCCTCCAGCAGGAAGCTTCGAGAAAGCTCAATTTCCAGTCTCAGCGTACTATGAAGATTGCTCAGGAGCTTTATGAAGGTATGAATCTCGGTTCCGAATTCGGCGGAGTACAGGGTCTTATCACATATATGCGTACAGACTCAATGCGTATTTCCGATGAAGCGAGAGATGCGGCAAAAACCTTTATAACAGAGAAGTACGGTGAGGAATATTATCCCAAAAACCCCAGAGTTTACAAATCAAAGGGAAATAACGTGCAGGACGCACATGAAGCTATCCGCCCGTCCAACCTGAATCTCGAACCCTCCGCAATAAAGAAAGCTCTCACGCTTGAGCAGTATAAGCTGTATAAGCTCATTTGGGACAGATTTATCGCAAGCCAGATGCAGTCTGCGGAGCTTTCAACCGTACAGACCGATTTCCTTTGCGAGGGTTATGTGTTCAGAACCAACGGATATACTGTAAAGTTCCCCGGATATATGGCACTTTATGAAGAATCCGTTGACGAAAAGAATACAGACGGAGAAAACGTAAAGCTTCCCGATATGAATATAGGAGACGTTCTCTCATCCGAGTCCGTTACTCCCACTCAGCACTTCACCGAACCCCCGGCAAGATATAACGATGCAACACTCGTTAAATTCCTTGAAGAAAAGGGAATAGGTCGCCCCAGCACATACGCAACCATAATCACCACAATAATTTCCAGAGGATATGTAAAGAGAGAGGGTAAACAGCTCGTTCCCACTCCCCTCGGTGAAATTACAACGGAGCTTATGTGCGAAAACTTCCCCGATATAGTTGACTGTAAGTTTACGGCTGAAATGGAAAGCGGTCTTGACGATATCGAAAGCGGTAAGACTACAATGCTTGAGCTTATCTCGGGCTTCTACAAAAACTTCAGCGTAGAGCTTGAAAACGCATTCAAAAATGTTGCAGACCGTGACATAGAGCTTCCCGTTGAGGAAACAGACATAATCTGTGAGCATTGCGGAAGTAAAATGATAGTTAAAAACGGACGCTTCGGTAAGTTTGCCGCCTGTCCGAATTATCCCACCTGCAAGAATACAAAGCCTCTTGCAAAAACAGGTGACGGTCTCGTAGAGAAAAAAGCCGAAAAGACCGATATGAAGTGTGAGCTGTGCGGTGCGGATATGATACTCAGAACCGGAAGATACGGCTCGTTCTATGCTTGTTCCCGTTATCCCGAATGCAAATTCACAAAGCAGAAGGTGAAATCTCTCGGAGTAAAATGCCCTCAGTGCGGAGCAGATGTTGTTACAAAGTACGGCAAGAACAAGACCGTGTTCTACAGCTGCTCGAAATATCCCGAGTGCCAGTTCTCGTCATGGGATATGCCGACAAACGAAAAATGCCCCACCTGCGGAGGAATGCTATACCGCAAAAAGGGTAAGAATCAGCTGATATGCAAGACCGAAAACTGCGGATATAAGGCAGATATACAAACCGAACAGGACAGCGGAGAAACAGAGACAAATGAATAATATAAACGTATACGGTGCCGGACTTGCGGGAAGTGAGGCGGCATGGCAGGCGGCACATCATGGGGTTCATGTAACTCTTTATGAGATGAAGCCGAATAAAAAATCTCCCGCACATCAAAGCAATACATTCGCAGAGCTTGTTTGTTCAAACTCACTTCGTTCAGCAGAGCTTACAAATGGTGTCGGACTTCTTAAAGAGGAGCTTAGACGTATGGGGTCTCTCATTATGGAGGCGGCATATGCGTCAAGAGTCTCGGCAGGAGGAGCTTTGGCTGTAGACAGAAATCTGTTTTCCGAATATGTAACCGAAAAAATAAGAAATTGCCCGAATATAGACGTTGTCGAATGCGAAATGACAGATATTCCCGAGGATGAGATAACGGTTGTTGCAACAGGCCCCCTTACCTCGGATGCACTTGCCGCAAGAATAGCGGAAATGATAGGCGGAAAAAGTCTTTACTTCTATGATGCGGCGGCTCCAATAGTGGATTTTGAATCCGTTGATATGACAAAGGCGTTCTTTGCATCCAGATACGATAAAGGGACTCCCGACTATATCAACTGCCCGTTCAATGAGGAAGAATATAAAGCATTCTATAATGCCCTTATAACCGCCGAGGAAGCTCATCTCCACGATTTTGAAAGCGGAGATAAAATAAAGGTGTTCGAGGGATGTATGCCTGTCGAGGTAATGGGAAGACGTGGTGAGGATACTCTCCGTTTCGGTCCCATGAAGCCGGTCGGAATCAAAAATCCCGAAACAGGCGAGGAATATTATGCGGTAGTGCAGCTCAGACGTGAAAACGATGAGGGTACAATGTACAATATAGTCGGTTTCCAGACACACCTTACATTCCCCGAACAGAGACGAGTATTCAGAATGATACCCGGACTTGAAAATGCGGAATTTTTACGCTACGGAGTAATGCACCGTAACACCTTCATGTGTTCCCCCGAGCTTCTTGATGAGGATTACTCTCTCAGACAGAACAAAAATATCTTTTTCGCAGGTCAGATGACGGGTGTTGAGGGATATATAGAATCTGCCGCATCGGGATTTGTAGCCGGAATCAACGCTTCACTCAGAGCAAGAGGTGAGGACGGATTTGTGTTCCCGAGAGAGATGATGACCGGTGCTATGGCATACTATATTTCTCACGGCGAAAAAACAATATTCCAGCCGATGAATGCGAATTTCGGAGTAATGCCGCCGCTTGAAAATAAGGTTAAAGGCGGAAAGAAAGCCAGAAACGAAGCATATTCAAATCGTGCTATTGCAAAAACAGAAGAAATTATCGAAAAAGTAAAGAATCTATAACGGGAATTAAGATGAAAATAATAATAGATGCAATGGGCGGAGACAACGCTCCCTTTGAGATAGTTAAGGGTGCTTGCATGGCATCCGAAAAGTACAAATCAAAGCTTGTTCTTGTCGGAGATAAGCCGAAAATCGAAGCCTGCATGAAACAGCTTGATGCGGATAACAGAATAATAGATATAGTTCATACGGACGTTCAGATTACAATGGAGGACGACCCTCTTTCGGTAGTTCGTTCAAAAAAGAACTCTTCAATGACAGTTGGACTTAACCTCCTTGCAGACGACGGTGACGCTTTTGTTTCGGCGGGAAACACCGGTGCTCTCCATGTAGGCTCATCTCTTATCGTGCGTACAATAAAGGGAGTTCAGCGTTCGGGAATCGCTACAATAATGCCGTTTGAAAGACCCGTTCTCATGCTTGACTCGGGAGCAAACGTAAATGTTACTGCGGACTACCTCGTTCAGTGGGCTCACATGGGTCAGATATACATGAAGAACGTAATGGGAGTTGATTCTCCTACAGTAGGTCTTCTCAATAACGGTGCGGAGGAGCATAAGGGGACACAGATTCAGATAGACGCTTATGCAAAGCTCAAGGCAGACCCGAATCTTAAATTTGTCGGAAATATCGAGGGTAAAGAGCTTCCCACAGCTCCCTGCGATGTCCTTGTTACAGACGGATTTACGGGAAATATCACTCTTAAGCTTGTTGAAGGTCTTTCCAAGTACTTCTTCGGCTACATAAAAACAATGTACACTCAGAACCTCGTTACAAAAATGTCCTACCTTGCAATGAAGGAGCAGCTCAGAGGAATGAAGCATAAGTTTGATGCATCCGAATACGGCGGTGCTCCTCTCCTCGGACTCAAAAAGCCGGTAATCAAAGCTCACGGAAGCTCAGACGCAAAGGCTATCATGAATGCGGTAAGACAGGCGGAAGCATTTGTAAAGACCGGTGTTATAGACGAAATTGCAACGTCACTTGAAGCTCTCAAAGAAAACAAGACTTCGGAAAATTGATAAATAAGGCGGAAATCAATGAATATTCATCAGAAACCACTCAGCGAGCTTGAAAAAGAGATCGGATATACATTTAAAAATAAGGAAATAATTACCGTTGCACTTACACATTCGTCTTACTCTAACGAAATGAAATCGCACGGTGAAAAGGTTCAGTTTAACGAAAGACTTGAGTTCCTCGGGGATTCCGTCCTCTCTATCATAGTAAGCTCTTATATTTTTGAAAAATACAAGAACAAGCAGGAGGGCGACCTCACAAAGATAAGAGCCGCTGTTGTATGTGAAAAGGCTCTCTCGAAGTTTGCCGCAAAAATAGGACTCGGTGACTATATGTACCTCGGTCACGGCGAAGAGATAAACAACGGCAGAAAACGTCCGTCAATTACAGCGGATGCGTTTGAAGCACTTCTTGCCGCTATATATCTTGACAGCGGAGAAGATTTTACCGAAGTCGGCAGATTCCTTCTCCCGTTCATTGCGGCCGAAATTGAATACATAACGGAAACGGGCGTATTCGTCGATTATAAAACAACTCTCCAGCAGATAGTTCAGCAGGTTAATACCGAAAAACTCGAATATGTCTTGGTTGGTGAAAGCGGACCCGACCATAACAAGAAATTTATGGTAGAAGCTCGTCTTAACAGCAACGTAATCGGTAGAGGAGAGGGCAAAACAAAGAGAGAAGCGGAACAGATAGCCGCACACGAAGCTCTCATTTTGTTCGGAGAAGCACAGTAAGAAACGAAATCGAAGGATATGAAGAAAAATCACGTTAATATTCCCGTGTTCATACCTCATCTCGGATGCCCGAATATGTGTGTATTTTGTAATCAACATACAATTTCGGGTGTTTCTTCTTTTATTCCCGATATGGCGGAGAATACGATAGAAGAAGCTCTTACTTCCCTCGACGGAATGGCAGACAAAACGGAAATAGCGTTCTTCGGCGGCTCTTTTACGGGTATAGACCGAGGACTTATGGTGTCTCTCCTTGACCTTGCCGAAAGCTATGTAGAGAGGGGACTTGTGTCGGGAATAAGAATGTCCACGCGTCCCGATTATATAAACGAAGAAATCATCTCCATTCTCAAAAACTATACCGTAAAGGCGGTCGAGCTTGGAATACAGTCAACCTCCGATAAGGTTCTTTCGTTCTCAAAGAGAGGGCATACCTGCGAGGACTCAAAGCGTGCGGTTTCAATGCTGTGCGAAAACGGATTTTATACGGTCGGTCAGATGATGGTGGGACTTCCCGGAGCCACAGCTGAGGATGAGATAAAAACGGCAGTCGATATAGCTGAATTCGGTGCATCCGGTTCGAGAATATATCCTACAATAGTGTTCAGAGACACGGAGCTTTGCGATATGACCTTGCGAGGAGAATATACTCCGCTTGACGTTGAAAGTGCGGTAAAAAGAAGTGCGGACGTTCTCGAGGTTTTTGCCGACAGAGGAGTCGAATGTATCAGAATAGGACTTTGCGACTCCGAAAATCTGCATTCGGATAAAACATATTTCGCAGGTCCGAATCATCCCGCACTTGGGGAAATGATAATCGGCGAGGTATTTTATAAAAAAATAAAATCCGAGCTTGATTTGATGAACGATAGGAAAAATATAACGATTCATGTACCGCAGGGGGCAATTTCCGCTTCCGTCGGTCAGAAAAAGCGTAATAAACTCAGACTTATCGAGGAATACGGAATCGAAAGACTGAAATTCACCGAGGACAAAGGTCTTGTCGGCTTTGAGGTTGCGGTGGAAAGATAAAATTAGCAATCGGGGGAACTACTCTTGTACTTAAAATCACTTGAGCTGCATGGATTTAAATCCTTTCCTGAAAAAACTCTGCTTAAATTCAATAACGGAGCAACTGTAATAGTCGGACCGAACGGAAGCGGAAAATCAAATATAACCGATGCCATGAGATGGGTACTCGGAGAGCTTTCTTCAAAGAATATCCGAGGAAGCAAAATGGAGGACGTTATATTTGCCGGAGCCGCAGACAAAAAGCCCATGAGCTTTGCGGAGGTGTCCGTTACCTTTGAAGACAGCGGTGAGAACAAAACGCTGAAATCGGAATACGATGAGGTAACGGTAACAAGACGTTACTACAGAAGCGGAGAGAGCGAATACTATATCAATCGCAAAAAATGTCGCCTAAAGGATATTTATCAGCTGTTTATGAATACCGGTATAGGTCGAGAAGGCTATTCCATTATCGGTCAGGGAAAAATAGCGGAAATAATATCGAAAAAAAGCGAAGAGAGACGAGGAGTATTCGAGGAAAGTGCGGGAATAGCAAAATACCGCTTTAAGAAAAACGAATCCGAAAAAAAGCTTGCGGAAACCGAAGCGAATATGGAACGCATCGGAGATATAGAGCGTGAACTTGAAGCACGGGTCGGACCACTCGAAAAAGAATCGGAAAAAGCACGCAGATACCTTGAATTATACGGAGAAAAAAAGAAAACGGATATATCTCTTTGGATATACGACTCCGATAAGCTGCGTGATGAAATAAACAAAACAGACACAGATACAAAAATGTCGGCACATGAGCTTGAAATGGCAGAGGATTCCATTAAAGCTACGGGAGCCAAGATAGAACGTCTTTATGAGCAGTCCCATGAAAATAAGGAAGCCGCAAGACGAAACTATGACGAGACCTCGACAGCACAAAGAGCGGTGTCAGACGCACGTTCCGAGGCAAAGGTTCTCATAAAAGAAAAGCTCCATACGGAAAATCTGCTTGAGACGGAGAAAAAGCTTTTCGATACGTCCGAGCATAACATGAATGCCGAGAAAAAGAGACTTGATGAAATAAGCGTCCGTCTTGAAAAAATAAAAGAGGAGCATTCTCTTGAAAACGAAAAATGCGAAGCCTTAGTCCTTGAGCAAAGCAAAGCAAGGGATGCTGTTAAGAGTTATTCCGCAGAGCTTGATCGCCTTCTCACGGAGCAAAGGGAAGCCGAGGGAAAGCTCACCGACCTCAGCATACGACTGAATGTACTGAAAAACAATATTTCCGCACAGAATGAACGAAGCGAAAGCATTGATTCGGATATAAGAAAGTATCGTGCGGAGATAGAAGCTCTCGACAAAGATGCCACAGCGGCGGATGAACAGATACTTGTATATCAAAAAAGCTGTGACGAAATAACGGAAAAGATTGCTTTACTCGAACAAAAGAAAGCGGAGCTTGGTGCGGAATACAATAAAACCGATGCCGAAGTGAGAAAAAAGCAGTCCGAATGTGATTCTCTCGATTCGAGAATAAACGCACTTTCGAGAATGCAGGAGCATTTTGACGGCTATAACAACAGTATCAAGCACGTCATGAGCGAGGCAAAAAACGGAAGACTTCGTGGAATACACGGACCTATATCATATCTCATCAAGGTTGATAAGGAATTTATAGTCGCAATCGAAACAACACTCGGTGCGGCTCTGCAAAATATCGTAACGGAAAACGAAAATGCCGCAAAAGCCGCCATAGAATCGCTCAAACGAAACAATGCCGGCCGTGCAACCTTCTATCCGCTGAATACGATAAAGGCACAGGAGAGAGGGAGAGACTATATCGGGCTTGAAAACGCAGTCGGCTTTGTAGGCTGGGCGGACGAGCTTGTTTTCTGCGATGAGAAGTACCGTTCAATTATAAGCTACCTCCTTGCAAGAGTTGTGCTATTTGATAATATAGATAACGCTTCAAATGCGGCAAGAGCAAGAGGCTGGAAAATACGAGCCGTAACTCTCGACGGTCAGCAGATAAACTCCGGTGGCTCATTCACGGGCGGTCAAACAAAACGAGACAGCGGTATGCTCTCACGCTCTACTCTTATAGATTCCATCCGTGAAGAGTATTCTGCGGCGATGTCAGAGCTGAGAGAGGGCAAAAAAAAGCTTTCGGAAATCGAGAGCAATAGCATGAAGCTGTCCGATGAGATAAGCTCCGAAGAAAGCAGACGTTCGCTTATAGAAGCACTTGTCGGTGCGGAAAGACGTAATTTCAGCGACTCCGACGGAAAAAGAAAAGCACTTTCCGAGCTTGTCGCAAATATGGAAAACGACAAAAAAAGCCTTTCTGCGACAACAAAGGAAAACGACAGTGACCTTGCGGATATAAATCTCAGAATAGATGAACAGAAAAAGCTTATCGAAGAAATATCCGATAAACGAAACGACCTTGCCTTGAAGCGTGGGGAAGTCGAGCTTGAAGCGGATGAGCGTGAGGAGACGATAAACCTCTCGAAAATCAGACTTGCGGAGCTTTCCCGTGATACTGAGTCGGCTGTTGATTCCATGCGTGAAACAAATGCAAGAGTCAGCGTATATTCCATGGAGTGCGATGAGCATTCGAGAGCTATCCTTGAATATACAGAGAAAGCAAACGACCTCGGACTTACAGCGGACGAAAAGAACAAGACCGCCGATGAGCTTGACGCACATATAGAAAAGCTCAGAGACAATCAGCGGAGACTTGACGAAAACGGTGACAAAATAGACTCTCAGCTTTCCGCACTCAGACAAACCGAAAAGGAACAGCAGTCGAAAAAGGATATAATATTCGTTGCACATTCCAAAAACGAAGCAAAGCTCACAGCACTTAAAGAAAGCGAACAGAAGCTCAGTGCGAAAATGTGGGAAGACTATGAGTTGACATATGCGGCGGCGGTGAAGTTCGCAGATGAAAACGACTGTCACATAATAAAAAACGGCGAGAGAAACGAGTATCAGCTCATACAAAATGATTTTAAGACGAAAATCAAGGCTCTCGGTCACGTCAATGTGGATTCGATTGAGGAATATACGGAGGTTAAGAAGCGTTACGAGTATATCAAAACTCAGCTTGACGACCTCAGAGCCTCGAGAGAAGACCTGCTTGAAATACTCGGCGGTATCGAGGACGATATGAAGCGGATATTCGTTGAAGCATTTGAAAAGATAAACAAATACTTCGGCGAGGTCTTCCGTGAGCTTTTCGGCGGAGGTCATGCGGAGGTAATACTCACAGATCCCGAAAACGCTCTTGAGTCGGGTATCGAGATAAATGCCGCACCTCCCGGAAAAACAATAAAGAATCTGAATCTTCTTTCCGGCGGAGAGCAGGCTTTTATCGCAATAGCACTCTTGTTTGCACTTATCAAGGTGAATCCGTCTCCGTTCTGTATATTTGACGAGATAGAAGCCGCACTTGATGAGGTAAACGTAACGAGAGTGGGCAGATATGTGAAGAAATATTCCGAGGAAATGCAAATAATCATGATTTCTCACCGTCGTGGAACCATGGATATCGCCGATACTCTTTACGGTGTAACCATGCAGGAAAGCGGTATCTCAAAGGTGTTCACACTTGGTGCGGGGGACGATAAAAACGAAATTCTCGGAACAAAATAAATTAAACGGAGAAAACAATGGGATTTTTTGACAAACTTAAACAAGGACTCGTAAAAACCAAAAACGCTGTGTTCGGTCAGGTAAACGAGGTATTAAAAAACTTCCGCAAGGTAGACGAAGAGCTTCTCGAAGAGCTTGAAGAAATAATGATCTGTGCGGATATGGGAACTACGACCACGGAAAAGGTCATAGATGAGCTGAGAGACAGAATCAAGACGGAAAATATAAAAAGTGCGGATGTTGTAAAGGATGTACTTTGCGAGATTCTGGTAAAGCAGATAGGTGAGGGCGAGCCGCTTAACCTTTCAACCTCTCCCTCCGTAATCCTTGTTATCGGAGTAAACGGAGTAGGTAAGACAACCTCCATCGGTAAAATTGCAAATAACCTCAGAAAAGACGGCAAAAAAGTAATAGTTGCGGCGGCTGATACATTCCGTGCGGCAGCTATAGACCAGCTTGCTGTATGGTGCGACAGAGCAGGAGTAGACCTTATAAAGCAGAGTGAGGGTGCCGACCCCGCTTCCGTTGTTTATGATGCAATAGCGGCGGCAAACAGACAGAAAGCGGATGTGCTTATCATAGATACCGCCGGAAGACTCCACAACAAGAGCAATCTTATGAACGAGCTTGCAAAGATAAACCGTATTATCGGACGTGAGCTTCCCGATGCCGCAAGAGAGACGCTTCTTGTGCTTGACTCCACCGCAGGACAGAACGCAGTTACTCAGGCAAAGAAATTCAAGGAAAGTGCGGATATTACGGGACTTATCCTTACAAAGCTTGACGGAACTGCAAAGGGAGGTGCTGTTTTCTCCATAAAGGACGAAATAGACATCCCCGTAAAGTTCATAGGAGTCGGAGAAAAGATAGACGATATGCAGCCGTTTGACGCGAAAATGTTTGTTGACGCACTTATGCAGGACGAAGAAAAGACATTTGAGGAGCCTGCCGAAAACGACGCTGCGGAGGAAGAAAACAATGACTGAGATTGTTCTTGCGTCGAATAACAGGAAAAAAATAGCCGAGCTTGAAACTTTGCTCAGTAAAAGTGCGTCTAATTCCGCAGAGGTAAGAACTCTTGCTGAGATAGGATATACCGACGAGATAATCGAGGACGGAGACAGCTTCGAGGAAAATTCGCTCATCAAAGCCTCCACACCGGCACGTCTCGGATATATCGGGATCGCCGACGACTCGGGACTTTGTGTTGACGCTCTCGACGGCAGACCGGGAATATTCTCGGCAAGATATTCCGGAGAGGGTGCAAATGACGAGAAAAACCGTGCAAAGCTTCTTTCAGAGCTTGACGGAGTAGAGAATAGAGGGGCTGAGTTCGTTTGTACCGCATCACTTGTGCTTCCCGAAAACTCGGAGTTTGAAATTCCCGAAAAATGGCAAATTTCAAAGGAGCTTTCCGAAAAAACAGGTATCCCGTGCAATCGTGCAATGGTAGTACGCGGAATATGCAGGGGCAGAATACTTACCCACGAACAGGGAGACGGTGGCTTTGGCTACGATCCGCTGTTCTATTACGATGAATTCGGTGCAACCTTTGCCGAAATACCGCAGGATAAGAAAAATACGGTATCGCACAGAGGACACGCCATGAGTGAGTTCATCACCAGACTGTCGCAGATACTCGGCAGATAAATTACGCAGAGACAGACAAATTAAGGAGAAAAAATTAATGCTTAACAGTAAACAGAGAGCAAAGCTCAAATCAATCGCATCATCGGAAAACGCAATTTTTCAGATAGGCAAGGGCGGTGTCGGAGAAGCGGCTGTAAAATCCATCTCGGACGCACTTGAAGCAAGAGAGCTTGTTAAGATAAGCGTGCTTGATAACACAGATACAAACCCCAGAGAAGCCGCAGAACAGATTGCAGAAATGACAGGCTCCGAGGTAGTAACTGTAATCGGCAGAAAAATAATACTGTTCAAGGTTGCCGAAAAGCCCGAAAAGAGAAATATCTCGACTCAGATATGAGCGAATCTAAAACAAAAAAAGAACGGATAGGTCTGTTCGGCGGAACCTTTGCACCTCCGCATAAAGGTCATATTCATGCTGCGGAAACCATGCTTGAATATCTTGACCCCGACAGACTTATCATCATGCCGACCTTCATTCCGCCGCATAAGCAGAAGATAAGCATAGATACACCGAGTCAAAGACTTGAAATGTGTGTATCGGCATTCGGAAAGCTCCCGAAAACCGAAATATCGGATTACGAGATAAAAAAATGCGATGTCAGCTATACCGTACTTACTCTCGAGCATCTGAAAACCGATGAAAACGAGATATGTCTGCTTTGCGGAAGCGATATGTTCATGTCACTCGAAACATGGTACCGGGCGGATGATATTTTCAAAATGGCCGATATCGCCGTTGTTCCGAGATACTCCGATGACAGGGCAATGCTTGAAAGTAAAAAAACGGAATATGAAAGTAAATACGGGTCGAAAATATTTTTGATAGGCGAAGACCCGTTTGAAATGTCGTCAACGGAGATAAGAGAAGCCGTAAAAAACGGAGACTCTCTTGAAAAGTACCTCAGTGACGGCGTTGCGGAAATAATCAGAAAAGAAAAGCTGTATTCAAACAAATGAAAGATAAGAAAATATTGTCAAACGATGATGTAAAGAAGCTGGAAGCTCTTGTCAAGCCGTATTTGACCGAGCAGAGGTACCTCCACACACTTGCCGTGAAGAAGGAAGCCGTAAAACTCGGTGAAATATATCTTCCCGAGGATGTGAATAGACTTGCGGCAGCTGCTTTACTCCATGACATAACCAAAAAGGCAGACGCAAAAAAACAGTTGCAATACTGTGAAGAATTTGGTATAATTATCGAAAAAGGTCAAAATAAGGCAGTGCTTCATGCTCTCACCGGAGCAAAGGTTGCAGAGCGTGATTTTCCCGAATATGCGGACAGCGAGATAATATCCGGTATAAGATGGCATACAACCGGAAGAGACGGAATGACAGTGTTCGAGTCTATTATCTTCCTTGCCGATTATATAGAGGAAACACGCACCTTTGACGATTGCATAGCTGTAAGAAAATATTTTTACGATGGTCTGACCGCAGGAAAAGAGAAAAACTCTCTACTCAGAGACACAATGATATATGCGTATGACCTTACTCTGACGGGACTGATAAAGGACGGCGGAGTTATTGACGAAAATACCATAGCTGCAAGAAACTATTTTATCATCGCCGGAATGCAGGACTGAAGGGAAAGCTCCCAAAACCACACGAAAGGCTGAATGTAAATGCAGAATAACAGAAAAGACGAAGAGGATATTTCCGCATATTATCCTGATGGGGATGCGGAGAATATGGAAAGAGACGATCTTCAAACTGAATTCTACAGCAAAAACCTTAAAAAGAAAAAGAAGATCAAAAGAAAGAACGGAAGAATTACAAAATCTCAGGCAGCTCTTATTGCAGTGATTTTTGTCGTTTATACGGCGATAATCTTCTGTGCCGCATGGCTGATATTTTATAAACCCGTACAAAATCCGAATAAGGAATTACCGTTCGATATAGAAACCTCGGATTCGTCAGGCGAAGAAGAACCTCCGCTTAACAACAAAACCGATGAAAATGACCAAAAAGAAAACAATGTCGTTATAAAGGATGAATATACGGAGATAGAGGGCATATATAACATACTTATCGTGGGACATGACGATGAAGCCTTGCTTGCCGATGTTACAATGCTTGTTAACGTAAATGCAAACGATAACAGCATAACGGTAATGCAGTTCCCGAGAGATACCCTTATAACAGGTGAATATGCTCCGTTGACTCACCGTATAAACAATGCATTTAATACGTGCTATTCAACGGCATACAGACAGGGCGACAGCGACCCGTATTCGAGTGCAATAGAAAGCTTTGCGGAAATGCTCGAAAAAAGCCTTTGTATCAATATAAGCTATACGGTTCTCATGGGACTTGACGGTTTCAGAGGTATAGTTGATGCAATGGACGGTGTTGACGTGTATGTTCCCAATGATATGTACTATTCCGACCCGGAGCAGAATCTTTATATCAGCATCCCGGCAGGATACCAGCACATGAACGGAGAGACGGCAGAAGGCTTCGTTCGTTTCCGTTCGGGTTATGTTCAGGCAGACCTCGGACGTGTAAACGCACAGAAAATATTCCTCACCGCTATGTTCAATAAAGTCAAGAACACAGTTAAAGCTGTAGATATAGGCTCACTCACAAGCATAGCGAACGAAGTGTTCAAATGCGTGGAAACAAACATGAGCGTCTCCGATATGCTTTATTTTGCAAAGCAGTTTATGAATGTTGACCTCTCCTCCATCAATATGATGACGGTTCCGGGAAACATGGCTGGCGAATATTATGTAATAAACCGTGCAGCCACACTCGAAGTAATAAACGAATACTATAATATTTATAACAAGGAAATCAGCGATTCGATCTTTGATAAAAATTATCTCTTCTGCTATACCGACCTACAGTACATCTGCAATGTGTATTTCGACACAACAGAGGATCTGTACGACGGTGTGCATAACGCAGAAGACATCGACGACGATTCGATATACATTCCGAGATTAAACTAAACTAAGAAAAGGATTGGTGAATATATGAATACCGAAACATCTAAGCTTCCGATTGAAGAAAACCTCACCGCCGAGCAGCTTAAAAATTCCGAAACACTCGCACAGTTTATCGTTTCCGTGCTTGACTCAAAAAGAGCAAAGGGAATAAAGCTCCTCCATGTTGAAAAGCAGACCGTTATTGCGGATTATTTCGTAGTATGCACAGGTACATCGAGAACACAGATTCGTGCGTTGGCAGATGAAGTTGAATTCAAGCTCTCTCAGTACGGAATCACTCCCAGCCATATCGAGGGTGTTGACTCCGGTGTGTGGGTTCTTCAGGACTTCGACTCCGTTATCGTTCACATCTTTACCCCCGACGGACGTGACTTCTACAAGCTTGAAAAGCTTTACCAGGATACCACGGAAAAAGATATTACAGAACTCATTTCAGAAGATTAATCATAAAATAATATAAGGAAGTCAATCATGAGATACGATTTTGGCAAAATTGAGAAAAAATGGCAGGATAAGTGGGACGAAGCTGGAATTTTCAAAGCAAGCGATGATTATTCCAAGCCGAAATTCTACGGACTTGTCGAATTCCCCTATCCGAGCGGAGCGGGAATGCACGTTGGACATATTAAGGCTTATTCCGGACTTGAAGTTATATCCCGTAAGAGAAGAATGGAAGGATATAACGTCCTTTATCCGATAGGCTTTGACGCATTCGGACTTCCCACCGAAAACTACGCTATCAAAACAAACACTCATCCGAGAATCGTTACGGATAAGAATATCCATAAATTTACATCCCAGCTCAAGAGAGTAGGCTTCTCCTTCGACTGGTCGAGAGTTGTAGATACCACAGAAGAGGATTACTATAAGTGGACTCAGTGGATATTCCTCAAGATGTTTGACGCAGGACTTGTTTTCCGTTCAAAGGCACTTGTAAACTATTGTCCTCATTGTAAGGTCGTACTCTCAAACGAAGACTCACAGGGCGGTAAGTGCGATATTTGCCACAGCGACATAGTTCAGAAGTCAAAGGACGTTTGGTATCTCCGTATTACAGAATATGCGGATAAGCTTCTTGACGGACTCAAGGATGTGGACTATCTCCCCAATATCAAGCTTCAGCAAGAAAACTGGATCGGTCGTTCCGAGGGTGCATTCGTTAACTTCGCTCTTACAAACTGCGATGAAGACGAAAAGCTCAGAATATATACCACAAGATGCGACACAATGTTCGGAGTTACATTCATGGTAATTGCTCCCGAGCATCCCGTTATCGAAAAGTACAGAGACCGTATTAAAAATATTGCAGAGCTTGACGCATATAAAGAAGAATGTGCGAAGAAAACCGAATTTGAAAGAACACAGCTTACAAAGGATAAGACCGGTGTAAAAATTGACGGCATATCCGCTGTAAACCCCGCAAACGGTAAGGAAATTCCGATATACATCTCAGACTACGTTATGATGGGCTACGGTACAGGTGCTATCATGGCAGTTCCCGCTCACGATGAAAGAGACTACGAATTTGCAAAGAAGTTCGGTATTGACATCATAGAAGTAATCAAGGGCGGAGATATTGAAAAGGAAGCTTATACCGGTGACGGTGCAATGGTTAACTCCGACTTCCTCAACGGTATCGAAACAAAGAAAGAAGCAATTGCAAAAATGCTTGCTTTCCTTGAAGAAAAGGGAATCGGCGAAAAGGGTATCCAGTACAAAATGAAGGACTGGGCATTCAACCGTCAGAGATACTGGGGTGAACCTATTCCGATAGTACATTGCCCTCATTGCGGTATAGTAGGTGTTCCTTATGACCAGCTTCCGCTCAAGCTTCCCGATGTTGAAAACTTTGAACCCGGTGAAGGCGGAGAAAGCCCCCTTGCAAAAATAGATTCATTCGTGAATTGCAAATGCCCGAAGTGCGGATGCGATGCAAAGCGTGAAACAGATACAATGCCTCAGTGGGCAGGTTCTTCCTGGTACTTCATCCGTTATTGCGACCCCCACAACGAAAATGCAATAGCATCCGATGAAGCTATGAAATATTGGCTTCCCGTAGACTGGTACAACGGTGGTATGGAACACGTTACACGTCACCTTATCTATTCCAGATTCTGGTATCGCTTCCTCTATGACCTCGGTATCGTTCCCACAAAGGAGCCTTATGCAAAGCGTACCGCACAGGGTCTTATCCTCGGTCCCGACGGAGAAAAAATGAGTAAGTCCAAGGGAAATGTCGTAGACCCCAACGACGTTGTTGATGAATACGGTGCAGACGTACTCAGAGTTTATACTCTCTTTATGGGTGACTATACATCCTCCGCTCCGTGGAATGACAACAGCGTAAAGGGTTGTAAGAGATTCCTCGACAGAGTAGCATCCCTCACCGATATGCTTTCCGACAATAAGTCCGATAAGCTTGAGGTCGCATTCCACAAGACTATAAAGAAGGTTACCTCCGATATCGAGGAGATGAAGTTCAATACAGCAATTGCCGCAATGATGGCTCTCCTCAACGATGTTTACGATAACGGTTCTCTTACAAAGTCTCAGCTTGAAGATTATATCGCAATCCTTTGCCCGTTCGCACCTCATATTTGCGAAGAAATGTGGGAACAGATTGGCGGAGAGGGCTTCCTTTCTCAGCACGAGTGGCCTAAGTTCGATGAATCAAAGACCAAGGATGCTGAAATCGAAATCGCAGTTCAGATTTGCGGTAAGCTCAAGGGAACTATCACCATAACACCCGATACCACAAAGGAAGAAGCTCTTGCACTCGCACTTGCGGATGAAAAGATAAAAGCTCTCCTCGATGGTAAGCAGGTAGTAAAGGAAATATATATTCCCGGAAAGATTGTCAATATCGTAGCAAAATAAGTCTCGCAAAAACGGTATAAATAAAAATAATTTTTTGATTATATCTTGACAAAGAGACGTAAATGCTGTATAATAATGTAGGGTAAAGATTAAAATTATTTACCTTTGCCAAAAGCGAAGGGAGGGAATAGAGAGATGGCAGAAATCAGAGTTAAGGAAAATGAATCGCTTGACAGTGCTCTTCGTCGTTTTAAGAGACAGTGCCAGCGTTCAGGCATCCAGGCCGAGCTTCGCAAGAGAGAATGCTATGAGAAGCCCAGCGTAAAGAGAAAGAAGAAGTCCGAAGCTGCAAGAAAGCGTAAGTACAAGTAATTCTTTCCTTGAATTATACAAATAAAGGAATCGGTTTATTTGACCGGTTCTTTTTTTT
>CAYWFS010000033.1:0-22504 GCA_964457685.1 uncultured Ruminococcus sp. | reverse complement strand
TATTTATTATATCACACTGTCTTGCGTTTGTCAAGAGGTTTTTCAAAACTTTTTTTAAGTTTTTTATTTTTCTTCTTGACTCGAGGTTTTTGAGTTCCTCTCGCCGACAGCTTCGTTATTATACCATACCTCGCACCTCTTGTCAACCCCTTTTTCAAACTTTTTTCGATTTTTTTCGTTTTTTTCTCAAATCCCTCGTTTTCGGGCATATTCCGTACCGAAACGGGCATAATAGAGCCATGCTAACACTATATATACGCACCGTAATCATTTATTTCGCACTGCTTTTCGCACTTCGCCTCATGGGAAAGCGTCAAATCGGCGAGCTTCGTGTCTCCGAGCTTATCGTAACCATCATTCTTTCCGAGATAGCCGTACAGCCGATAACAGACCGTGACAAACCGCTTCTCTATGCCATCATCCCGATCCTCGTACTCCTGTCCGTAGAGGTCATCGTCTCATTCCTTATTTTGAAATCAAATCTCGCAAAGAAGCTCTTCTACGGCTCACCGACGATTCTTATCAAAAGGGGCAAGCTCATGCAGGAGGAGATGAAAAGGAACCGCATAGAGGCAGACGAGCTTATATCGGAGCTTCGCCAAAAGGGCTTCGGTCGGCTGGACGAGATTTACTATGCTGTTCTCGAGGAAAACGGTAAGCTCTCCGTATTCGCCAACGAGAACTCATCCCCCGTCACCCTCTCATCCCTTGTCTCTGCGGCAAACGGAGAGGAGGAGGCGGGAATCGACCACATACTGGTAGTAGACGGCACTGTAATCGAAGAAAGGCTTTGTGAGCTTGGTTGGGACAGGCGGCGGCTTGACTCCGAGATAAAGCGAACGGGAATACCTCTCGGGGACATATTCATACTGGCGGCAAGCGACAACGGAAAGCTCACCTGCATAGAGAAAAGGAGGAAGAAGTGAAGTCATTCGTATGTGCCGTATGCGTTTTTCTTGCCGTCACCGTGTTTTCCGTTTCGTCCTCCGTATATATAAGAAAAAACTGCACGGAAATCGAACTCATTCTCTCGGAAACAGCCGCAGACGAAACGAAATTCGACACGCTGTATCCGCCCGCATTGCATTCATGGGAGAAGATACGGCTGTATATCCGATGCACCGTCAGTCACAAAGACTCGGAAACGCTCGACAACGCATTTGAGGAGCTTTATTCCTACCACAGCTCAAACAGCAAAAGCGAATACAACGCCGCTCTCACACGTCTGACATCGCTGATACGGGAGCTGAAAAACTCAGAAGCCTTCTCCGTGTATGCAATAGGATAAAAAAATCACCCCACCGCATGACGCAATGCCAAACGAATGGGGTGACAATATCAAATTATATTAAATCAAATGAAATCGGTTTCGCCGTCGGAGAGCATGAGCTTCTTTCTGACAATAACGTGCCATGAAGTCTCACCGTCAAGACCGAATTTCTCCGCTACAGCCTTAGCAACGTATTCGGGATTGAGGTATTTTTCCGCATCGGCAGAGGTAACGGCAGTCACAACAAGCTTCTCACCATCACGGACAGCGGAAATACGCTTTACAAGGGGAGAAATATCACATTCCTTCTCACCGCTCTTGCTACGCTTCATAATGGTGTACGGATTGTCGAACAGCTTAGATATTTCATCGCAAATGCCGTCATCGAAACGGACACCGCCGAAGCTTATTTCGCATTCCGCCCACTTTATGTCGGTGAGCTTTCCTCTCTGCTCGTATACCCTCGTAATTTCGATTCCGTTCGGCATTACCGCTGACAGCTTTTCCGATATAACATCGTTTGAAACGGGTTCGAGAAGTCTGATGTCAAGTACCTCTTCTTCTCCTCCGCAGCCTACCGACAAAGGTGTGGCAAACACAAGCTTCGGAATGGGGTTGAAGCCCTCGGTGTAGTATATCGGAAGACCCGAACGAACAAGGGAGCGTGTGAGAGTCTTTGCAAGGTCGAGGTGTGATATATACAGCATTGCACCGAACTTGCGGAAACGGAGTCTGATAAGTCTTGCAGGCTTTACGTTTGCCTTCATTGTCTCCGCTCTCGAGGGGAATACCTTGTCGGAGGTGATTTTACCCGCACTGTCGGAGCTGTCATCATGACCGGGACACCAGCGGCAGTATTTCTTGTCAACAAGCTTGTTTACACCGCAGCCGGAGCATTTTTCCTTGCACGACGGAGTTGCAACCGCCTCCTGAGCCTTGTGTCTCTCGGAAAGCAGGAACGACTTCGATACACCGCAGGAAATCATATCCCAGGGAAGTATTTCGTCATCGGGAATGCATCTGTTTGCATAGAACGACGGGTCAACTCCCACAGTCTCGAAAATATCCATCCAGTTGTCGTAGTCGAAATGCTCCTCCCAGGAGTCAAAACGAACATGACGGCGAATAGCTTCTTCAAGTGCGGCGGAAAGTCGTCTGTCACCACGGGCAAATATAGCCTCTATTCTCGAAACCTTTGCGTCGTGGTAGTTGTAGCGAACCTTTCTGTCCTTTATCTTCGAGGAAAGGAAGTCCTGCTTGTCTCTAAGCTCCTCGAGAGTGTTCTGACCCTCCCACTGGAAAGGAGTGAACGGCTTCGGAATAAAGCACGCAACGGAAAGAGTAACCTGCGGCTGTCTTGCCTTATTTCTGTCCGGTGTCTTGTAGTATTCGTCTATTACATGGCTTGCGAGAGTGGAGATTCCCTCAATGTCATCGTAGGTTTCGTGCGGAAGTCCGTCCATGAAGTAAAGCTTTATCTGATTCTTACCTGCGGAATAAGCAACACGGCACGCACGAAGTATTTCTTCCTCGGTTATGTTCTTGTTTATAACGTCACGGAGTCTCGGTGAGCCGGCTTCGGGAGCAAAGGTAAGTGTTGACTGTCTTACGGTAGCAATCTTGTCCATAAGCTCCTTTGTGAAGCTGTCCGCACGCATTGACGGAAGTGAGAGGTTTATCATCTTGTCGTTCGTCCACTCAAGAAGCGAGTCGGTAAGCTCACTTATCTTGGAGTAGTCGGATATTGACAGGGACGAGAGCGAAATTTCATTGTAGCCGCTGTTCTGAACCATCGTTTTTGCAATGCAGTCGAGAGTCTCGGGACTTCTTTCACGAACGGGACGGCAAACCATACCTGCCTGACAGAAGCGACAACCTCTTATGCATCCTCTGAATACCTCCATGGTAACACGGTCGTGAACGGTCTCGATGTTCGGGAGCACGGGATTGAGCGGCGGCATACATTTGTCAAAGTTCTCGACAATTCTCTTTGTAACGACAGCGGGAACCTTTTCGTCCGCAGGAGTTATTGACGCTATAGTTCCGTCCTCGTTGTACTTTATCTCATAAAGCGAGGGAACATAGAAGCCTTTAAGCTCGGTTGCGGCACGGTAAAGGAAAGCTTTCTTCGTGTATGTGCCGTCCTCCTTCATCGAAAGATACAGTCTTGCAAGCTCGGGAAGTGCTTCTTCACCCTCTCCGATAGAGAAAAGGTCGATAAAATCTGCTATCGGCTCGGGGTTGTAGGAGCAAGGACCGCCTGCAATAACAACGGGGGAGTCCTCACCTCTGTCCTCACGTCTGAGCGGAATACCCGAAAGGTCGAGCATATTTAAAATATTGGTGTAGCAAAGCTCATACTGCATGGTAAAAGCTACCATATCGAACTCTCCTACGGAATCTCCGCTTTCGTGAGTGAACAGCGGAATGCCACGCTTTCTCATCTCGTCTTCCATGTCAACCCACGGAGCATATACTCTCTCACACCAAACTCCGTCAACACCGTTGAAGCAGTCGCAAAGTATACGCATTCCGAGGTTTGACATACCTATTTCGTAGGTGTCGGGGAAGCAGAACGCCACTCTCATTTTAACTTCGTCAAGATTTTTAAAAACGCTGTTAGTTTCACCGCCGGTATATCGCCCGGGCTTCTGAACGTCAAGCAAAAAGCTTCTTATATCTTCTCTCATAACTAAAATCTCCGAGGGATAGACGAAAAAGCAACCCCTCTTTAAATTCTCCTGTCTGAATTTTATGTTTTCCTATCAAAAAGAGTGAAAAGTGCAATCCTTTCACCCTTTTTTATTTTTATCTGATAAATACCTTAGACGCTATCGAAATCGGAATGAGCCAGATAAGCTGGTACAGAACGATAAGAAGCGACGAAAGAACGGTCAGCGAATCCGCAAGAAGCAGAAGTGCGAGAATAGCCGCACCGATAAGAACGGAAAGAACACCGAGTGCAATATCCGTCTTTTTCGTGTGAAGAACCTTTCCGCAGTAGGTAATGACCTGAAGAAGTGACTTCGGAGAGCCGCTTGTGACAAGTCCGCTGTCAACCTTTTCTTCGTATTTGCCTACCTCATCCGTACCGGAGTAACGGAGAATCTTGAGTGGCATTTTCTTCATACCCGCTTTTTTCGCTATCATCGCCTCGTCTATGTTCGGGTCGAATGTACGAACGCAAACGTAAAGTCCGCTTCCCGAGAACTGCTTTAAGATAAGGTCGATGTCGGAGTCCATAACGTACTTGACGTAGAACTTCGCAACCAGCTTGCTCTCACGGAACATATACATTATCGAAAGCTCGTCCGAGAGGTCAACATCGTCCACAAGAGCGGCTTCGGGAATGTTAAGACCACGATTTCTGAGGTTCTGACCGCTTCCGAAGATTATGTTAACTCCGTCTACCTGAGCCGCAAGGAAGCCTGCCTCCGTATCGAATATCTTTACGTTTGAGGAAACGCCCATGTCTCTCGTAGCAACCTCGAATACGTCCTGTAACGGTCCTCCCGCATATGCGAACACGGATGCCGCATAGTAAAGAACTCTGTCGATTCTTGCGTTGTTGTATATACGCATATTCTGAACCTTTACGGAGTATGAGGGGAATACGTTCTTGTCGTCAAAGGAAATGATGGACGCATTTGAGTATTCTTCAATTGCAGCGTCACCTATGATAGCACTGTCATACTGCTTTGCCGCAACATTCGCACGATACAGCGGATAAGAGAACGTAATGTAAGCGGAAAGAGGAGCCAGCATAAGAAGCGAGGAATATACCACTCTGCATATTGCGGCAGTATCACTCTCTCCTCCGCGGAAGTTCACAAATATACCGATAAGAACCGCAAGAGCAACGGACGCACTCATTGCAAAGGTCATAAATACACCGGTCGAAGTGTCGGGCTTGCGAAGTCTGCCGAAGAAGCCGTCGATAAAGTCGGTCTTTTCTATCTTCATAACATCGCACGCATCATCATGTTCCGCAAAAGCTCTTGCTTCACCTTCGGATTCCTCATCGGGAAGACGGCGAACAATGTGCTTCGGCTTTCTGTTTGCAATAACTGCAAAGTTCATGTTTTCACGCTTGTTGTTATACATAGCGTAGATAAGAGTAAGAAGTGCCGATACAGCCGTAACAAAGTTGAACATTACAGGCTCATTCGGAGCTTTTACAGTCACCGCAAGCACAGCGGAATAAAGAACACCGCCGAGTGTAAGCAGAGCCGTCATACTTTCGGGAGTGGGAGTACCCCTGAAAATATTCTTAAAGCCAGTACTTATCTCCCCTACCGCACAGTAGCACGCAAGAAGCATGAGCTGTAAGCTTACCATTATGTAAACAACGGGATATACCGCCGGGTCAAGGAAGCCCGCAAACTGTTGCTCCGTACCCGTAAACAGCTTTGTGATGGTCGTGATGTTCTCGAATATCATGAGAAGCACCGTAAACACCGTACAAAGCACAAATCTTATTCTGAGTGACAGTTTTCGTGTCGCAAACTCCTTGCGAATCGTGGGTATCTGCGACTTGTCCACATATTCGGGATGGTCTATCTTTATCTTTCGGCTGTCGTGACTGTGCTGCTTCGCTTCGAGTCTGTCACCGAATTCCTTAGCCTGCTTGTTGTCCTTGCCGTCAAGACCGAACGCAACCATAAGGTTAATGTCGGTGGGGTCGAATTCCTCGTCGTCAAGATTAAAGCTTTCGCCCTCATCCTCTACAGCCTGCACGGAATCCTCCGCAGAATTCTCCGCAGAAGTCTCGGCGAAATCCTCCGAAGTCTCTTCCGCAGCTTCATCTGTCTCGGTAAGCTCTTCCTCGTGAGCTTCTTCGGAATTATACGCTGCCTCTGCGACAGTCTCATCCGTTTCATCCGACTCTGCGGTAATTTCTTCCTCCGCTTCGGTTGATACCTCGTCCTCAAGCATAGCGTTGGCATTGTCTATCGTGTTTTCTTCCTCGATAAGCTCCTCCGCCTGCTTTTTCTTTCTTCCGCCGAACAGGGAGAACACCGACTTTTTCTTCTTTTTCGGCTTTTCTTCCTCGATTTCAGGCTCATCCTCATCTTCGGTATCGTCCTCTGAACCCTCATCTTCGAGTTCGTCAAAGGTATCCCCATCGTCGGGTTCAAGCTCATATTCGTCAATGAAGCCTTCGAGAGAAGCAGGACGCTTTTCGGCGATAACTTCCTCAGTCGTTTCTTCACGGTCTTTGACCTCATCCTCGACCTCTTCATGCTTTTTCGGTATTCCGAAAGCACTGTCAAGGGATGAAATCAGCTGCTCATCCTCATCCGATACTTCTTCATGCAAGCTCTCACCGCCGTCGTTTTTCAGCATGGAAAGAATGCCGCCGCTTTTTTTGCCGTCCGACTTTTCTTCCTCGCTCTCGTATTCGGGCATATACTTGCGGAGCAGCTCGTTTATATCAAGCTCACTGTCACTTTCCGCAGAACCGCCGCTCACATCTATCGAGGAGTCCGTGTCACTAAGCCTGTCTTTGTCTCCGACAAGCAGTTCGTCATCAAGCAGTGTCTCATCCTCGGTAATGCCGGGTTTGTTTAACTCCGACTCATCACGGGTACGCTTCCCGAGCTTTCCGAACAGATCCCCCGCTGTGACTTTTTTATTTTTCTTTTTATCTTTAGCCATAACAAGTACATTGACCGACAGCTTTTCCTCCCGGTCACACCTTCCGTTAGCTTTATTTTTTACTTCATCTTCCCGTAAATGCACGGGTCTTCTGAAGCTGAAGCCTATGTGCTGTTTGATTTTGTATTTCAAGGCTCACTTTCGTTGCATTCTCGCCGCATGACAAAGGAGAACCGATGCCGCAGTCGATACGTTAAGCGAATTTAATTTTCCGTACATGGGAATAGATACAGAAAAATCACATCTTTCTCTGACAAGTCTCGATACGCCGCTGTCCTCTCCTCCGAGAACAATAGCAACACCCGAGGAAAAATCCGTCTCATAGAAATCCGCTCCGTCAGCTTCGGCAGCATATGTCCACACACCGTTTTCCTTGAGCTTTTCTATTGTCTGAGCAATATTCGGAACCTTAGCTACCGCCATATGCATTATAGCACCCGCAGAAGCCTTTGATACAGCAGGAGTAAGACCGCACGCACGTCTTTCGGGAATGATGATACCGTGAGCACCCTCGCATTCCGCACATCTGATAACAGCACCGAGGTTATGCGGATCTTCAATACCGTCGCATACAACGATAAGAGGCTTTTCCCCTCTCTCTCTTGCAATCTCAAGTATGTCCTCCACCGTGCAGTAGGATTTTTCAGCCACAAGAGCCGCAACTCCCTGATGATTCTCACCACCGCAAAGTCTGTCGAGATATTCCGTAGTCGTATCAACAACGGGGATTCTCGCTTCCTTCGCCTTAGCTACAATAACCTTTACAGAGCCTTCCACACCGGATACATATATCTTGTCAATTGGAGTTTCCGTCTTGAGAAGCTCCGTTACCGCATTACGACCGCAAACGGCATTACTTCTCGCAGGCATACCATTGTAGTCGCGTCTGTTGTAATCACGTCTGCCGTTGTCTCGTCTATTGTCCCGTCCGACGTCCCGTCTATCTCTGCGTTCGCCTCTGTCGTTGTTTTTAATTCTTTTTTCCATAATTTATATTATTACCGCATTTTCGTATATTTTTCGCTTTGCTGTGTCTGAATACAGTAAGTCATAATGATTATAGCATATTTTTTCGGGTTTGTACAGTTTTATTTTTTATAAAAGACCTCATTTAAGCCGAATTTTAAGTTCCCTCTGCCGCACGGACAAAAAAAGGTTCACCACACGCACCGTTCCCCAAGCTTTTGAGGTCGGATATGTGAAGTGAACCCGTTTTTTATTTCCAATCGTATTCGAGTGCCATTACACGGACGCATTCGCTCGATACCACAAGCATACCGCCGCAGGAATGACCCTCTTTTATACTGCCATCGGGGAGATATACTCGTGAGTCTCCGTCAGCCAGAGCCGTAACGAACGGTATGTGACCGGCAAGCACAGCAAGCTCACCGCCGATACCTCTCACGGACAGCTGAACAGCCTCTCCGTCGTATATGAGACCGTCAGGCACCGCTATTTGCAGCTTGAATGTTTTCATCTACAGCTCCTGTTTCTCGGAATCATTTCAGCTTTGCCTTTTCGTAAGCCTCGTCAATGGAGCCTATGAAAAGGAACGCACTCTCGGGAAGGTCATCGCACTTACCCTCTATAATCTCACGGAAGCCTCGGATCGTTTCCTTGCGTGTAACGTACTTTCCGGCAAATCCGTTGAAGTTTTCCGCAACATGAAGTGCCTGAGACATGAATCTCTGAACCTTTCTAGCACGGGAAACAATAAGCTTGTCTTCTTCGGAAAGCTCGTCCATACCCATGATTGCAATAATATCCTGAAGATCCTTGTATCTCTGGAGAATGCTCTGTACCTCTCTCGCAACACGGTAATGCTCCTCACCGACTATATCGGGAGAAAGGATTCTCGATGTGGATTCAAGAGGGTCTACCGCAGGATAAATACCCATGGACGCTATCGAACGGCTGAGAGCTGTCGTTGCGTCAAGGTGAGCAAAGGTAGTAGCGGGAGCAGGGTCTGTGTAGTCGTCGGCAGGAACGTATACCGCCTGAATGGAGGTAATGGAACCTTTCTTTGTTGACGTGATTCTTTCCTGTAATGCACCCATTTCGGTAGCCAAAGTCGGCTGATAACCTACGGCAGAGGGCATACGACCGAGAAGAGCCGATACCTCGGAGCCTGCCTGAGTGAAACGGAAGATGTTGTCGATAAAGAGAAGCACGTCCTGACCCTCGGTATCACGGAAATATTCCGCCATAGTAAGACCGGAAAGACCTACTCTCATTCTTGCTCCCGGCGGCTCATTCATCTGACCGTACACAAGTGCGGTTTTTTCGAGAACCCCGGATTCCTTCATTTCGTTGTAGAGGTCGTTACCCTCTCTTGTTCTCTCGCCTACTCCCGTAAATACGGAAATACCGCCGTGCTGCTTTGCTACGTTGTTGATAAGCTCCATTATAAGAACGGTCTTACCTACACCCGCACCGCCGAACAGACCTACCTTACCGCCTCTTGTGTAAGGGCAGATAAGGTCGATTACCTTGATACCCGTCTCGAGTATCTCCGTCTCAACCGACTGTTCCTCATATGCGGGAGCCGGACGGTGTATCGACCACTTTTCGCAGTCCTCAGGCTCGGGAAGCTCATCCACAGGCTCACCAAGCACGTTGAAGATACGTCCGAGAGTCTGCTTGCCGACAGGTACCTTAATCGGGCTTCCCGTGTCAACAGCTTCCGTACCTCTTACAAGGCCGTCGGTTGAACTCATGGCGATACATCTTGCAACTCCGTCACCGACATGAGCCGACACCTCTACCACAAGCTTTTTGCCTGCATATTCTATCTCTATAGCATTCAGTATATCGGGAAGACTGTCTTCCTCAAAACGCACGTCTACAACAGGACCTATGACCTGCACAACGTGACCGATATTTTTTTCGTTTGCCATTTATATTTTCCTCATAATCATATATTGCCGTCAAAATGTACCGTGACTTAATCCCGGTTTCATATTCGGGAGAATTTTCCGCAAGGTAAATTCTCTACGTCGGGGTGGTGTTCTCTACTCCACAGCTAAAGTAGACCCCCGACTAAATCCCGGTCTCACTTTCGGGAGAATTTTCCGCAAGGTAAATTCTCTATGTCGGGGTGGTGTTCTCTACTCCACAGCTAAAGTACATCCCCGACTAAGCGTTCGCACCGGCTACAATCTCGGTTATCTCCTGAGTTATAGCTCCCTGTCTTGCACGGTTGTAATCGAGACTGAGTGTCTCCATCATTTCGTCCGCATTCTTTGTCGCAGTGTCCATAGCGTTTCTTCTCGAAGCAAGCTCGGATGCATGGGATTCCGCAACGGAAGAATACAGTACCCCCGATATATACTCGGGAATAACAGACGCAAGAACCTCCTCGGGACTCGGCTCGTATTCCACAAGAGCGTGCATTTTGCCGTCTCCGTCAATGTCACGGTCAGCCTTATGCACTCCGTCCGCACCCGCAAGTCCGAGAGGAAGCAGGAACGTCATATCCGGAGTCTGAGACAGCATTGACTCAAACCTTGTGTAAATGAGAGTTACCGCCGATATTTTTTCGCTGTCGTACATCTCACGCACAAGTCTTGCAACCTCCGCCGATTCCTTTGACGTAAAATGCTCAACGGAAGAAAATTTGTCACTCACGGTTTTTCCGCGTCTCGAGTAATATTCAACCGCCCTTTTGCCAATCGGAAGTACAAGGTCGTTTTCTCTCAGCACCGTCATTGCGGAACGGAATATGTTGTTGTTATATCCCCCCGCAAGTCCACGGTCTCCTGCTATAATAATGTACAGCACGGGGAGTGAGTGGTCACGGTGAGCGGAATACGCACTGTTTTCTGCGGCAAGGTCGGAAAAAGCGTCAAGCATTACTCTGCGGTAGAATCTCGACTCCTCCATCTTAACGCTCGCACGCTTTATCTTGGAGGACGCAACAAGCTGCATTGCCTTTGTAATGTGTCTCGTGGAGTCAACGCTTTTTATTCTTGCTCGAATAGCTTTTATATCTGCACCCATATTTTATCCTCCGTTCAGTTTTCGGAAGTAATATGGTAATGCTCTTGTCTGAACTTCGCGGTAAATTCTACGCAAGCCTTGTCAAGAACAGCAAAGCCGTCATCATCAAGCTTACCCGTATTTCTTATCTCATCGAGAAGCTCGGAATATCTGACATCAAGGAATTCGTGCATTTCCTTTTCATATGAAGAAACATCACGCACCTCAACACCGCCGAGATATCCGTTTACCGCCGCATAAATTATAGCAACCTGGTATTCTACGGCTACGGGAGAGCTTTTATCCTGCTTTAATACCTCAACTATTCTTTCACCGAGAGCAAGTCTTTCCTTTGTGTCAGCGTCAAGGTCGGAGCCGAACTGTGCAAAGGATTTAAGCTCGATATACTGCGAATAAAGGAGCTTCAGCTTTGACGCAACCTTTTTCATCGCCTTTATCTGAGCGGAACCGCCTACTCGTGATACGGAGATACCGGGGTTTACGGCAGGAAGTACGCCCGAGTGGAACAGCTCTGTTTCAAGGAAGATCTGACCGTCGGTGATGGAAATGACGTTTGTCGGGATATATGCCGATACGTCACCTGCCTGAGTTTCGATTATCGGAAGTGCGGTAATAGAGCCTCCGCCGTATTCGGGAGCAACTCTTGCCGCTCTTTCGAGAAGTCTTGAATGGAGGTAGAATACGTCTCCGGGGTAAGCTTCACGTCCCGGAGGTCTGCGGATAAGGAGTGACAATGCTCTGTATGCAACAGCGTGCTTTGAAAGGTCATCGTATACTATGAGTACGTCCTTGCCCTGAGCCATAAAGTATTCCGCAATAGCACAGCCCGAGTACGGAGCAATATACTGAAGCGGAGAACCCTCCGAAGCGGAAGCGGCAACGATAACGGTATATGAATCCGCCCCGCTCTTTCTTATTGTCTCCGCTACGTTTGCGATGGTAGAGTTTTTCTGACCGATTGCAACGTATACGCAGATAACGTCCTTACCCTTCTGATTGAGGATTGTGTCGAGAGCTATTGTGGTTTTACCTGTCTGACGGTCACCTACGATAAGCTCACGCTGTCCTCTGCCTATCGGTATCATGGAGTCAATAGCCTTGATACCTGTCTGAAGCGGAACGGAAACGCTCTTTCTCTTGATGATACCGGGGGCTTCGTTTTCGATAGGTCTTGTCTCTGTCGTGTCTATCGGACCCTTTCCGTCGATAGGCTTACCGAGAGCATTCACAATACGACCTATCATGCCCTCTCCTACGGGAACGGAAACTACCTTACCCGTGCGTTTCACCTTGGAGCCTTCTCGAATTTCGTTTCCGTTGTCGAGAAGAACGATCGATACCGTCTCTTCTTCAAGGTTCATCGCCATACCATGCTCACCGCCCTCGAATACAACAAGCTCGTTCGCCATGCAGTCATCGAGTCCGAAAGCTCTTACAATACCGTCACCGCAGGTAATTACCGTACCGGTTTCGGCTTCCTCCGCCTTATTTTCGTAGTTTTTTATCTGATTTTTGATTATGCTGCTGATTTCTTCAGGACGGATGTCCAGTCGAAGTCCCATTTATGACCCCGCCTTTCTGTTATATTCAAAGTACGGTCTCGCCAAGCCTTTCCTTTATCTCGCCGAGCCGTGTTTTTATACTGCTGTCTACAAGGTGGTTTCCGTAATCGAGCCGCATACCGCCGATAAGACTCTTGTCCACACTGTATGCTATGCTCACACGCTTTCCCGTATTTTTCTCCAGCTTTTCGAGAAGACGCTTTTTCTGCTCCTCGTCAAGCGGATATGCACTTACCGCCTTTACCCTTACTATGTCGTATTTGTCATAGTACTGCTCCTCGAATTCGTCAAAGCAGGCGGGAATACAGTCGGCAAGTCCTTTTTCCGTCATAAGCAGCATGAAGTTCAGAAGATATTTATGCACTCCTCCGAACGCTTCCCTGACCATACCAAGCCTGTTTTCCGTCTTTACGGCAGGATCTATGAGCAGTCTCAGGTACTCTCTCGAAAGGAGCTTTTTCAACTCCGTCGCTTCCGTGAGTATTTCCTCGGCACAGCCCTCTTCATCCGCAAGAGCGAACAGACCCGTACCGTATTCTCTGATTATTTCGTTCATAAGACTTGCCCCTCTCAGAGTTTATCTATGAAGCTGTCGATAAGCTCACGGTGATCGTCTCCGCTTATCTCTCTTTCGACCACATTTTCAGCGATCTGTACCGATATATCGGAAATTTCGTTTTTAAGCTCATTCAAAGCCTTTTTCTTTTCACGCTCAATATCGGATTCCGCTTTTTTCACGGTATCCGCAGCCTTTGCACGTGCGTTTTCGATTATCTCTTCACCGAGCTTATCTGCACGAGCGGAAGCTGTCTTAATTATGCTGTCAGCCTCAGCCTGTGCCGTTGATATTTTCTCGGAATAGAGCTTTTTGTCGCTTTCCGCCTGTGCAAGAGCCTCCTCCGCACCCGTGTAAAGATCGCTTACCTCCTGCTCACGCTTGGCAACGACTTCCTTTACGGGTTTAAAGAGAAATTTCTTTAAAATCCATGTGAGTATGAGAAGATTGGCTATTGTAGCTATGATATGCCAGATATTCAGCGATATCAGCTCAAGGTATTCTGCGTCCATCTGTCTCTCCCTTTATTTCGCCTTTCCTCTTAGTCCGATGTTTTTATAAGTCAAGAATCAGAGCTTGCTGATAAAGAGGTTCGGAGCGAGGAGCATAAGGAGAAGACCGGTAACGAAGCCGTAAATACCGGTGGTTTCTGCGATAGCACAACCCATGATCATTGTGGAAGTAACGGCACCCTTGCATTCGGGCTGACGACCTATAGCCTCACACGCCTTACCTACAGCGTAACCTTCACCTATACCGGGTCCTATACCTGCGATAAGAGCAAGACCTGCACCTACAGCACAGCCTGCCATGATAATTGCTTTTGCATTTGCGAGTTCCATTTTTTTGTCTCCTTATTTTATGTTTTATTGTTTTTGATATTTTTTTGTAATTTCATGCAGATTAAATTAATCCGGATTTGCCGCTCCGCCTATATAAAGCATCGTAAGCATAGCAAATATGAATGCCTGCATACATGAGGTGAATACGTCAAAGTATATCGACAGCACAGCCGGTATTCCGACCTGAAGGAACGGTATACTTCCGAGAATGCCGGGAAGCCAACCGAGAAGTACATTTGTCAGTCCTGCGAGAGCCGCATAAACAAGTGCCGATATTACGATACCCGATACGATGTTACCGAAGTGACGGAATGCCATCGACACGGGTGTACCAAGCTCACTAAGCACGTTAAACGGTGTAAACAGTGCAAAAGGCTCGGTAAAGCCCTTGAGGTAGCCGAGAAAGCCGCCTGTTTTTATCTTGTAGAAGGTGATAAGCACAAATACAAGGATAGCCCAGCCTGCCACGGTGTTGAGGTCTGCCGTCGGAGGATACATTCCGAGAAGAGATGACAGCGAGGACAGAGCGGACAGTCCCATTATCGCAGCTATAAACGGGCAGAAGTAGTCCATTTTTATGCCCATGTTCTCATGCACGAGAGCCGTTACCTTTTCCACTATCCATTCCGCCGCTATCTGACGTTTTGACACCGCACGAACTTGCATATTATGCGTCAGAACCTTGCACAGCACGAATATGGCAAGCATTACTATCCATGAGTTCACCTGCGTTTCGGTTATCGGTATGCCGCCGAAAACGGGTATCTCAAAGAATATTTTTGCACCGGTAATACTGATAGAATCCATTTTTTCGCCTCGAATTCTTTATTTTTTGTCGTTCTTTTTCGTGTCGTAGTCAACACCCCTTGAGAAACCGCCGACGAACTTTTCAAATTCATCCGTATTTTCCTCTTCTTCCTCTTCGGGAACGGGAGTGTATTCGGGAGTGGGATCGTTTCTTGTCTTGAAGCTTCTGTAGACGTTACGACAGGTTATCGCAATTCTCGGATAAAACACCGATACTACAACGGGAACCCAGTGAATGAAGTCCACCGCAAGAGAAACGCCCATCACCGCAAGCATAACTATCGTTCTCAAGGTGTAGGAACGCTTCATTTTTAGCTTTGCCTCAACCTCATCCCCCGTTTCAAGTGCCTTGATTACACCGTAGGACATCAAAACGAAGTTTCCGAAAGCCAAAGCAAAACCGATAACGGCTCCGAGTATCACGGATAAATCAAGCTGACCTATCACAGCGAACACAAGCACACATACAAGCGAACATATTCCGCAGCCGAGTGCCATAAAGCCGATATCCTTTTTAATCTCAGGATCAAATTTCATATTTCTCTCCGAAAAATATATGTTTTTTATGACATACGCAGGTATCGTTATTTTACATAAGATACCGTTACAATTATACCATCCGTTTTAACTCTTTGCAAGGGGAAAACACCCTTTTTATTTGCAAATTTTCAAGTCTTGCGGTTAATTTCCCGCTCACATATTGTTCGTTTCAGTACCGTTTTTGTGCATTCTATAACGCATGATAAATTAATCAAACTCCGCCGCTTCATCCCGAAATTCACGTATATTCAAAAGTCGGTTTTCGCTACTTTTCCGCGTCAACATAAAAAAAGCCGACAAACGGGCAAATCACCTCACCCGAAGACGGCTTTATATTCGTTTTGTTATTTGAAGCTATACTCAGTCGGCAAGCTCGTTAAGGATAGCGTAGGTCTTCTTGAAGACTTCCTTCTTTTCGGCAATGAACGCTCTCATTTCATCAAGCTCTTCCTCGGAATACTTGTCGGTCATGCCGGGCTTAAGTGTACCCTTGTACATACGGTCGAGTACCTGAGACCAGCCGATACCGCAGGTTGTAACCTCACCCTGTCTTTCAACAATGATGATGTCGGAGTTACCTGCAAGAAGCTCGTCAACCGCACGAACACCCATCTTGGAAGCGAGAAGTCTGTCGGAAAGAGTGGGAGTACCGCCTCTTACAACGTGAGCAAGACGGCAGAATTTTGTCTCTACCCAAAGTCTGTCGTTTCCTTCCTTTTCGGCAAGCTCCTTTGTAATGCTGTCAATCTTCTTCTTCAGCTCTTCACCGTATTCGGGGAATGCTTCGGAAACGATGATGATAAAGGATCTCTGACCCTCTCTGCGGAGCTTGATAATCTTGTTAATGCACGCTTCTTCATCAAAGGGGCATTCGGGAATAACAGCGGCAACAGCACCGGAAGCAATAGCTGTGTTAAGAGTGATGTCTCCGGCACCTCTGCCCATTACCTCGATGATGTTACATCTTGCGTGGGATTCGCAGGTGTCACGAAGTCTGTCTACGTTTTCGATAACGGACTGCATAGCAGTGTTAAAGCCGATAGTGTTGTCGGAAGCTGTGATGTCGTTGTCGATTGTTCCGGGGATACCGATTGTGGGAATACCTCTCTGAGAAAGGTCTGTAGCTCCTCTGAAGGTTCCGTCACCGCCGATAGCGATAATACCGTCGATTTCGTGCTTCTTAAGAGTCTCTATAGCCTTCTGCATACCGGCTTCTTCCTTGAATTCAAGGCATCTGTCGGAATAAAGGAATGTACCCGAGAGATCTATTATATTGGATACAACACGATTTGTAAGAGCGGTCATTTCATCGTGTATCATACCTCTGTAGCCGCCGATTATACCTACAACCTCAACACCTCTTGCGTTTGCGGCCTTTGCAACTGCTCTTATAGCGGCATTCATTCCGGGAGCGTCACCGCCGGAGGTAAGAACGCCTATCTTTCTGAACTTCTTTTCCATATTTATCATTCCTTTCACGATTTCCGTGTTACTTTCTTTTATTAAGCCTATTGTAATACATATTGCCCGAAAAATCAAGTTTATTTTATAAACAAGGGCAAAAATATGCACCCTACGGCTTTTTCCGTCATTCTCCGAAGTTTATTCCGTACTGTATCGCTTTTCCGTCCGGTGCGGTAAGGGAGTAATACATAACTCCGTCTGCCATACGAATGCTTGCTATTCTCTGATTGCAAAGCGTCTGCACGGTTCCGTTGTTGTAGATAAGCACAAGTCGGTAGCTGTCACTTCCGCTTCCGTAAAGTCCGCTTCCGTAGAGAACTGTACAGCGTGAATTTCTCTGCTCAAACAAAATATCCGCTCCGTTTTTTGCGTCCGCAAGTGCCGAAACAAAGCTGTCGGTGTCGGAGATTGCGTCAGAGGTGTCCTCCGTCTTTTCTTTTTCCCCATAAACAAGGGATTTTTCCGCATTCTCTATAAGAGACGACAGCTCACCGAGTCCGCAAAGAGACAGGGTTTCATCATCGTATTTTCCGCACATCAGCTCTATTACCTCAGCACCGCCGAGCTTTACATCCTCGTCAAAATAAAGGGCATATGTGGTGTAGTCTCCGTGGTCGGCATACCAAAGCTCCGAGAAGGTCTCCCTCTCACCGTCGATAAACAGATAGAACATATCGTTAAGCTCCGCATAGCATTCCGAAGCCTCTCTTATCTGCACGCCGTTTTCACCCGTAGCACAGCCTCCGAGCCATCCTCTTACGATACCGAGAGCCTCATAACCAGAGTTTTTGTAAAGCCTGAATGAAATATTGTCTTTTTCTATTATAAGCTCATTCACAAGCTCAAGTGAATACGATTTGTCGCTTGCCCATTCTCCGCCCGAGGACTTGAACTGAGCCGCAAACGAGGTGATTCCCGTGAACTTACGCTCAGTTACATCTCCGCCGTAAAGACGTATCGAGCTTACCGAGTCATCCCTTTGATTTGTCGAAGCACTGCTTGAAGTAGCCGATGTACCGCTTGAATTGCTGCCGCTTGTATCGACTCTCTTTTCGGGGTACGCTATTCTCAGCACTATCGCACTTATTTCACTTCTCTTTATCGAGCTTTCGGGATTTATGTATCCGTCCTGCCCCGTCATTATTCCCCATTTGTAGAGCCTGTATACAGCACCCGCGTACCATTCCTCACCCGATACATCCGCAAGAGACCCGAGGGAAGCGGAGTTTATCACCTCAAACGATTCTCCCGAGGAAACTATGGCACGGGAAAGAAGAACGGCAGTCTGGGCTCTTGTTGCGGGGACGGTGTAGCTGTCATATTCCTCCGTAACAATACCGTTTGCCTTAGCATATGAAAGGTATCCGTCATACCAGTTGTCCCCACCGTCAAGCTCAGTCGTGTATCCGTCTGCAAGAAGCTGATGACAGGATGCGGCTATTTTTATCGCCTGAGCCACGGTGACAGTACCGTTCGGTGAAAAATGCGTATCGTCCACCCCGGAGATTATCCCGAGAGAATACGCACCGGATACACTCTCGTAATACCAGTCGGAGGAGGAAATGTCCGAAAACTGCCCGTTATATGAGCGAACGGCTGAAATTTCGCCTCCGAAAGCTCCAAAGGTTAAAGCAAGTGAGCATAAAACAGCACCTGCAAATATTTTTGCCGATTTGTATCTCATCTCAAATTCCTTTCTTTCCGAATACTTTCCGTTATACATAAATTATACAGTTTTTTGCAAAATAGTCAATAGCGGTTTTTTAAAGTTACTGCCGACAAATCGCATAAACTCCCGATATATGTTCTTTTCCGCTTTTTTCCTCATTAACCCACGCTTGCTTCAATTTGCAACCCCTTATATTTCAAAAAATTCTTAAAAAAGCTATTGACAAAACCGCACATCTTTGATATAATAATAGAGCTGAATTACTCAGCTAATCGAATATGCTAATATGGCTCAGTTGGTAGAGCACATCCTTGGTAAGGATGAGGTCCCCGGTTCGAATCCGGGTATTAGCTTAAAAAGACGGCGTTTACGGTCTTCGGACTGCAAACGCCATTTTTAATTCTCAAAAAAAGAACGAACGGAAAATGTACTTTGATGTGACCTCCCAATCGTTAGATTTTTACTCTGACTTTTGGAGTTCACATCACTCTTCCGTTCGTTTTTGTTTTATATTACCTTGTAGCCCTCGTTTTTGACGGCTTTTTTCATTTTCGACAGCTTTGTACCCGATTTTATCACCGCAACGGCTTCTCCCTTTTCATGGTCTGCCACAGCGGATATTACTCCGTCCACTCCCTCGAGTGCGTTTTTAACCGAAGCCTCGCAATGTGAACACATCATTCCCTCGATTTTCAGGGTAACGGTCTCCTCACCGCTTGTGTCATTGCCGTTTTTCGAATGAGTTCGTCTGTCTTTTGCACGTCTGTCACTTGCACGCTTGTCGTGCTTCGGGTCATGTATATTCAGCAGATTCAGTCTCAGTGCGTTCGTTACCACACAGAAGCTGGAGAGGCTCATGGCGGCTGCTCCGAACATGGGATTCATCTGCCAGCCGAGGAGGGAGATATACACGCCTGCCGCAAGGGGTATTCCTATAATATTGTAGAAAAATGCCCAGAACAGGTTCTCGTGAATGTTTCTTATCGTACCTCTGCTGAGTCTTACCGCCGCAGGAACATCCGTCAGCTTTGAATTCATAAGCACAATATCCGCCGCATCTATCGCAACATCCGTACCTGCTCCGATCGCTATTCCAATGTCTGCCGCAGTGAGAGCCGGTGCGTCGTTTATGCCGTCTCCGACCATTGCAACCTTGCCCTCCTTCATGAGTCTGCGAACCTCTCTTTCCTTTCCGTCGGGAAGAACGTCCGATATTACCTCATCCACTCCCGCCGCTTCACCGATGGCACGGGCTGTTGCATTATTGTCTCCCGTCAGCATTACGACACGGATTCCCATATTTTTAAGCTGTGCGACTGCCTCACGGCTTTCTTCCTTAATAACGTCGGCAACTGCGATTATACCGAGAAGTCTGTCGTTTTCCGAGAAGAACAGTGGTGTTTTTCCGCTTTTTGCCATTTCATCCGCAAGTTTTTCCATGTCGCTTGGAATTTTCGCAAAGGCGGAGATATATTTTCTGTTTCCTCCCCTCAGCTCACGACCGTCATAGCGAGCGAAAAGTCCGTGACCCGTCTCGTTTGTGAAATCCTCCGTCTCATGTGCGACAAGACCGAGCTTTTCACCGTATCCGACAACGGCTTTTGCAAGAGGATGCGAGCTTTTCACTTCAAGGGAGTACGCTCTTTCGAGAAGATAGCTTTCGTCATCTACCGGTGCAACGTCAGTTACCTCAGGCTCACCCTTTGTTATTGTTCCCGTTTTATCGAGGACTGCTATTTGAGTATGACCTGCGTTTTCGAGAGACTGTGCGGTTTTAAATAAGATACCGTTTTTCGCACCCACTCCGTTTCCGACCATGATAGCGACAGGTGTAGCAAGGCCTAACGCACACGGACAGCTTATTACAAGAACCGATATACCTCTTGCAATCGCAAAGCCAAAGCTCTGACCGAGGATAAGCCATACAGCGGTCGTTACAACTGCGATTGAAATAACGGCAGGCACGAATACCCCCGACACCTTGTCCGCAATTTTAGCGATGGGAGCTTTTGTAGCGGCGGCATCACTGACCATTTTGATTATCTGAGCAAGGGTAGTGTCCTCACCGACTCTCGAGGCTTCACAGCGGAGGTAGCCCGATTCATTAACGGTAGCGGCGGACACCTCATCCCCCACCTCTTTGTCAACGGGAATACTTTCACCGGTGAGAGCGGACTCGTTTACCGCCCCTCTTCCATCGATTATAACACCGTCTACAGGAATTCTCTCACCCGGACGCACGACGAAAACGTCCCCTTTTTTCACGTCGGCTACGGGAATTGCGACAACCTCACCGTTTCTTTCGACGTATGCGGTATCGGGAGACAGCTCCATCAGGCTTCTGAGTGCGTCGGTTGTCTTACCCTTTGAGCGAGCCTCGAGCATTTTACCGACCGTAATGAGGGCGAGAATCATGGCGGCGGACTCGAAATAGAATTCGTCCATAAGGCTCATTACCCTCTCCATGTCGCCGAGTCTCTGAGCCTCCGTCATCATAAACAGAGCGTAGGTACTGTAGACAAAGGCGGCAGAGCTTCCGAGTGCAACAAGGGTATCCATATTGGGAGAGCGGTGGACAAGACCCTTGAAGCCGTTCACGAAGAATTTTTGGTTTATAACCATGACAACGGCGGCTAAAATCATCTCAAGCATACCGAGAGCAACATGGTTATTCTCGAAGAACTGCGGCACGGGGAAATTCCACATCATATGCCCCATCGAGAAATACATAAGCACAAGAAGGAAGCCGAGAGACGAGACAAGTCTTTTTTTCATGACGGGGGTTTCGGTATCACGAAGCTCATCGGCACCTTTTTTAGTCTGAGCGGAGGAGGCAGCCCCTTTGAGAGACGCACCGTAGCCTGCCTTTTCAACTGCTCTTATAATATCGTCCGCAGAAGCTGTTCCGTCAACTCCCATGGAATTTGTGAGCAGGCTTACAGAGCATGAATCAACGCCCTTTACAGCGGAGACAGCCTTTTCGACTCTGGCACTGCAAGCGGCACAGCTCATACCCGTTACGTTGAATTGTTCCATAAATATATCCTTTCATAAAATACAGTCTTTTAAAAAAGCTATAACAAAACTTTTTTGAGGTAAAGTTTCTCCAAATCCTTTGGATGATTGAAGAAGTAGAAAGACTTCGTCTTTCAATTTTATCTTATGCCACTATGCGGAGGGCATACAAGAGGGGTTCAAACGCCTGCCCCTTGAATGAGCAAGCTCATTCGGAGTACCGGCTTTCTATCCGGTGGTTGTCAGCTGAATGATATTCTTTCGTTGTCGCACCAGTCACGCATAGACGAATGGGATGTAAAATAGGCTAACCGCAGAAATTAGCGATTTGGTTGGTCTTACGGACTGTAAGCGGTTGTTGAATCTTTCGTAGGGCGGGTGGCTTGCTCCCGCCGTCTGAATTATAAAGCAAACAATATGTCCGTAAATCAAACGTCATTTTTCCTACTTTATGTTCGCCTGTTTCGTTTGTGTGGCGGCAGCAAGCCACCGCCCTACAGAATTGGAAATCCATTCTACATTGCTCGAGGGAATGAAAAATGGAAAATTGAGGATTTAGTTCTGCTGACGGACTGTAAGCGATACTCATGGGTTAGTTCACAACCAAACCTCGGATTAGGTATTCTCTCCCCGATAGGCAATCTATAAATTACAGTTCCACTACTCAGCTACACTATATGGCAACTCTAACCCCTTAGACATACTAGCGACTATCTGCGGTTAGCCTATTCTACTCCGAATGAGCTTGCTCATTACATTTCGCCAGTAGTGGATTCGTGCGGAGACGAAAGCAAACCCTTAAATTGCACTCCACCGTTTGAAAGCCTGGATTTACAAGGGGGCGGCGATTGAGCCTCCTTGTATGCCCCACGCACAGTGGAAATATAATCAAATTGAAAAAGCGGAGCTTTTTCTTCATCAATCTCCCAACGAAGTTGGATTAAATCCAATCTGAAAGACGAAGTCTTTCTTCCATCCAACCGGGGTGTCCGAAGTCAGGGTTCCCCCTCACTTCATTATCTTCCCAATCGTGTCTATAAGCTCGTCGAGTATCTCGTCGTGTCCGTCCCTTATGTCCTCGACAACACACGACTTTATGTGCGACCCGAGAAGCTCCTTGTT
>CAYWFS010000032.1:0-23095 GCA_964457685.1 uncultured Ruminococcus sp. | reverse complement strand
TTTATCGACACGTCACGAACCGCTGTCTCACGTCCGCCGTCAATTGAAATTCCGCTTGCGATGTTTGAACCGTCTATAATTCCGCCTGTCAGGGAATAGTTTGAGCCGCAGGTGTAGATGTCGTTTGCCGGATGCTCACCTCCGAGACGAATCATGGCTTCATCGGATGACCAATCCTCGCTTGCTTTTATCTTTGCGTAATTAGAAAGAACAAGTGCAACGCTTCTTTTTGGATCGGCGGGGGTTAGAATCGGCTTTGAGATGAGATATTCGCCGTCGGGGAAGAAAATGGTGCGGTTAGGATTGCTTTCGATAAGCTCCTGAATTTTGTCGGAAATATCTTTTCCCGAATTTGACGGAATATGCTCTGTGACGATGACATATCCGTAATTTGTGAAATCGCTCATATTTTTCTCCTTTTTGAAAAATAAAATATTTTATCATAGGTTGGACTTGAAAATAGTTTTTGCGAAAAAAGTTTTTGAAATAAAAATATCTTTTTTCCAGTTTAGCACGACTGCGGATAAAAATCAACAGGCAGAGAAGAAAAATATCACAAAGCAAGAAAAAACCGTCAGAACTTAATTCTAACGGTTTTGTTTGGGATGGGGGAAGGTGGATTCGAACCACCGAAGGCGGTGCCAGCAGATTTACAGTCTGTCCCCTTTGGCCACTCGGGAATTCCCCCTGGAGCTGGTGATCGGAGTCGAACCAACAACCTGCTGATTACAAATCAGCTGCTCTGCCATTGAGCCACACCAGCGTTTTATGTAGTTTTAACAACTTTTTGTCTTCTCGGTTGTTCGGTTTTGTTTGTTTTAACCGCTTCCCTCGAGGACGTTATTATTATACCACGCTGAGTTTCGATTGTCAATACCTTTTTCAAAATTTTTTTGATTTTTTTTATTTACTCCGATTTCGGCTCGAAAAAACGCTTTTAGCGGCAGATGTCAGACATATCCTCTGCACACATAGCCGCAGTGAGCTTTACGCATTCCTCAACGTCGGAGAGGTCTATAAGCTCAACGGGGGAGTGGATATATCTTGTGGGAATGGAGATGCATCCGGCAACGGCACCTGCACCTGTCTGCTGCATGGAGGAGGTATCTGTTCCGCCGCCTGTGAGAATTTCCATCTGGTGCTTGATTCCGTTGTTTACGGAAATATCCTTCATCTTGCGAACGAGTTCTCTGTCGCATACAACGGAGGAGTCCTTTATCTTTATAGCCGCACCGCCGCCGATTTTTACTTCCATGGGTTTTGCGGACTGAGCGTCACCTGTGCCTGTTACGTCGAGAGCAACGCCGATGTCGGGCATTACGGAATATGCCGCAGTCTTTGAGCCTCTGCAACCTACTTCTTCCTGTACGGTGAAGCAGAAGTATACGTCGTTGTAGGGTGTGCCGATTCTCTTTGCGGCTTCAATCATTACAGCGGCACCGATTCTGTCGTCCATGGGTCTGCCCGCAACTCTTGTGCCTGCGAGACGTGTTACCTCGGACTTAACGGCAAATGTGTCGCCTACTTTTACCTTGCGTTCGGTTTCCTTCTTGCTCTTTGTACCGATGTCAACGGAACAGTTGTCACAGTTTAAGTTACCTGCACCTGCGTCGGGTACAAGAATACCTACGAGACCGTTTTCAAATACAACTCTGCTGTAGGAAGCGGCTGTCATGTTGATACCGCCGAGTGTGGAGAAGCGGATATATCCGTTGTCCTCGATGTGAGTAACGATAAAGCCGATTTCGTCAATGTGTGCGGCGAACATGAGCTTCTTTTTGTTCTCGCCGTTACCCTCAACGAATGCGATAAGGTTTCCCATGTTGTCTGTCTTGCAGGAGGTAACGTAAGGAGCTATTTCTTCTGCGATGACACCCGCAACTTCACTCTCGTTTCCGGGAACGCATACGGGCTTTATAAGATTCTTTATAAGTGTTATCATTTATATCTATTCCTTTCTTACTTAATGCCTTGTACGGCTGAGATGATGAGTTCCTTTACGGAATCGAGGTCGTTTGCGGAAGCTACATTTGCACTTGTTGTCATATATCTTACGGGAACGGAGACAGACGCACACTTTACGCCCTCTACGGCTCTCTGAATACCTGCCGAACCGTTTCTTCCGGAGACTGATTTCTTTATCTGATAGCTTATTCCACCGTTCTCGGCTGTTTTGGTGAGGTAGGAGATAAGCTCTCTGTCGTATACGGTGCCGCCGTCAGCATATGTGATAACCGCACCCTCACCGAGCTTTATCGAAGGCTTCTTTACGTCAATATCATTTGCTTCCGTACCGCATACTGTGATTGCAAGGTCGGGAGAAACGAGGGCAGCGGCAGTTTTTTCACCGCAAATACCGATCTCACCGCATCTTGTAAATGCAAAGTAAACGTCGTAGGGGAGAGCTGTCTTGTTTTCGGCAAGCTCCTTTAATACGGAAAGAAGAACATAGCAGCCGCTTCTGCTTCCGAATGCTTTACCCTTGAGCCTGTTATCGCCGTATGTAACAAAATCGGAACGGAATACGGCAAAGTCACCCTTTTCAACGTACTTTGAAGCTTCGTCCTTGTTCTTTGCACCTATGTCTATGAAAAGGGAATCGAAGTCTCCGACACCTCCGAGGTGAACTGCCTTTGCACCGACATAACCGATGGTTTCTCTTTCTTCGTTACCTACTGTTACGTTTCTGCCGGAGATGAACATGGGATTTCGTGCGTTCATTGCCTTGAAGCGGATGAAACCATCGTCATCAACGGACTTTACCATAAATCCACCCTCGTCCATATGTGTGTGGAGCATGAGAGAGGAGCAATCGGGGCATTCGGGAGAAAATTCAGGCTCTCCGTCAACATCGTAAGGAGTTCTTTCGGCTCTTGCGGAATATTTTAAAATGAGGGTTCCGCTTCTGTCCTCGAATATTTCATCTGCATACTTTTCCGCTTCTTCACGGATAAGCTGTGCCGCCTTGTCCTCACATCCCGAGGGAGCAAAAACAAGTGACAGCTTCTTTAAAAGTTCAATATCGTTTTTCTGCATTGCATATCTCCTTTCATCAATATAATTCGGTGGTGATAAGCTTTGAGATAAGCTTTATCATATGCTCTGCGTCAACTGTGCTGAGTTCCTCATTGAAGGAGTGCATTCCTCCGAGGGGGAGTCCGAGTACAGCAGTAGCCACACCTTCGTTCACGCAGGCAACGCATTCCGCATTGGTTCCCGTGGAGGTAGGCTCTATTGTGGTGTTTGTGGGGATTTCGTTTTCCTTTGCCACAGCAAGCAGGTGCTTTGTAAAGCGTCTGTTTGTAGCTGCGGAGAGGGAAATCATGGGTCCGCTTTCAAGCTTTGCACAGCCCTCGGGAGAACCGGGTTGAGATGCAAAGTTTACGTCGCATATGAGAGCGAAGTCGGGTCTGATTGCATGAGCCGCACAGGAAACTCCTCCTCTGCCGTTTTCTTCACCTGTGGAAAGAACAGCATATGAGTCACAGAGAAGCTCCTCTGCGGGGGTATTGATGAGTGCGGTAAGAACTGTGGCGGCACAGCACTTGTCGTCAAGTCCGCGACCGGTGAGTCTGCCGTTTAAAAGCTCGTCACCCTCGTAGTAGTAGCCGACGGGAGTTCCAAGCTCGACAAGCTTTTCGGCTTCTTCTTTGTTGTAGCCGATGTCAACGAGAACGTCGTTCCAGTCGGGAGTTTTCTCGCTTCTTGCACGGTCGTTTTCGGATGAGTAGGAAGAAATTGTTCCGTAGAGCTTTTCCTTTCCGTATACCCATACCTCAGCCGAGGGGATAAGTCTTCTGTCGATACCGCCGACGGGTGTAACTCTGAGGAAGCCCTCGTCTGTGATGCCGGAAACTATCATTCCGACTTCATCCATGTGAGCATCGAAAAGAACCTTCGGCTTAATGCTTTTTGTGGGGTGCTTTGAATGCTTTACAAGTATGATGTTGCGGGCGAGGTCGGTTCTTATCTCGTCAAAATCGGACGAAAACATAGCCTTGACTTCTTCGACCGCATTTTTTTCGCAGCCTGTCACCGTCATTACAGAGCAAAGACGGCGAAGTATTTCCTTGAATTCTGCCATTTATACCTCCTGTATCTCGTCACATTTCGTTAACGAGTTTTTTGAAATATTTTCCTCTCTCTTCAAAATTCTTAAATCTGTCGAATGAAGCCGAGGCAGGTGAGAGGATAACTGTGTCTCCTGCGGCGGCATTTTCACGGGCAAGCTTCACGGCGTTTTCAAACGAATCCGACATTATTATGTCAAGCTTTGTTTTTCCGTAGCTTTCGTGAGCTGTCAGAGCGTTTTTGATTGCGTTTGCCGTATCTCCTGTGAGAATCACGGTGTGAACGGACGAAGAATATACGCTGTCGGCAAGAGGCTCATACGGAATGTGCTTGTCATAGCCTCCTGCAATCAGAACAACTGGACGGTCGTTTATTGCGGAAAGAGCTGCGGCTGTTCTTGTGGGGGAGGAGTCTATTGAGCCGTTTATATAGCTTACTCCGTCTACCTCACGAACAAATTCGAGACGATGCTCTACTCCGCCGAAGCTTGATGCTATCTCTCTTATCTTCTCTAATGAGGTTCTGCCCCATGTGAGAGCTATCGCAGTCATATAGTTTGCGACATTGTGAAGACCCGGGAGCTTTATTTCTCCTCTGTCCATAACCTTTACCTCTCCGCTTTCGGGGAAATAAGCGTAAACCACACCGTCCTCGAGCCATACCTTGCTGTCGCATTCACGAAGAACGCCGTCGGGGATAGCGGAGAGGGAGAAATATGTTATCGGCATATCGGAGCATTTTGAAATTTCCTGTGCAGTTTTGCGTGTTACATCGTTGTCGTAGTTAAGTACGGCTCTTTTTGCATGACGCAGAATACGCTTTTTCGCCTCGATATATTCTTCCATGGAGGTGTGCCAGTTCAGGTGATTTGGAGTTACGTTTGTAATCGCAACAACCTCAAGGGGAGAGTCTATCGTCATAAGCTGGAACGATGACAGCTCTACCGCAACACTGTCGCACTCCGACATTTCGGCATATCTGTCGAGAAGCGGCTTTCCTATGTTTCCTCCGAGGAAGGTTTTATACTCGTTTCCGCTCTCAAGCATGAGATAAGAAAGAGTGGTCGTTGTGGATTTTCCGTCGCTTCCGGTTACGGCATATATTCGACAAGGCTCGAGGGAAAGGAAAAATTCCATCTCCGAGGTAAGTACACTGCCGTTTTTTACAGCCTCTTTAAACTGTGGAATATCGGGACGTATTCCGGGTGAGCGAAAAATCACGTCCTCGCAAATTCCGTCAAGGTAGGAGTCTCCGAGAATAAGCTTTGCTCCGAGTTTTTCAAGCTCTGCGGCACATTCTCCAAGCTCATCACGACTTTTTCTGTCTCTGACCGTAACAACGGAGCAAAGACCGACAAGACGGGATGCAAGCGGCAGGTTTGATATGCCGGCACCTATAAGAGAAACGCTTTTTCCCTTAAAATATTCTTCAAATTTGTTCATATACAGTCTCCGTGAAACAAAAGTGCGGCGATTTTAAAAATAAGCACCGCATTTTGTATATTATAGCTTATTTTGCCCGAATTTACAATACGAATGAGAAATAAAAAAGTGTTCGTTAGGTAATCCGACCGTGACTATGCGGCATATAATGGAAAAAGAGGAAATAAATACGGCGTGATTAACCGATTCGGTCTAGGATAATAATAAGTAAAGCAAAGGAATATATGAGAAAGGATAAAACAAAATGATACGGCGAGGAGACATATATTATGCGGATCTCAGTCCTGTTATCGGAAGTGAGCAGGGTGGAGTAAGACCTGTACTTATAGTTCAGAACGATATGGGGAACAAGCACTCTCCCACGGTCATTGCGGCGGCGATAACGAGCAGAATGGGGAAGAACAGACTTCCGACGCACATAGACATAAATGCGGAGAGAGTGGGACTTGCAAAGGATTCCGTGGTTCTGCTTGAGCAGGTGAGGACTATAGACAAACGAAGACTGGGTGAGAAAATGGGACATCTCGACGATGAAACAATGACTCAGGTGAACGATGCACTTAGCGTAAGCTTCGGGCTTGGGAGTGCGGAATAAATAAAAAAAGAACGTCACCTTAACCGACAACCAAGATGTTAGACCGAAAATCTAACGAAATTGGGCGGTTCAAAAGTGGCGTTCTTTGCGTGTTATGCGGCTTTTGATGCTTTTTTGAGCTTTCTTTTTTTGAGGAATGAGAGATTTACCTGACTGAGGAGTATTCCCGCAAGTATCAATGCACATCCCATGTAACCCTTTGCCGAGAAGCGTTCGTTAAGGAGTATAGCTCCTCCGATTGCCGAGAATACGGATTCGGTTGAGAGAATTATGGATGCGGCTGTGGGATCGCTGTACTTCTGACCGAGAATCTGACAGGTGTATGCGATTCCGACGGAGCCTATACCGCAGTAGAGAACGGGAATAAGTGCGTCCATGAGAGGTGCTACCGTGATTTCCTCGAAGATGAGAGTGAGAATGAGGTTAACAACGGTGCAGGTTGCATACTGAACAAACGAGAAGCGGAGAGAATATATATCCTGCCCGAAACGGTCTACTATGAGAATGTGAACTGCGTAAAATACGGAGCAGAGGAGTATGAGAAGGTCTCCTTTTGTTATGATGAGGGAGGAGTCTCCCATGCAGAGGAGGAAAAGTCCGCCCACACCGAACAATGCCCCTATCCATGTGCGAATATCGGTACGCTTTCCGACGAATATGCTGAATATCGGAACGAGTATCATATAAAGACCGGTGATGAATCCGCCTTTTCCGGCAGAGTCTGTGAGACCGAAGCCTATCTGCTGGGTAATTGCTGCGGCGGCGAGTGCGAGTCCTGCGGGAATACCCACCACAACGGAACGCTTCAACTTCTTTTTGTCGGGTGCTTCCTTTTCAAAAAGGAATATTATGGGTATTACGGAAATAGAACCGAGAAGAAAACGTGCGAAGTTGAAATAGCAGGGAGTCATGCTGTCCGAACCCATTACCTGAGCAACACAGGCAAAACCCCATATTACCGCAGTTGCGATAAGGAACAGCAATCCCTTTTTAGAATACTTTTTTTCCATAAAAATACCTCAAGAAACGATTCAGTGCGAAAATAATCAATAAAAGCTACGCACAGCAGCTTGGATATGCTCGGCATAGCTTCTTTTATGTGATGAGATTAGAAAGTCGGTTTGGTCACATGAACGAAAAAATGATAAGTTGTTAATGTATATACAGTATATCATAAACAACGTAATTTGTCAAGGTACGTCCGACTCAAGGATAGTTAAAGTTCACTTTGTCACAGTCGCCGTTTTTAGGGCATTTTTTACCCATTGTCGGAAAAACGTATCTGCGTGATTATTTATCCGCATTTTCACTCGAAATTATTCACAGCAAATTAATTTGACATACCGTTTGCTATATGATATAATATATTATTACAATATTATAATAGGTGGTAATATGGTCATCCTCGGTATTGACCCCGGAATAGCCATTGTCGGATGGGGTGTTATCATGACCGATGAGAGCGGAATGCGTCAAAAGCCGATAGATTTCGGGGCGATAACCACGCACTCGTCGATGAAAACGGAGGACAGACTTTTCCTTGTTCATTCGGAGCTTACTGCGATAATCAAGAAGTATAAGCCTGATTGTGCATCTATAGAAGAGCTGTTTTTCAACACAAACCAAAAGACGGGCATTATAGTGGCTCAGGCGAGAGGGGTCATAGTGCTTGCTTTGAGACAAAACGGAGTCCCTATTTACGAATACACTCCGCTTCAGATAAAAAATACGATAACAGGCTACGGCAGAGCGGACAAAAATCTTGTTATGGACAGCGTGACACGTCTTCTCGGACTTCGTGAGAGACCGAAACCCGATGATACGGCAGACGCACTTGCAGCAGCTATGTGTCACGCATATACAGGCTCTTCACGTCTTGCACAGTACTATAACAGACCAACCACAATGGCGGGTAAGATAGGTCAAAGCGGTAAAGGAAGCCGCTCCGATATAGCAATAAAGCTACTTGACGAACAAAATAAATAATCGAAAAGAGAGAAAATTATGTGGTCAGCAGATAAATGGAAAGAATATGAGCTTATCGACTGCGACGGCGGCGAAAGACTCGAAAGATGGGGCAGATACATCCTTGTTCGTCCCGACCCTCAGGTTATTTGGAAGGGTGAAAGAAAGAATCCGCAGTGGAAACGTCCCGATGGAGTATACAAAAGAGTGGGAGGCGGAGGTTCATGGACGGTACACCGTATGCCCGAAGCATGGTGCATAAACTACCGTGACCTTACGTTCAGACTTCGCCCGATGGGATTCAAGCATACCGGACTTTTCCCCGAGCAGGCGGTAAACTGGGACTGGCAGGACGAGGTTATCCGTTCTGCTATCAAGGAGGGCAGAGAACAGCCTAAGGTGCTTAACCTCTTTGCGTATACCGGCGGTGCTACAGTCGCTTGTGCAAAGGCAGGTGCGGCTCTTGTTCACGTTGACGCCTCAAAGGGAATGACTCAGGCGGCAAAGGAAAACATGGCTCTCTCCGGTCTTGAAAACGCACCTTGCAGATACATAGTTGACGACTGCAAAAAGTTTGTTGAACGTGAAATAAGACGCGGAAACAAGTATGATGGTATCATAATGGATCCTCCCTCATACGGCAGAGGTCCGAGCGGAGAGGTTTGGAAGCTTGAAGAATGTGCGGCAGAGCTTATTTCTCTTGCGGTAAAGCTTCTTTCCGATGAACCGCTTTTCTTCCTCATAAACTCATATACGACGGGCTTGTCTCCTGCGGTTATGCAGTATCTGCTTATGAGAACTCTCCCCGAAAGACTGCGTTCCCATGTTACAACGGAAACCGGAGAGACCTGTATTCCAGTTACCGACAGCGGACTTCTTCTTCCGAGCGGAGCTACAGTCAGAGCAAGATTCAGCTTCTGATAAAACAAAAATATCTGAAAATTCTGCGTGGGAAAACCTACGAGCGGAGTAAAAAATATGCAAACAATAATTAAAGCGGAAAATCTTACGTTCTCATACCCTGCGGAGGAGGGAGCCAAGCCTAAAAAAGCACTTAAAGGTGTTTCCTTTGAGATAGAGGAAGGCTCATTCACCGCAATTCTCGGACGGAACGGAAGCGGAAAATCCACCCTTGCAAAGCTGCTTTGTATGATAAATATGCCCGACAGCGGAAAGCTTACCGTGTTCGGACGTGAAATGACATCCGATAAAACCACGGAGGAGGATATTCTCGCTGCAAGACGGGATGTCGGAATGGTTTTCCAGAATCCCGATAACCAGATAGTCGCTACCATAGTCGAGGAAGACGTTGCTTTCGGCTGTGAGAACCTCGGAATAGCACCCGCTGAAATAAGAAAAAGAGTGGATGCGGCTCTCGAAGACGTGGGAATGGAAAAATACGCTCGCCGTCAGTCGTATAATCTCTCGGGCGGACAAAAGCAGAGGGTTGCAATAGCCGGTGTTATCGCAATGAGAAGAAAATGCATAATCTTCGACGAATCGACCGCTATGCTTGACCCTATGGGAAGACGAGAGGTCATGGCGATAATCGAAAAGCTCAATAAAGAGGAGGGTATAACGGTCATCCTCATTACCCATCACATGAACGAAGCGGCTATGGCAGACAGAATAATCGTCATGAAGGACGGAGAAATGATAGGTGACGGAACTCCCGCTGAGGTTTTCGGTGACCCCGAGAAGATGTGGAACGCAGGACTTGACGTACCGCAGACCACGGAGCTTCTTTACAAAATGCGTAAGCAGGGACTTGACGTGCCGATAGATGTATTCGATACCGAAAGATGTGCAGAGGTCATAGCGGACGCTGTACGAAACAAAAGATATATCCGATAAGCTCGGAGGAAATAAATGGCAACTGTTGAAGTAAGGAATTTATCATACACATACGGAAAAAAGACGGGAAGTCCTCATAAAGCTCTCGATTCCGTTTCGTTTAAGATAGACGGCGGTATCACCGGTCTTATCGGTCACACGGGAAGCGGAAAATCCACCCTTGTGCAGATGCTGAACGGACTTCTTACACCCGATGAGGGCGAGGTTCTGATAGACGGCATGAATATTTGGGCGGATCCGAAAAAAATCCGTGACGTCAGATTCAAGGCGGGACTTGTGATGCAGTACCCCGAATATCAGCTTTTTGCGGAGACTGTTCGTGAGGATATAGAGTTCGGCCCGAAAAATATGGGGATTGAGGGAGATGAACTTAAAGCTACAGTCGAAAGAGCGGCGGCTTTCTCCGGACTATCCCCCGATATGCTCGACCGTTCTCCCTTTGAGCTTTCGGGAGGTCAGAAAAGACGTGCCGCACTTGCCGGAGTTATAGCAATGAATCCGAAGATTCTTATTCTCGACGAACCTGCGGCAGGACTTGACCCGGCAGGACGGAGAGATATTCTCGGAGGAATAAAAAAGTTCTCCCGTGAATCCGGAACTACCGTTATCATCGTCAGTCACAGTATGGAGGATATGGCTCTCTACTGCGACAATATCATAGTTATGTCGGATTCGAGACTTCTTATGCACAAAAGCTGTGCGGAGGTCTTCTCGGAGTCTGCGGAGCTTGTTGCTGTCGGGCTTGATGTTCCGCAGATAACAAGAGTAGCCGCCTCCCTTGCACAATACGGTATCGATATAGGACGTGACGTTTATACGGTTGACTGGGCGGCGGAAAAAATAGGCGAGTTTATTTCGTCGGGCAGGTCTCTCGATAATACAGAGGAAAAATGCGTTTGAGGATAACAGGAATATAACATAATGAAATCAGATATCACATTCGGACAATATTGTGAGGGTAGCTCCGTCATTCACCGTCTCGACCCGAGATGGAAGATAGTCCTATCCCTCATGTATATTGCAATAATCTTTATGGCAAAAAGCGTGGGAGCATTCGTTTTGCTTCTTTGTGCCTCCGTATTCTTCGTTTACAAGACGGAGCTTTCGGTGTCGCTGGTTCTGAATTCGATAAAACCGCTCCTTTACGTTATTTTGTTTACGGCGGTCATTAATATCTTTTGGATGACGGGAGACACGCTTCTTTTTGAGCTTGGGTTTATCCATGTCTATCTCGAAGGAATAATAAATGCCGTCATGCTGGTGCTTCGTATAGTTCTTCTTATCGTGGCAACCTCGGTGTTCCTTACCTATACCACGACTCCGCTTGCACTTACGGACGCACTTGAACAGCTTCTTGCTCCCCTTGCAAAGCTTCACGTTCCCGTTCATGAGTTTTCCATGATGATGACGATAGCTCTCAGATTTATCCCCACTCTCATTGACGAAACTCAGAAGATAATTGCGGCTCAGACTGCGAGAGGTGCGGATTTTTCAAGCGGAGGTATCGTAAAGCGTGCAAAAGCTCTTATACCGATACTTATTCCGCTCTTTATCTCCGCATTCAGACGTGCGGACGAGCTTGCCACAGCTATGGAATGCCGTTGCTACACGGGCGGTGAGGGAAGAACAAGAATGAACAAGCTGCATTCATCATATCTTGACGGTGTGTTCATGATAATAATGCTTCTTCTCGGTGTGGGAGTTGTGCTTGTAAACAAATTCTTCCCGATATATTTGATGACAATATAAAATGAAACGAGTTTTAAAGATAAAATATAACGGTTCGGGATTTGCGGGGTATCAGTTTCAGCCGGACAAAAGAACCGTGCAGGGAACTCTCACCGAAGCCCTTTCAAAAACTCTCGGCTTTCCCGTAAGCGTTACAGGATGTTCGAGAACCGACTCCGGCGTTCATGCGTATGGCTTTGTATGCACAGTTGAGCCGAAAAACAGCGAAGATAAAATAGATATTCCCGTGGGAAAGCTTCACCGTGCGGCAAGACGATTTTTACCCGTTGATATAGGAATAGTGGGAGAGGCTACGGCGGACGGTGATTTTCATCCGAGATATTCCGTTGTAAAAAAGACGTATAAATACAAAATGTACGACTCTGCCGCATATGACCCGTTTCTTGGCGGACGTGCGTGGCAACTTAAAAAGCCCGTTTCCGACCGTGGTATAGAAATCATGAACGAATGCGGCAAAAGACTTGTCGGACGGCATGATTTTACCTCGTTTATGGCAACAGGCTCGAGAATAACGGATGCTGTTCGTGAGATATATGCACTTGACGTGATGCGTGAGGGAGAGCAAATCACTCTCAGCGTTACGGCGGACGGATTTTTGTACAATATGGTAAGAATAATCACGGGTACTCTCGTAGATGCCGCATTCGGTCTTTATTCTCCGAATGATATATCGGCAGTGCTTGAAGCGAAGGACAGAACTCGTGCAGGGAAAACAGCTCCTCCCGATGGCCTTTACCTTGCGGAGGTTGAATATCCCACTCCTTTCGATTGGAAGACAGAATAAAGACGGAAAGCAGGTGAATCGTAATGAGTAAAGGTCACTCCACAGAAAAGCTACCCGTAATAGGCGGCATGGAGAGACGTGTGAACCGATATTATCTTAAAGTATCACGAAAATATACGGTACTCGGTATAGCACTTATGCTGACCCTTATCGCATATGTGATATTCGTTATGCTTTTTCTCGGGCAGTACGTCACATACGATAACCTGAAATTTCTTGTAAGAGATATGTCCGCTCTTTCACTTCCGGGAAGCGGAGAATATTCAAGTATAGTATACAACGGCGGAGATGACCTTATAACAAGCTCGTTCAGAGGCGGAACCGCAATTTGTACCTCGGGCTCGTATATCTATTACGACTCGGGCGGCGGTCTTCTCGTTGAGGACAACTGTAGCTACTCATCCCCCGATATGGTTACAAGCGAGAAATATCTCCTGCTGTACGATGTCGGAGGCGAGGGTTACTCCGTGTATAATCAGCTCACACGAATAATAGAGCGTACATCATCACAGCCGATAGTTACGGGAGATATAGCGGATGACGGCTCACTTCTCCTTGTGACACGGTCGAGAGAAACAAAGTATGTGGTGGAATTATATAACTCCGCATTCAATAAGTCGATGAGTATATATAAGGAAAACTACGTCCTCGGAGCTTCTCTTTCACCGAACGGAGAATATATCGTTATAGCCTCGGGTATTCCGGCAGACACCGACCTCGGATGCGAAATATCCATAATTAAAAAAGGCTCGGATACTCCGCTTTATACCTCATCCTACACACATACAATGCCGCTTGAAATAAATGCGTTTGAAGACGGCTTCATACTGCTTTGCGATAACGGAATTTATTTCTTCGACTACAGCGGAGGAATGACAACATCATACAGCTTCAGCGGAATGAGCCTGAGATATGCGGATATTTCAAGTGCGGGTGCCGTAGTTGTCGGAAGTATAAACGCACTCGGAAGCGAAAACAGATGCGTGGTGTTCGGTACGGACGGAGATATGCTTTATTCTGATGAAATATCGGCAAGAGTTACGGGAGCATATGCTTCAATCGACTACACCGATGCACTTGCTTATATAACCGTTACCGATAAGGTCATAAAAATCGACAAAGACGGAAATTATGAGGAATATATTCCCGAAAACGATGTACTCGGCATAGTTCCGCTGACACACGGAGCGTTGTTATGCTCACGTTCATCGGCTTCAAAGATATTTTAGAAAAACAAACATAAGATAACAATACGATAATAATGCGGAGGAATAAAAAATGAGCTTGGCGATAGATGCGATAATATTGCTGTCGGCTGTAATAATCATATGGCGAGGTGCAGGCAGAGGACTTGTTAAATCCGTGATGGGTCTTGTTACCTCGATAGTGTCATTTGTAGTATCGTATGCATATACACCCGTGCTTGCGGCGATAATACGGGATAAATATCTCTCCGAACCCATAACAAACGGGATATTCGAGACGCTGAAATCCCTTGCTCTCGATACAAGCACAGACCTTTATAATCTTTCACGTCTTGCCGTGGATATGCCCGAGCCGTTTACCTCCATACTCGAGAGATATAACGTAAATATCACCGCATTCACCGACAAAATAAAGGATATTACAGGCTGCGGCGAGAATACGGTCCGTGCGTTTGCGGAGGAGATAGCAGCCCCCACATCTCAGATAATCGCAAATTGTATTTCATTTATTCTCATATTTATTGCGGCATATATAGTGCTGTCACTTCTTACCGCTCTCTTAAACCTCATCTTCAAGCTGCCCGTGCTTAGTCAGGCAAACTCCGTGCTTGGTATGGCATTCGGCGTTGTGGAGGCAGTGCTGTTTGCGTTTGTAGCGGCGGTAGTTCTTTCTTCTCTTGTTTCCTCACTCGGTTCCATAGATCCCACATTGTTCGGTCGAGACGTTGTTGAAGATACGAGAATATGCAAGTATTTGATAGAGCATAATCCCATTGACGAGATAAGCTCAATAGTAAATTGGTAAATTATAGTTTTAAGGTAGAAATATATGATAATGTGTTCAAGATGCCACAAAAGAGCGGCTGTAATATTTTTGCACAATCCCCAGATGAGTGATAAACCCGAGGGATTTTGCGTCAAGTGTGCAAGAGAGCTTGGAATAAAGCCTGTTGACGATATTCTCGAACGCTCGGGACTTGATGACGAGACTATAGAGAGGCTCAACAACGATGTACAGGAGCTTATTGACAACGGAGAGATAAACCCCGAGGAAACAGAAAGCTCGGCACCCCTTTTCAACTTCTCAAAGCTCATGGGAAGCTTCGGAAAAGGCTCCGATGAAAAGCAGAAAAAGAATGAAAAATCGGATAAAAAATCCGAAGAAAAAGAGGGCGGCGGAAAAGAGTATAAATTCCTCAAGGGATATACAACAAACCTTACCGAAAAAGCAAGACTCGGAAAGCTCGATCGTATTGTCGGACGTGACCGTGAGCTTGAAAGAGTTATACAGATCCTTTGCCGCCGACAGAAGAATAATCCGTGTCTCATAGGTGAACCCGGTGTAGGTAAAACAGCAATAGCGGAAGCACTTGCCGAAAAAATCGCATCCGGAAATGTACCCTACAGACTGAAAGACCACGATGTATGCCTGCTTGACCTGACAGCACTTGTAGCCGGAACTCAGTTCAGAGGTCAGTTTGAATCCCGTGTTCTCGGACTCCTCAACGATGTGAGACAAAAGGGAAACGTAATCCTTGTTATTGATGAAGTTCACAATATCGTCGGTGTGGGTGACGCTGAGGGAAGCATGAATGCCGCAAATATCTTAAAGCCCGCTTTGTCGAGAGGTGAGATACAGGTAATCGGTGCTACCACACTTACGGAATACAGAAAGTATATCGAAAAAGATACCGCTCTCGAAAGAAGATTCCAGCCGGTTACCGTGAATGAGCCGTCGGTGGATGAAACCGTAGATATACTTCTCGGAATAAAAAAGTATTACGAAGAATATCACGGTGTAAAGATAGCGGACGCACTTCTTACTTCAGCTGCACAGCTTTCGGAAAGATACATAAACGACCGCTTCCTCCCCGACAAGGCGATAGACCTTATTGACGAGGCCGCCGCTCATATATCGGTACACACTCCCGAAATCAACGAACGTCACGAGCTTGCCGACAGACGTGTTAAGGTAGAGCATGACAGAAGTGAGCTTGAAGCACTCATAAATGGCGGAGAAGCTCCCGCATCCGATGAAGAAGCCGAGGACAGATACAAGAGACTCGCAGACCTCAAAGCGGAGGAGCTTAGAATAGAAAGCAGACTTTCCGAGCTTGACGAGATATGCGAAAGAGTCCGTATGACCGAAAACGACCTCTGCGGAGTTATCGAAATATGGACGGGGGTTCCTGCCTCTGCAATTGCGGAAAGCGAATACGAAAAGCTTGAAATGCTTGACGAACGTCTCAAAAAGAGAATTATCGGTCAGGACGAAGCGGTAGAAGCGGTATCGAGAGCAATAAGACGCTCAAGAACGGGTATCTCCTACAAGAAAAAGCCGGTGTCGTTTATTTTCGCAGGTCCTACAGGTGTAGGTAAAACCGAGCTTGTTAAAGTGCTTGCCGCAGATCTGTTTACCACTCCCGACTCTCTTATCAGACTTGACATGAGTGAGTTTATGGATAAGTTCTCGGTTTCCCGTATAGTAGGCTCCCCTCCGGGATATGTAGGCTACGATGACGCAGGACAGCTTACCGAGAAGATTCGCCGCAGACCGTACTCCGTGGTACTCTTTGACGAAATAGAAAAAGCACATCCCGACGTTATGAATATCCTGCTTCAGATTCTTGACGACGGAATCATTTCCGACTCACACGGTAAGCAGGTGGATTTCTCAAATACCGTTATCGTAATGACCACAAATGCGGGTAGCACATATGCGAAGAATCGTGTGGGCTTTGCAGAATCCGAAAAGGCTGTGGTTGAGGATAAAACAAGACGTGCTCTCGAAGAATTCCTCAGACCCGAATTTATCAACCGTGTGGATGAGATAATAACATTTAACGGACTTTCCACCGAAAACTTCAGACATATTGCGGACATTATGCTCTCCGACCTCTCCTCCGTTCTCGAAAAGAAGGGAATTGCGGCAGTGTTCACAGAGTCCGCACGAAATTATGTTGCGGAAAAATCGTATTCCGTCAAGTTCGGTGCAAGAAATATGCGTCGCCTTATCCAGTCAGATATTGAGGATAAGATAGCGGAGCTTATAGTTAAAAAGCGTGGTAATGTCGAAAATATCACGATAGACACGGAAAACGGTGCAATTACAGTAAAGTGATTGGATAAAAGCGGAAATGAAAGCAAAAAACGACTGGCATTTGCTGACGGACAGTGAAGCACTTGAAAAGCTGTCGGCAGATATGTATAAGGGTCTTGATGAGCGTGAGGTCGGAAAACGGCGGCGAATATACGGCAGAAATCTGCTTTGGAGTGTAGGAAACGGCTATACCTCTCAGGGAATGTTCGCCTCCGTGTTCGATATAGCGACATTGCTCCTTGTGATAAGTGCAGTCTGCTCCGCTATGTTTGAAAGAAAGGGCGAGGCAGGACTTATCACAGCCATACTTATCCTCGGAGCCGCCGTCCGTGCAGTCACATTTATTCGAGCCGAAAGAATACTCGAGGATACGGCGAGATCAAAGATACCGTCGGTTTCGGTCATCAGAAGCGGCAGAGTGAAAATGATAAGCTCGGCGGAGATAGTTCCCGGAGATATAGTTTTTCTCGAAGCCGGAGATAAGGTTCCGTGTGACGGCAGAGTTCTTGCAAACGGCTCTGTAACTGTGTCCGAAAAGGGAATAACCGAAAACAAAACTCCGATGAAAAAATTCAATACCGCAATAAAGCTTGCAGACGGAAGTCACGATGTACCGTGTGAGTTTCGCTCAAATATGCTGTTTGCAGGCTCAACGGTAATTTCGGGAAGCGTGAGAATGCTTGCGGTGGCTACGGGAGAGGAAACTCTTGTATACATGAAGCATGGCGGAATTGAGCTTGAATGCGGAGATATTCCTGAAATAGAAAATCTAAGAGACAGAAGCCGCACGGTATCTCTCGTGATGCTCGGCTGTGTTATGCTTCTCACCATGCTTGCAATGCTTGTCGGAAGTCAGAAGAATCTGCCGAGTGTGTTCCTTTCGTCTATGTCAATGGCTACTGCCGCAATGAGTGAGTTTTTGACGGTTATCGGGTACATTATCTTCTCGATAGCGGTGCATGATTGTCGTGACGCATCCTCGGGGAAAAAATCTCGCTCGAAAAAAGGAAGCTCAAGCATTATCAGACGACCCGAACGTCTCGGAAAAATAGGCAATATAAAAACGGCTGTCTTTTGTACTTCTTCCTTCTTTAAATCGGGGGAAGCCGTAATCGCAGCCTGTCGCACCTCAAATGGATATACCGATGGCGAAAAAATACGGGAGAATAAAGGACTCGAAAGACTGCTCGACTATGCTCAGGCGGCTTCCCTCAGCGTAAGTAACGGTATTTCAGTCGGAGAAACGGGAGAAAAAAGTCTGACTTCACCCGAAAAGCTCACTCACCTTGCGATGGATTCGTATGTGAAGCTGACGGGAAAAGCTCCGAAAAATTCATGCTCGATAGCAGACCACAGAGGACACGAAGCCGAAGGTTCAATGGGCATGGAGACCTCACTTGTGCTTGAAGACAATGAGCTTTATGCACTGTCTTGCGGAAGTATAGACGATGTAATGCGATGCTGTACAACCATAGAGACCGAAAACGGTACGGTAGAGCTTGATACTGAAACACGTCGAAAAATCTTCAGAGAATGTGCCGGATTTGAGATAAGCGGTGGCAGAGTTTTGGCTGTCGCACGCAGAGTTTCGCAGTTTCCGAGTCTCATAAGACTTCCCGTGCTTACACAGTACATGACATTTGTCGGTTACTTTGCCATAGCCGAAAAAGAGGAAGACCACGCTCGTGAAAATATCGCATATATAAAGGGAAAAGAAATATCTCCCGTGGTATTTTCGAGAACTCCACAGTCCGACCTTTACTATTTACGTAGAATAGGACTTTTTGACAGAAGCGTTAAGGTTTTGGAATACGGAAAGGCAGAGAAGGCAAAAAGCTCAAACGGAGCTATAATTTCATTTGAGGGACTCAGCGACAGAGAATATGCGGAAGCGGCTGTCGGAGTTATGAAAAAACTGGGCGGTGAAGCTACTCTCGCTGTCGGAAAGAGCGTATGGAACTCCGGGGTACTTGCACATTCTGAGTTCGGAATTACTGTTGCAAGGTCGAGTATGAGAAATGTACCCGAAACTCTTGCAAGAAATTCCGATGCGGTAGTTCATCCGTGCGATAATTCGCAGAGCGGTAATTCGCAGACAAACTCGTCTGGTGAGCTTTCGGGCGGACTTGACGGAGTGGTTCGTGTGCTGAAAACCTCGGAGAGAGCTGTCGGAAACATAACTGCGGCAAAGTTTTATTTGACTGCGGCACAGACCTCCCGACTTGTCATAATGACCGTGGCGGTTTGCTTCGGACTGTTTGAGCTATCACCCGTATTCATCCTCATTTGGGGATTGCTTGCGGATTTTGCGTCCGTTCTTGCACTTGCATTCGGAAACTATTCGGGCGGAGAAAACGCAAAAATTCTCGAAAACACAAAGGTGTCAATCGGATTCGGGGCAGTTTGGGGAGCAGTCCTCTCGGCTCTATCTGTTGTGACCTCTCTTGTGTTTTCGTCAAGCGAAATCGGAGCAACGATTCTTGCAGGTTCCGCACTTATTTCGAGTGTAGCAGTGACGGAAATAATCATGAAGCCGAAAATAAATGCGGCGGCATATAATAACGCAGACGTTGTGTTTTCTTGTGCGTCCGTACTTTTCGCACTGTTTATTATGCTTACGAAAACAGGCGGAAAGATATGCGGAGGATGTAACGTCGGAGTTAATGCACTTCTTTCGCTTATTCCGTCGGTGCTGTTTGTGGCGGTATATTTTGCTGTAAAGGCACTGAGAAAAAAGAAAGCGAAAAATAACGAAAATACGGAAAAATCGGACAAAAAATAAAAGTCCGTTTTTTCTTTTGATGATGGAGAAACTGATGAAAAAAACGGTGGTCGGAATAATCGCACACGTTGACGCAGGAAAGACTACTCTTACGGAAGCAATGCTTTATGTTGCGGGAAAGATAAAAACGCAGGGACGTGTGGACAAACGAAATACCTTTCTTGACACGCATGAGCTTGAAAAGGAGAGGGGCATAACGATATTCTCTAAAAGTGCGAGATTTGAGTTCGGAGACAGCAGCTTTGTGTTACTCGATACTCCGGGTCACGTTGATTTTTCCGGTGAGACCGAACGAACTCTTTCCGTGCTTGATTGTGCCGTCCTTGTAATAAGCGGTAGCGAGGGAGTGCAGGCTCATACAGAAACCATGTGGAAGCTCCTCAGAAAGCACGGCATTCCCACCTTTGTTTTCGTAACGAAAATGGATCTTGCATTGAATCTCGGGGTCTCACGTGAGAGTGTAATGCATGAAATAACGTCATCTCTCGGAAATGAAGCGGTGGATTATGCAAGCGAAGAACGTGACGAGCATATTGCACTTCTTGACGATGAGCTTTTTGATTCGTATCTTGAAAGCGGAGAAGTCGTTGAAGCGGAGCAGATGAGACTTGTATCTGAGTGCCGACTTTTTCCGTGCTTTTTCGGAAGCGGCTTGAAGCTTGACGGAGTTGAAGAGCTTCTTTATGCCCTCGACACACTGAACTCTGACAAGTGCTATGCCGATGAATTTTCCGCAAAGGTTTATAAGATAGGTCACGATTCAAACGGAACACGACTCAGCTATATGAAGATAACGGGCGGAAGTCTTTCAAACCGTCAGATTGTAGAATATTTTCCGAAGAAAAGCGGAACCTCAGACGGAGGAGATAACGAGATTGCGGAAAAGATAAGCGGAATAAGAATGTACTCGGGTTCAAAATTCGTTGCCGTTGAAACGGTGGAGGCAGGGGATATATGTGCGGTTACGGGACTCAGCGAAACATACGCAGGACAGGGACTCGGACTTGAAGCAACAGACTGCCTACCGAGCCTTGTTCCCGTACTCAGCTACCGACTGAAGCTCCCGAAAGACTGCGACCCAATGCAATTTCTGCCGAAGCTTCGTGAGCTTGAGGAGGAAGAACCGCTTCTCGGAATAGTTTGGAACGAAAGATTTTCCGAAATCAACGCACACATAATGGGGCAGGTTCAAACGGAGATTTTGGTACGGCTTATTTCCGACAGATTCGGAGTTGACGTGAAATTTACTGACGGAAGAATAATGTACATGGAAACGGTCTCGGGAAAGGTCGAAGGTGTAGGGCACTTTGAGCCACTGCGTCATTATGCCGAGGTACATCTCATGATAGAGCCGGGAGAGCGTGGCAGCGGATTTACTTTCTGCTCCGACTGTAGTGAAAATGCTCTCGATCTCAACTGGCAGAGACTGATAATGACGCATCTGGATGAAAAAACACACCTCGGAGTTTTGACAGGCTCACCGATAACCGATGTGAAAGTGACACTTGTGAGCGGACGAGCCCATATAAAGCACACTCAGGGAGGGGATTTCAGAGAAGCTACCTACCGTGCATTGCGACAGGGACTTATGACGCTTGCCGAAAGAGGGGAGTGCGTTTTGCTTGAGCCTTATTATTCATTCCGTATGGAGATTCCGGGAGAATACGTCGGTCGTGCGATAAACGATATAACAATGCGTAACGGAAGCATTGACGTAAATGAAGCTCTTGCACAGTCGTCAGTGCTTGTCGGAAAGGTGCCGGTGTCGGAGTTCGGAGAATATGCAAGTGAAGTTTCCGCATTCACACACGGAAAAGGAAAGCTGTCCGTTGCATTTGACGGATATTACCCATGTCACGAGACTGAAAAAGTGGTAGCCGAGTACGCATACGAACCGACCGCTGACACGTCAAATACACCCGACAGCGTTTTCTGTTCACATGGGGCGGGAATTGTTATACCGTGGAATGAGGTTCCGTCATATATGCATCTTGAAATGCGTAAGGACGAAAAGGAAGAAGCGATACCGCAGGAGACCGTACAGGTTCGCAAAAGCATGAGTATAGACGAGAGAGAGCTTGAAGCAATAATGGAGCGTGAGTTCGGTCCTATACGCCGGCCGATATATTCAGAGCCGAAAAAGCCCATCATAGTAAACGAGCGACCCCGAAAAAAAGAAAAAAGCTCCCTCTATATAATCGATGGATACAACGTAATATTTGCGTGGGATGAGCTTTCGGCTATAGCGGAATACGACCTCGAGGGGGCAAGAGAACAGCTATGTGCAATTCTTGCAAACTACAAGGCATTCACGGGAAAGAATATAATTCTTGTCTATGACGCATACAACGTGAAAGGTGCGGTCAGACGAAAGCTTGACTACAAGGGAATAACCGTTGTTTATACAAAAGAGGACGAGCTTGGAGACACGTATATAGAAAAGCTGGTCTACGAGATAGGAAACGACCATTCTGTAAGGGTTGTGACCTCGGACGGGCTGATACAACTTCAGGCATTGCGTTCTGGAGTGCTTAGGATGTCGGCAAGGGAGTTTCGTGAAGAGATACTGAAAAACGATGCCGAGATAGAAAAAATTCTGAAAAAGCTCAAAGAAAAGAAATAACATGAACCTCGCGGGAATATACTGTAGCAAACGGTATACTGCGAGGTTTTTTATGCTTGTGATTAGAAAATATGACCGTGAGAGGGCGGTGGAGTACGCTGAAAGGTGGGCATTTGCAAGAAGTCCGCTTTTCGAGAGCTTTAACGGAATAGGCGGTGATTGCACAAACTTTGTGTCGCAGTGCGTGTATGCCGGAAGCTGCGTGATGAATTATCAAAGAGATTTCGGTTGGTACTATATATCGTCACAGGAACGGGCGGCGGCATGGACGGGAGTGGAGTTTTTCTATACGTTCATGACCTCAAATGAGAGCGTGGGACCGTTTATGAGCGAGACGGGAGAGGGCGGACTGAGACTGGGGGATGTAATCCAGCTTGGGCGAGCGGACGGAGATTTTTATCATACCCTGATCGTGGTGGGATTTCAGAGGAATGACTACCTTGTTGCGGCACATTCCGTTGACGTGTTTGAAAGACCGCTGTCGAGCTACGACTATGAAAGAATACGCTATCTCCACGTTGAAGGAGTCCGTGCGGAATATCCGACAGATTGCTTTGAAAGATTCATAAACGGAGAGTCGCTGTAGAGTAGTGTCGAATGCAATGCAGAAATTTGCCGTAAGCTATTGACAAATCCGAAATATCGTGGTATAATAGTTAGGCAATCGGGGTGTGGCTCAGTCCGGTAGAGTGCTTGGTTCGGGACCAAGAGGCCGCTGGTTCGAATCCAGTCACTCCGATAACGGTATAACCGTAAAAAACTCTCGTTAGATTAAACTGACGGGAGTTTTTTTGTTTGTTTGAGGAACAACATAATAAAAAATTCACGATGTAATTTTTTGTCTTATAAGAAATATTGCAATTGTCTTTCCCCCCACCCAATATAGCTTGTCAATAAAACAAAAATGAGTCCGATGCGATATCGA
>CAYWFS010000031.1:0-23589 GCA_964457685.1 uncultured Ruminococcus sp. | reverse complement strand
ATTCCGCACATTTCCGTAATTGAGCTTGCCTGTACCCCCGATGTGCGTGCGGTTGAGCTTCTCGAAAAATTTATCCCGAGGTGAATTATGCCATCTAACTACACTCGATTTATTGATTTTCTCTCTTACAAGGCGGCTCAGAACGGTACTCCGCTGTCAGGCACGTTTGAGCTTACCGCTCGTTGCAACCTCGAATGCAGGATGTGCTATATCCACAAAAAAGCCAACGACGATTTGGTGAAAAAGACGGAGCTTTCTACGGAGCAGTGGGTCGAGACTGCAAGGGTGGCTCAGAAGTCGGGGATGTTCCTGCTACTGCTTACGGGTGGTGAGCCGTTCCTCCGCAGCGATTTCTTCGATATTTACTCGGAGACAAAGAGACTCGGTCTTTCAGTTTCCATTAACACGAACGGCACTCTCATCACCGAGGACAAGATAAAAAGGCTTGCGGATGATTTTCCGGCTCGTGTAAATCTCACGCTGTATGGGGCATCCGAGGAGACTTATCGCAGACTTTGCGGTGACGGTGACGCTTTCCGACGTGCGTATTCGGCTGTTTGCGGTCTGATTGAAGCCGGAATTCCGCTAAAGCTCAACTACAGTCTCACTCCGCTGAACAAGGACGATCTCGACTCCGTTATGTCTTTCGCAGAGGAAAAGCGTGTTCCGATTCAGGTGGCGACTTATATGTTTCCGCCGGTCAGAGCCTGTGAGCTTTGCAATTACGCTCCCGTGCGTGTGAGTGCGGACGAGGCTGCCGAATTTGCGTTCCGTTACGACCTCCGCCGTTTCGGGGAAGAGGCAATGGTGACACGGTGTCGAAATATGCTCGAGGGGAACACCATCTCCGAATGCGGTGAGTGCATGGAGCTGCCTACGGAGAAGATTCGTTGCAGAGCCGGCATGACTTCGTTTTGGCTGACCTACAGTGGAGAAATGCGTCCCTGCGGAATGATGCAAGAGCCGTCTCACTCCATGCTTGAGCTTGGTTTTGACGAGGCTTGGAGACGCACCCGTGAGGAGAGAGAGAAAATATATCTCCCCTCCGCTTGCACCGGTTGTACCATGCGTAACGCTTGCGAAGCCTGCCCTGCCTCATGCTATGCCGAGAACGGGGAGTTTACCGCAGTTCCGAAATACAGCTGTGACAAAACTGCGGCATATCTGAGACTGGCTCAGAAATTTGTCGAAAAATATCCGAAAGATGAGGACGAAAATGAAGCTTAACAAGAATTTTGTACTGCGTGAGATAGCAGGCGAGGTAATGCTCGTTCCTACAGGCGAAATGTCTGCGAAAATTAACGGATTCGTTGCACTGAACGGCGTTGGTGCTGTCATTGTGAAAAAGCTGGAGGAAGGAGCGGAGCTTTCCGAAATCGTTGCGGCTGTCACAGATGAGTTTGACACTGACGAGGAAACTGCGACAAACGATGTACGACACTTCCTTGATACTCTTATCGAAAAGGGAATAGCGGAAGAATAAAATTTTATCCGACCTGTAAACGGAATTGCCGAGCTTGCAACCCGATTCAGGTCGGATATTTTATTAAAAAAATCGTGCGTGTTTTACAATGCAATTGAAATTTGGACTGTTTTATGCTATACTATATGATAGTATAATATTGTTAAAATCATATGCTTAACGGAGAATAAAATGGCTGTAAGTGAAAAACAAAAGCATATCAGAAATTTTTCTATAATAGCTCACATAGACCACGGCAAATCGACTCTCGCCGACAGAATACTTGAGTTTTCAAATACTGTCGAAGCAAGAGACATGGAGGAACAGCTCCTCGACAACATGGAGCTTGAGCGTGAAAGAGGTATTACCATCAAGGCTCGTGCGGTAAGAATCGACTACACTGCACCCGACGGTGAAAAATATGCTCTTAACATGATTGACACCCCCGGACACGTTGACTTTAACTATGAAGTATCACGTTCGCTCAATGCCTGCGAGGGTGCTTTGCTGATAGTTGACGCTACTCAGGGTATCGAGGCTCAGACCCTTGCAAACGCTTATCTGGCGGTAGATTCAAACCTCGAAATAGTTCCCGTAATCAACAAAATAGACCTCCCCTCGGCTATGCCCGACAAGTGCAAGGCTGAAATCGAGGATGTTATCGGCATTCCCGCAGAGGACTGTCCCGTTGTATCGGCTAAGACAGGTCAGAATATTGCGGACGTAATGACTGCGATAATCCGTGACATACCTTGTCCCGACGGAGACGAAAACGCACCTCTCAAGGCTCTTATATTCGACTCCGTATACAACAGTTACCTCGGAGTTGTCGTATACATCAGAGTAATGGAGGGAACTCTCAAAAGCGGAGACAAAATCAAGCTCATGAACACGGGAGCTGAATTTGACGTTGTTGAAGTCGGTGTAATGGATCCGTTCGGACTCAGACCCACAGGAGAGCTTTCCGCAGGTGAGGTAGGATATTTCACGGCTTCTATAAAGAACGTAGTCGAAACTCAGGTCGGTGACACGGTAACTCATGCGGAGGTTTCTGCCGATGAACCCCTCCCCGGATTTAAAAAGGTTCAGTCCATGGTATACGCAGGTATTTATCCGGCAGACGGTGCAAAGTATAACGAGACTAAGGACGCACTCGAAAAGCTCCAGCTCAACGATGCGGCACTTACGTTTGAGCCTGAGACCTCTATCGCACTCGGCTTCGGCTTCCGTTGCGGCTTCCTCGGACTCCTCCACATGGAAATAATCGAGGAGAGACTTGAAAGAGAATTCAACCTCGACCTTATCACAACGGCACCCAGTGTTATTTACGAAATAAAGAAGACAAACGGCGAGACAATATACATCGACAACCCGACAAACTATCCCTCCCCCGATGAGATAGACACGGCTTATGAGCCTATAGTTGCTGCGGCTATCATTACTCCCACGGAGTACGTCGGCGGAATAATGGATCTTTGTCAGGACAGACGAGGCATATTTATAGACATGAAGTACATCGACACGGAAAGAGTTGAGCTTCACTATAAATTGCCGCTGAACGAAATTATCTACGACTTCTTTGACGCACTTAAATCGAGAAGCCGCGGATATGCCTCCCTTGACTATGAGCTTGAGGGATATGAGCCGTCCGACCTTGTTAAGCTTGACTTCCTCCTTAACGGAGACATGGTTGACGCACTTACATTTATCGTGCATTCTGAAAAGGCTTACGGACGTGCGAGAAAGATTGCGGAAAAGCTCAAGGATAACATCCCGAGACAGCTCTTTGAGGTTCCGATTCAGGCGGCAATAGGCTCTAAGATTATCGCACGTGAGACGGTTAAGGCTCTCCGTAAGGACGTACTTGCGAAGTGCTACGGCGGTGACATCACGAGAAAGAAGAAGCTCCTCGAAAAGCAGAAAGAGGGTAAGAAGAAGATGCGTCAGCTCGGTTCCGTTCAGGTGTCTCCGGAGGCATTCATGGCGGTTCTCAAGCTCGACGACGAAAACTGATTTTTCGGGAGAATTTTTCAATGAGTTTCACATACGGAGACAAAAAACGACTCGGAATTTATATCCATATTCCGTTTTGTATCTCAAAGTGTGCTTACTGTGACTTTAATTCTGCACCTCCGTCGTCTGAGGATATAATAGTAAGATATATTGACGCTCTTATCGCTCATATAGAAAGCTATTCGGAAGCCGCCTCCGCTTATGAGCCTGATTCGGTTTTCATAGGGGGAGGTACTCCTACCTGCATACCGCCGCATGAGCTTTACAGGCTTATAAATGCCGTTAAAAAGAATTTCAAGCTGACAAAGCGTGCGGAATTCTCGATAGAAGCTAACCCTGCGACAGTGACGTATGCGACCCTTGTAAAGCTTCACAGAATGGGCGTAAACCGTCTCAGCATGGGTCTGCAAAGTGCGAACAACAATGAGCTTAAGGCACTTTCGAGACGGCACACACGCGGAGATTTCCTGCGTTCCTACAGAATGGCGAGGGATGCGAAATTCACGAATATAAACCTTGACCTCATGTTCGGTATACCGTATCAAACTCCGCAGTCTCTTGCGAGAAGTATTGAGTTTGCGACTTCACTCAGACCCGATCACATTTCTCTCTATGACCTGAAAATAGAGCCGGGAACTGCTTTTTACAAAAATTACGACAGTATTTCCCCTTATCTCCCGGGAGACGACACGGAAGCGGATATGTATCTCAGCTCCATAAACAGACTCAGAGAACACGGATACCTGCAATATGAGATTTCAAACTTCGCTCGTCCCGGGCATATGTGCGTACACAACCTGAAATACTGGAACTGTGACGAATATCTCGGCTTCGGAGTGTCCGCACATTCGTATTTCAACAAGGCACGCTTCTCCTTTACTCCCGATATTGAAAAATATATAAAGGGAAATGCGATTCGTGATTCAAAGATTAAGCTGACGGACGAATACGAACAGGTTGAGGAAAGAGAACGCATGGGAGAATACGTCATGCTTCGTTTCAGACTTGTTGCGGGAATAGATTCGAGAGAATTTATGTATCGCTTCGGGCATTCATTTGAGTCCATGTACGGTGACAAGTGCGAGAAGTTTATAAAAAACGGCTACATGACGCAAAACAAGGGAGTTTATTCGCTGACTCCTGCGGGAATGTTTATTTCAAACTACATTTTATCCGATATTCTTGAATTTGAGGATTTCGGCAGCTATATTTTCAGTTGACAGGAGAGCAGTACAATGAAAAAGGCGATATTTTTCGGCTCAAGCGGCTCTGTTAACAACGTCTACTCAAAAGAGGTAATGGACGCACTTCACAGTGAGCTTGAGTTTGAAACAGACCACGTTATCACAAAGAATGAGCTTGAGGAGTACAGAGATATTCTCGGCAGGGCGGAGTATATTTTCTCTACCTGGGGAATGCCGCATTTCAGCTCGGAGGAGATAAAAACCTACCTTCCGAACGTAAAAGCTTTATTCTACGGTGCAGGCTCGGTTCAGACCTTTGCAAGAGAATTTCTCGAATGCGGAATAGCTGTTTTCAGTGCGTGGGCTGCAAATGCGGTTCCTGTTGCGGAATACAGCTTTGCGGAGATAATGCTTGCTTCAAAGGGATATTTCAACAGATACCACAGACAGGGAGAGGGAAGTGACTGGAGCGGACGCTCATTTTCTGGATACCCGGGAATATACGAAATAAAGGTCGGTATTCTCGGTGCGGGAATGATAGGAAAGATGGTCATTGAAAGACTGAAAACTCTCGACAAGGTTGATGTACTTGTTTTCGACCCGTTCTTATCGGATGAAAATGCCGCACGTCTCGGAGTGGTAAAGGCAGACCTTGAGACTATATTTGCGGAATGCGATGTTATATCGAATCACCTTGCAAACAACAGCGAGACTGTCGGAATCATAAACAAGGCACATTTCTCGAAGATGAAGCCGTGTGCAGCGTTCATTAATACGGGACGTGGTGCTCAGGTGGTTGAGAGTGACATGCTTGAAGCTCTTGAAGCTGTTCCGACTCGTTCTGCGGTGCTTGACGTAACTTTCCCGGAGCCACCCGAAAAGGACAGCAAGCTGTATACTCTTCCAAATGTGTTCCTGACACCGCATATAGCAGGCTCAAACGGCAATGAGGTTCATCGTATGGGTGAATATATGCTTGAAGAATATCGTGCGTTTGACGGCGGTCGTGATGTAAAATATTCGGTATCGCTTGAAATGCTCAAAACAATGGCATAAAACAAAAAGTTTGTGTAGAATGATATAATCCGACAGTTTAATCGGAGAATATCATTGCACAAACTTTTTTTATCTCAGTCAGTGAGACCTATATCCCAGAGAAGTCGTCCGAGAACGTATTTGTCACGAATGTCACGTGCAAAAAGCTCTGCGGTTTTTACGTCATCATCGGAAAGTCCTATTTCGCTGAATTTTGTCGGATGGGAAATTTCTTTCATCATTGCTTCAAGCTCACTTGATTTCGGAAGTGTATTTATTATATCGAGAATTTCCGACTGCTTTTCTGCGATTATTCTTATTCTCTTTGCGTGCTTTTCGGGAGAGTATTTGCCTTCCTTTTTTTCGAGAGCTATCATTGTTTCGGCACCTGCTCCGAGCTTTTCACGCATGAGAGAGTTATGACTTTCAAGGTCGTAGCTCTTTGCGTGCATCTCGGCGGCGGATATATCTATCGGATTTTTCAGATACTGTGCAAGGCTCTCGTACATTCGTATTGTGTGGAGAGTTGCTATACCGCACTGGATTCCGTGAAGGTCGTGGGGAGTGCCGAATTCAAGAGAACGCATATCTATGATGTGAGAAATATAATGCTCCATACCGGAGGCAGGACGGCTCATTCCCGCATGGTTCATCATGATACCGCCGAGAGTAAGTCCTTCCATTACGGCAAGCACCGCATTTTCGTCTCCGTTTACCGCCGATTTTGCGTTTGTAACACATTTATCGAGTGCGGTTTTCATAGTGGAGGCTATATTTTCGCAGTAGTATTCGCCGAGGATGAGGTGAGCTATCTTCCATTCGACAAGACTTACATATTTTGCCAGCATATCGCCGATTCCAGAGCGTATCATATGTACGGGTGCGACCGAAAGAATGCTTGAGTCACCTATAACACAGTCGGGGCATTTCGATGGCAGTGAGATTTTAAGTCCCGAACGGTCAACGGAGGATGTAGCGGAAGCAAAGCCGTCCATGGAGGGTGCTGTTCCGACTATAGCCATATGTACGTTTTTCGTCATTGCAAGAATTTTCGAGGTATCGTTTATTACGCCGCCGCCGACTCCGATGACAAAATCCGTATCTTTCGGACAATACATTACAGCGTCTCCGACTGTCGTTTCGTTCGGTGAGGGTTCGGTGGAGTTTATGACGTGAAGTACGGGAGAGATTCCGTTTTCGCTAAGGATTGAGACGACTCTTTCACCGGCGGCTTTATAAGTATTCAGGTCACACAGCACATACGGCTTTTTTGAGTTATATTTTTTTACGACTTCGGGCAGGTGACGGAGAGCGTCTTTTTCGATAAAGCAATCACTAACGATGGAGTCATGCACCCGTCCGCAAATCTCGCAGGTATATTTTTCGGTTAAGCTTTTCATTATACTCACCTTTTTTATTTTTTTCGTTATTGTTTTGATTTAGTATAGCACAAACCCTACTGAAAAACAATAGCTCAGGCGGTTGAATTTTGCATACGGATTTGGTATAATTTATACTGAACTAAAATGTACAGGCGGTGCTTTGAATGAACCAATATAAGAACGATCTGCATTTTCTTGAGCTTCTTGCTCGTAACTATCCGTCGGTGGAGTCTGCCGCATCCGAGGTTATAAATCTCTGTGCCGAGAGAAGTCTGCCCAAAGGAACGGAATATTTTTTCAGTGATCTTCACGGTGAGTATGAGTCGTTTCTCAGACTTATCCGTTCCGCATCGGGTATGATAAGGTCGAAAATAGACCTGATATTCGAGAAAAGCATACCTGCAAGCGAAAGAAACCGCCTTGCAATGCTGATTTATTATCCCGAAAGTGAGATAAAAAAACTGCATCTCAGCGGTGAAATGAACGATGAATGGTGCAGTATTGTAATATACAGACTTATTCTTGTATGCGAATCCGTATCGGCTAAATACACCCGTGCGGAGGTAAGAGAGAAGATGCCGCAGAGCTTTGCTTACGTCCTTGACGAGCTTCTAAACGTGACGGACGACATAAACCGTGAATACTATTACTCCGAAATAATTTCCGCTATACTTGAAACGGGAATTGCGGAGGATTTTATTGTTGCGGTATGCTCTCTTATCCGCAGTCTCACTATAAACCGTCTTCACATTATCGGAGATATTTTTGACAGAGGTCCGAGAGCCGACAAGATAATGGATGAGCTTATGACGTTTTCTCACATTGATATACAGTGGGGAAACCACGACATAAGCTGGATGGGTGCGGCGGCAGGAAACACTGCACTTATAGCGAATGTTATCAGAATAGCACTCGGCTACAACAGCTTTGACGTGCTTGAGGACGGCTACGGCTTGAATCTTCGTCCGCTGTCCGTATTTGCATCTGAGGTATACCGTGACGACCCGTGTATTTACTTCTATCCGCATACTCTTGACGATGTTGTATACGATTCTATCGAGCATTCTCTGACCGCAAAGATGCACAAGGCAATATCGGTGATACAGTTCAAGCTTGAGGGACAGCTTATTGCACGTCATCCCGAATACGGAATGGAATCACGCAGTCTGTTTAAAAAGGTGGACTTTGAGAGGGGAGTTATCGAAATCGACGGGGTGGAATATAAGCTTCGTGACACCTGTTTCCCGACCGTTGACCCAAGCGACCCGTTAAAGCTCAGTCGTGAGGAAAGCGAGCTTGTCAGAATCCTCGGCAGCTCTTTCCACCATTCGCAGAGACTGAGAGGGCATATAAAGTTCCTGTACGACTACGGAGGAATGTACAAAACCATAAACGGAAACCTCCTTTACCATGGCTGTATACCTCTTACGGAGTCGGGAGAGCTTCGTGATATTGCACTTCCGTTTGAGGACACTGTCGAAAAGCTTCACGGCAAAAAGCTCCTTGACAGAATAGAGCAGGCGGTGAGAAAGGCTTATTTCGGGCAGTTCGGTTCACCTGAGCAGGAACAGGCATCGGATTATATGTGGTATCTCTGGTGCGGTGCGGATTCTCCTCTTTACGGCAAAGACAAGATGGCATTCTTCGAGAGGACTTTCCTCGACAAAAACAACGAAGAATTGAGAACGGAGCATTACGACCCTTACTACACGCATACTCATTCTGCTGAGGTTTGCGAGATGATACTGGAAGAATTCGGACTCGACAGACGACACGGACACATAATAAACGGTCATGTACCCGTTCTCAGATGTGACGGTGAAAGTCCGATAAAGGGAGACGGAAAGCTGTTTGTAATAGACGGCGGAATATCAAAGGCGTATCGTGTTAAAACCGGAATTGCAGGATACACTCTCATATACGACAGCCATTCGCTCAGACTTGCGGAGCATAAGCCTTATGAGGGTGAGGACGCAGACATAACACCTAAGGTAAGCATTGTCGAAAAGATGGAAAAGCGTGTAAATATAGCGGACATTGACTACGGCGAGGAGCTTATGGTCAGAATAAACGACCTGAGAGAGCTTATCGGTGCATACAGAGACGGCTCGATTAGAGTAAAAGAATAAAAAAAGACCCTTGGTCTTCACTTTGATGTGATTTCCGAGGGTCGTATTATTTTTATTTATCTCTTGAGAGCAACTGCGGCCTTTGCCTTTTCTGCGATAGCTACAGCGTCGAGGTGGAAGTAGGATACAAGCTCCTTTGCGGGACCACTGCGACCGAACTCATCGTTTACGCCGACTCTGAGAACGGGTGTGGGTCTTCTTTCTGCGAGAAGCTCAGATACAGCACCGCCGAGACCGCCGATGATATTGTGTTCTTCGCAGGTTACTATACATCCGCATCTTTCAGCTTCGGCAAGAACAAGCTCGTTGTCGAGAGGCTTAATTGTTGCGATGTTTACAACGGAAGCGGAGATTCCTTCATTTGCGAGAAGCTCACGGGCGAGAAGTGCCTGTTCAACCTCAATACCTGTTGCGATAATAGAAACGTCATTTCCGTCTGCCATCTTGTGACCCTTGCCTATCTTGAAGTCATAGGTGTTGTCAAAGAAGGTGGGAACCGCCATTCTGCCGAAACGGAGGTATACGGGACCGTTCATTTCGATTGCGGCCTTTACTGCAAGTCTTGCTTCAACTGCGTCTGCGGGGTTGATTATGGTCATTCCGGGGATAGTACGCATGAGGGCTATATCTTCACAGCACTGATGTGTTGCACCGTCCTCACCTACTGTAACACCGGCATGAGTAGCACCGATTTTTACGTTTGCGTGAGGATAGCCGATGGAGTTTCTGATCTGCTCAAAGCTTCTGCCTGCCGCAAACATTGCGAATGTGGAAGCAAAGGGGATCTTACCGCAAAGGGACATACCGACTGCGACACAAATCATGTTGTTTTCGGCGATACCGCAGTCAAAGAATCTGTCGGGGAACGCTTTTTTGAATGTGCCGGTTTTTGTAGCTGCCGCAAGGTCTGCGTCGAGTACTACAAGGTTATCATACACTGCACCGAATTCGGCAAGTGCGTTACCGTATGCCTCACGGGTAGCGATTTTATCTGCCATGATATTATTTCCTTTCGATTTATATGGAAAAACGGTAGGTTTGTTGTATTTTGTTTTTTACGAAGTTATCTTTCGGAAAGCTTATCTTTCGCCGAGGTCACGCATAGCGACTTCGCCGAAGTGATGTTATCTTTCGCCAAGGTCTTTCATAGCTACTTCGTACTGTTCATCGTTCGGAGCGGTGCCGTGCCAGGATACATTGTTTTCCATGAACGATACGCCCTTGCCCTTTACGGAGTGGCTGATTATAACGGAGGGCTTGTCTGTGCATTCTCTTGCAGCCTTGAATGCCGCTTCGATGGAGTCAAAATCGTGTGCATCGCATTCAAGTACGTTCCAACCGAATGCGGCAAACTTTGTGTCATAGGGGGTGGGGTTCATTACGTCCTGAATTGCACCGTCTATCTGGAGGCCGTTGAAGTCGATGAGCCAGCAGAGGTTGGTAAGGTTGTAGTGAGACGCAAACATTGCCGCTTCCCAAACCTGTCCTTCTTCGCTTTCGCCGTCTCCGATGATAGCGTAAACTCTTGCGGCGGAGTTATCATGCTTGAGTGCAAGTGCCATACCGCAGGAGGTGGAGGAACCCTGTCCGAGAGAGCCGGAACTCATGTCGATACCGGGGGTGTGCTTCATGTCGGGGTGACCCTGAAGATAGCTGTCTGTGTGACGGAGGGTCTTTAAATCCTCAACGGGTAAAAATCCTCTCTGAGCAAGGGTGGAGTAGAGACCGGGGGCACAATGTCCCTTTGAGAGAACAAGACGGTCACGGTCAGCCTTTTTGGGGTCGGCGGGATCGATATTCATTTCCTCAAAATAGAGATAGGTAAGCACGTCGGCAATTGAAAGACTTCCTCCGGGATGTCCGCTTTTTGCCGAGTGAACAGCGTCGATGATTCCGACACGAACTTTGCGGGCAATTTCAGTAAGCTCGCTCTTTCTCTGTGTGTCCATTATAATTTCACCTTTCATGAAAATTTGCTGTGAATACTGTTTTTTTCATACATAGTTATTTTAATATATTTTACGCATATTGTCAAGGGAGAATGTACACGGCAATACTACGGCTTATTCGGCTTTTTTCGACGATTTGACGTATAAGTGCTTACTCTCGTCCGCAAAGTCTGTTTTTGTAGTAATTGCTTGTGTGAAATTTGTCGTCTGTACGATTCATTTCGGTGTACATACGGCCTCTAAGCTCCACTTTTTTCTCGAAGTGTTCTTTATCGAGGACGAGGCTGTTTTCCTGATTCTTGTCGTTGTTGTTGTCGAAAAGAAATTCCATTCCGTCTCTGAGATAGAGTGCATAGGTGTAGTCGGAGCTTACATACGCTCTCCATTCGTACCCGTTTGTCCATCCGTGAGAGGTACCCAGCCCCATGAGTATGGTTCCGTCCTTGCTTTTTGCGTCATCCCCGAGAAGTATCGTGCCGTCTGTGTCCTCCGGGATTCTGTCTTTCAGTCCTATGAGGGAGAGAACTGTCGGCAGGATGTCAACGCTTCCGAGGTATGAATTGCATTCCGAGATGCCTTTCAGGTAATCGGAGGAGACATAAAACGGAACGTGTGCGGCTTCTGTGTAGTAGATATTTGCACCGACTCTGCCGTGTTCTCCGAGAAGTGTACCATGGCTTGATGTGAGTACGGTAACGCAGTCTTTGCAGGCTTCAAGGTGTTTGAGCAGGGATGTTATATATCTGTCGGCTTTTTCGGCTTCGGCCATGTATGCTTCTTTGATTTCGGCAAGCTTTTTAGTGTCGTCTGCGGATATTGCTTCGTCACGGGGAGTGTATACCTCGCATTCGGGGGGATAGTCGGTGGATTTGTCCGTAGAATCTCTGAAAGACGAGCTTAGGCTATCCGTCATGACGAAAAGGGCAAAGGGGGATGCAAAATCAAGATTATCCGGATCTGAGGAGGAATTTGCGAAAATCACGTTGTATCCGTTTTCGATAAGAATGTTATATAAAGCAGACGAGCGAATATCAAAGTCCATTATATCATTCACGACCTCGGTATTTGTCGAATATTTTCCGCTGAAAACGGACGCTATATACGGCTTTGTAAGCGGATGAGTCGAGAAAGCGTTTGTGAATTTACATGAGTTTTCCGTCAGTCGCTTTATGCAGGAGAGGGGAGTGTCGTATCTCAAGCCGTCCACGCATATGTATACAAGATTCTGTTTTTTATTCATATTGTTCTCCGTATGATTCTTTCAATATTATTATAGCCTGTATTCAGTCGAAAATCAACGGGAATGTGTAAAAATACATGGGGATAGGCGATTATTGGTTATAATTTACCGCTAAGAAGGAAGGATTATATTATTATCCCCTTGACAAGTCCGTGATTTTTTATATAATATATATTGTGAAGATGTTTCAGTGACAAGCTGACTTAAAACAATTTTATAAAAATACAATTTTTGCTGTGTCGGTTCGATTGACACGGAGAAATGGAGAATAATATGAAAAAGAATGCTGCTGTAATCGGTTATGGCGGAATGGGTGCGGGATTCCATGTAAAGAATCTCCTCACAAGTGACGTATGCAACCTTGCCGGTATTTACGATATTGACGAGGCAAAATGTGAAAAGGCAAGAGCGGCGGGTATAAAGGTATATTCCAGCCGTGAAGAGCTTCTTTCAGACCCCACAATTGATATGGTTACAATTGCAACTCCGAATGATGTTCACGAGGAAATCGCAATTGACGCACTCAACCACGGAAAGAATGTTATCAGCGAAAAGCCCGTTACTCTTTCCATGGAAAGCCTTGAGAGAATGATAGCTGCCGCAAACAAGAACGGCAAGATATTCTCGGTTCACCAGAACAGACGCTTTGACGTTGACGCTCTCGCTATGAAGAAGATTCACGACAGTGGCGAAATCGGTGAAGTTATCAACATTGAGTCCAGAATTCACGGCAGCCGTGGTATTCCTTCCGACTGGAGAGGTATCAAGAAGTACGGCGGCGGTATGCTCTACGACTGGGGTGTTCACATCATTGACCAGGCTTGCATGATTCTCGGCTACGACATCGCTTCCGTTCGCTGCACATTTGACCACATTACAAACGACGAGGTTGACGACGGATTCCATCTTTGGATAGAGTATAAAAACGGTCAGCAGGCATATCTCGAGGTTGCAACGTACAACTTCATCGCAATGCCCCGTTTCTACATGAGAGCTAAAGAGGGTACTGCAATGATAACAGACTGGAGAGTTCCGGCTCACGTTGTTAAGTGCAAGGCATGGAATGAAGCCGATGTTCTTCCCGTACAGAATGCAAGCGGACTTACAAAGACTATGGCTCCTCGTGACAGCATTACCGTTGATGAATACGATGTTGAAAGACCGCAGTCCGATGTTCACGACTACTATCGTAACTTCGTTCGTGCTATAGACGGCATTGAGGAACAGATGGTAACACACGACCAGATGAGATGCATTCTCAAGATAATACTCGATGCATTCAAGTCTGCTGAAAACGGCGGCGAGAAGATAGTTTGGTAAGACTTTAAGTTTATTAAAACAAAAAAATCCCTGACGGTATGATATGCTACCGAGCATTTTCATAATCGATCGGGGATTTTTGGTAGGGGGATGGCGTGAAAATTCAATGATTCAAAAGTCGAAAGCTCACCTGTTTCACGCACAAATTCACCTTAAAAAACGACTCCAACCATTTTTTGTCGCAAGCGACACAGGTGAATTTCATAAACTATTTTTGGGGGTATAGAAATGGATATTAATTCTGTTGCCGTAGAGCTTATAAACGAGCTTAAAGCACGCAAAATGACTGTCGGATGTGCCGAAAGCTGTACTGCCGGGATGATATCGTCTTCAATTGCCGATATTTCGGGGGCATCTGAGGTGCTTCTCGGCGGAATTGTATCGTATGCAAACGAGGTTAAGGTGAATGTACTCGGTGTGCCTGATACGGTTCTTGCAAACTACGGTGCTGTCTCCGAGGAATGTGCCGCACATATGGCTTGCGGTGCTGTAAAGGTGCTTGGGTGCAGTGTGGCGGTATCTGTGACGGGAATTGCAGGTCCGGGAGGAGGTACACCCGAGAAGCCTGTGGGAACGGTATGCTTCGGAGTAGCGGATATTCACGGCTTCCACACCGAGACCGTGCATTTTTGCGAGATGGAGGAGCATAGCAGAACCGAGGTAAGACAGCTCACGACAGAACACGCAATGCGACTTGTGCTTGCTCGAATAAGAGGAGAACTCTGATTTACAAAAAAACAGCTTATCCGGACGATTTTCATTCGTTTTACGATAAGCTGTTTTTTATATATGTGACTTTGTTTAGTGGGTTGCTTTTTTGCTGCCGAGCATCTGGTTTACGATGATACCGAGAATGAGAGCAGTTGCGATTGAGGTGATTGTAACCTGACCGAAGGAAACTGCAAGACCCCCAATACCGCAGATGAGGATTGTGGATACTACGAAGAGGTTCTTGTTGTCTTCAAGGTCTACCTTCTGAATCATTTTAAGACCGGATACAGCGATGAAGCCGTAGAGTGCAACGCAAACACCGCCCATTACGCAGGATGGAATGGAGTTTACGAATGCTACGAAAGGAGAGAGGAACGAGATGATGATTGCGAGAACCGCTGTTGTAACGATGGTAGCAACGGAAGCGTTACCTGTGATTGCAACACAAGCAACGGATTCGCCGTATGTGGTGTTGGGGCAACCGCCGAACAATGCACCTACCATGGAGCCTACACCGTCACCGAGAAGTGTTCTTGCAAGACCGGGATCTTCGAGAAGGTCATGTTCGATGATGGAGGAGATATTCTTGTGGTCGGCAACGTGTTCTGCGAATACTACGAGTGCAACGGGGATATATGCAACTGCGATGGAGCCGATATACTGACCGTTGATTTCGCTGAAGCCGCCGAGAGCCTTAACAAATGTAAATTCGGGAACTGCGAAGAATGTATGGAGTCCGACACCGCCGTCAACGAGAGTGCTGAACACGCTGAAGTTGATTACCTGAAGTGCTTCGTTTCCTGTTGCAAGTCCGATAACGGTGAATACTGTCGCTACGGCATAGCCTGCAAGGATACCGAGAATGAACGGAATGAGACGAGCCATCTTTTTGCCGAATGTGGAGCAGAGGATGGTTACGAAAAGTGTTACGAGACCGCAGAGGATGCAAAGGTTTGTGCTTGCTGTACCTGTTCCGCTGGACTGGAGGTCACCTACGGCATTTCCTGCGAGGGAGAGACCGATTATCGCTACTGTGGGACCGATAACAACTGCGGGCATGAGCTTGTTGAGCCAATCAACGCCGACAGCCTTAACGAGGAGTGCGATAACAACGTAAACGAGACCGGCGAATATTGCACCGAGTACAAGTCCGAGATAGCCTACCTCAAGACTTGTCGCACCTGCAAATGCCGCAGCCATTGAGCCGAGGAATGCAAAGGATGAGCCGAGGAATACGGGGCTTTTTCTCTGAGTGAAAAGAACATAGATGAGTGTGCCGGCTCCTGCTCCGAAAAGGGCTGCCGCAGGACTCATGCCGTTACCTGTAATAACAGGAACTACGAGAGTAGCTGCCATTATTGCGAGGAGCTGCTGGATAGCAAAAACTATCATCTGACCGAATTTGGGTCTTTCGTTTGGCTGGAATACCAGTTTCATAACTTCCTCCGATGATTTAGAATTTGATTTTCGCATAAAAAAAGTCCTGTCTGACAGACCTTAAAGTCTTGTCCGATAGAGCGACAGGAACGGCTATATAAATTCGCACGAAAAACGAGCGTAATTAAAGAGCTGATCTTGCCGACATCTCTGTATCGGATTTAAAGATAAGGCTTTATTTACACGTAATCTTTTATTTTCATCATAAAAGTATATCACATTTCATTCTGCTGTGTCAAGGCTTACGGGGAGTCAAAAATCGCCAAATTTCCATGCGTATTGTGTATGGATTTTAGCTTTTGTGTTACTTCTTGCGTGATTGTTCTTATTGTGTGGTGGGATTGATACAAATATTGACCTTTTCCGCTTTTATGTTTGCATGGAATGGCTGTGATGTGCTTATTTTCCGTAAATTCTATTGACAACGGGTAAGCGATATGTTAACATTGACATGATATATGAATTAATTATTATAATTATTATCATAAAATATTTTAAGGAGTTACCGGGAAAATGAAAAAACGCTTGCTTACACTTATACTTGCCATGCTCATGCTTACTCCGCTTGTGTCTTGCTCCGAAAATAACGACAAAAACACGGAAGTGGACACTCCCACCGAAGAAAGTGTGACTCCTGCCGATGAAGAAGAGGTTGTAGTTGAGTCGGAAGAAGATACTCTCGAAAAGCTATACGAGGATTTACCGACAGGGGATTACGGCGGCTCCGATTTCCGTCTTCTTAATAACACAAGTAACTTCGCGTACACCTTTATGACCGCCGAGGAAATGACGGGAGACGGTCTTAACGATGCGGTATACGAGCGTAATATGACGGTATCCGATCGACTGGGAATAAAAATCGTTGAGGATTTGGTGAACTATGATGTTGTAACCTCCACGATGAACAAGGAGATTGCCTCGAACACCGATACATATGCCTGCTTCTGGAACGAAAGCAAATTTGTGGCTCCTTTTGCGACCCAAGGCTCTCTTATAAACGTAAATGAAATAGATTCGCTTAATTTTGACAAGCCGTGGTGGAATTCGTCTGCGATGGATGACGTTGAGGTACAGGACAGGCTTTATTTCCTTATCGGCGACCTGCACCTTATGTTTAAAGAAGCGTACTGGATTCTCGGCTTCAACAAAAGCATGATGGACGACAACGGTCTCGATGACCCATACGAGATTGTTCGAGAGGGTAAGTGGACTCTTGACACGATGGTAAAATACATGAATGTGGCGGCACAGGATCTTGACGGTAACGGTGAGACGGACGCAAGTGACCGCTTCGGCTTTGTATCGTATGACGGATGTGCTAAGGCTTTGTTCTTTGCGTCGGGTGAAACTCTCGTTGAGAAGAACGACAGCGGCATTCCCGAAATTAAGACACCCGGCGACAGATTCTACAATGTATACTCGAAAATGGTGGACGGAATCTTCAACAACAAGACCGCCTACTGTGACGGATACGGTACTCCCGGTGTAAGCAGCTACAGTGAGGGATGGCTCGGGGTATTCAGTCAGGGACACTCGATGTTTTTCAGTGACCCCGTCGGTTCTTTAAAGAAGCTGAGAGACATGGACGCGGAGTTCGGTGTGCTTCCTTATCCGAAGTATGAGGAGACTCAGGAAAACTATGTGTCTCTTATAGCCGAATATGCGGCATTCTGCGGTATTCCCGTAACAAACGGAGACATAGAAAAGACGGGTGTCGTTCTCGAAAACCTTTGTGCGGAATCGTATAGCGGAGTTCGTGACGCTTACAACAAGGCTACTCTGAACTTCAAGTACATACGAGACGAGGACAGTGCGGAAATGCTGAATCTTGTGTTTGATAACGGTGTATTCAATCTTGCGGACGCTCTCGGCGTTACAACAATGTCAAGCACAATCGCATCCAATGCATCAAGCGGAAACGAGGACATAGCTTCGGCATATACAAAAATACTCAAGGCTTCCGAAAAGATGCTTGCGAGAAGTATAGAGGGTATGCTGGGAGAATGATTTAATTATCTTCTCTGGATATTAAGTTCCTTTATCTCGATGAGACCGGTAAGCACATCGGAGTATGTGAGAGTATGACTGCGATGTTCGGGATTTTCGGATTCCTCGACCATGAAAAAGTGGGGATATACACCCTTTATTGTGGCGGAGATATTATTCATCTGTACCTTTGGATGGGTCATATTGATGTTCAAATGAATACCGGAATTTGAGGAATAGAGCTTCTTTATTCCGAGGCGGATTTTGTCTGTGGTGATAGAGGAAGTGTTCATTTGCTATCCTTTCGATAAATAACAATATAGCCGCTTTGGTGAGTTGATTTTTTCGGCTCGACCGGCGGCTTTTTGCTTTATTTTATTACTTTAATTATAACATAAATATTTTAAAGAAATCTCACGGGCAAAAATAAATTTATTGTGAGGGATATATGGGGGTCGGAGGGGGATTTTTGCAGCTTTTCGGCGATATTCGATGAAGAAAAATGTGCAAAAGCAGAAAAAGGAGAGTTGCTTCGATAAGCTGTGGCAAATCCATTGCTTTTGTTTGCTTCTTTTGATATACTGTATTACAGCGGTAGCTTAGGTGAGGCATATATTATGATAAAACGTGGGGGAGTCTTTATGTGTAAGATTAAACAACAGGTCGCAGGTAGGCAGACGTAAAAAAGCTTATCGTTTTCTACATAAAAAATCCCCGGTCAGTGAACTGCCACCCAAAATCCGACGATTGGGAGGGAGGTTCATAAACCGGGGAAATTTTTTGTTTACTTAATCGGTGTTTACTGAAGTTAACGCTGAATAAATAGGGAAAACGTGCCGAAAAGGCTGGGATATATGGTCTTTTGGGTGCGTTTTCAACCTTAAATCAGCGTTTACTTAACTCTCTTGAACTGAGGACCGTAGTTGGCACAAGCTCTGTAGTCTGCACCTTCCTTATCCATACCGAATGCATTCCAGCAAGCGGGACGGAAAATCTTATCCTCGGGTACGTTGTGCATTGCAACGGGGATACGGAGAATGGAGCAGAGTGTGATGAGGTCTGCACCGATATGACCGTAGCTGATTGCACCGTGGTTTGCACCCCAGTTATTCATAACGTCGTATGCGGTCTTGAACGCACCTTCGCCTGTGCATCTGGGAGCGAACCATGTGGAGGGCCATGTGTAGTCTGTTCTCTTCCAAAGAGCATCATTTACTTCTTCGGGGAGGCAAACTGTCCAACCTTCTGCAATCTGGAGCATCGGGCCAAGACCCTCGACGAGGTTAAGACGGATCATTGTAGCGGGCATTTCGGCTCTGGTGGAGAAACGGGAGGAATATCCGCCGCCTCTGAAGTAACCGAGGTCTGCGGGAGCCCATTCAGTAGCTGCAAGAATCTTATCGCAGTCAGCTTCTGTCATGTCGTACCAGGGCTTCATAACAGCATTGCCGTTTTCGTCCTTAACTTCACCGCAGGCATCAAGGCAAGCGGCACCGGAGTTGATGAGGTGGATGAAGCCGTTTGCTTCCTTTGCATGACCTTCGATGTCGTAGCCGGTAACTCTCTTTACGGATTCGCCCGACCAGTATGTACGAACGTCTGCAAAGATCTGAGCACGGTTTGTAAGGAGCTTCATGAACATCATGCCGAGACCGTTTAATACGTCGTTTTCGGTTGCGAGGATGTAAGGCTCACGGGCACCGTTCCAGTCGAAGGATGTGTTGAGGAGTGCTTCTGCGAAGTCTGCGTTCGGGTAGAAGTCTGTCCACTGTCTCTGACCCTGGAAGCCTGCCGCAAGAGCGTTATGACCAACCATTTCTTCTTCGCAGCCTTCGGGGAGGTTCTTGTTGCCGTTCATGAGGTCCTTTATGATAACCATCATCTTAACAACAAATTCCCACTGCTCGTCCTTAACTTCTCTGGACTTCTGAAGCTCTGCGGGGTTCTTGTCGAAGCTTTCCTTGCACTTTGCCTTTGTCCATGCAAGAGCCTTTTCGTATTCTGCGTGGTCGTAGATACCCTCTGTCATTCGACGGATGATTTCTACCTCGTCAACGGATTCAACTCTCATGCCGAGATATTCTTCGATGAATCTGGAGTCGATGATGGAGCCGCCGATACCCATGCAGATGGAGCCGATCTGGAGATAGGACTTACCTCTCATGGATGCAGCAGCAACAGCGGCACGACCGAAACGGAGAAGCTTTTCTTCAACGTCTGCGGGGATGGAGGTGTCGTCTGCGTCAAGAACGTCATGACCGTAGATACCGAATGCGGGGAGACCCTTCTGTGCATGAGTAGCGAGAACGGATGCAAGATATACAGCACCGGGACGCTCGGTACCGTTGAAGCCCCATACAGCCTTTATGGTGTTGGGATCCTGGTCCATTGTTTCGGAGCCGTAGCACCAGCAGGGAGTAACTGTGAGGGTAATATCAACGCCCTCTTTCTTGAATTTGTCTGCACAAGCGGCACTTTCGGCTACACGACCGATAGTGGTGTCTGCGATAACTACCTTAACGGGTTCGCCGTTGGAGTAGCGGAGGTTGTCTGTGAAGAGCTTTGCGGCACTCTTTGCCATATTCATTGTCTGTTCCTCGAGGGATTCGCGAACCTTGAGAGCTCCGCGTCTGCCGTCGATGGTAGGACGAATACCGATTACGGGATAGCTTCCGATAAGTCTGGATTCTGCCATTGTTTTCTACCTCTTTTGATTTTATTTTTATTTTCTGTGTGTACATTATAGCATATCAAAACGATAAATGCAATCACCGAAAAGCGTGAATTTGGGTCAAACGGATGAAAAAATTGTAATAAAATTGTTTCCGTAAAGTCTTAAATTAACACATGCGGTCGAGGGAGAAAAAATTAACATCTATTTACTGTAATTACCACTTGATTTTTCCTGTGGAATGTTGTAGAATAATACAGTTAATAAATATATATATTTCAGAATAGGAGAATTATCATGGCACTTGTTACTACAACCGAGATGTTCAAGAAAGCTTACGAAGGCCACTATGCTATCGGTGCTTTCAACATCAACAATATGGAAATTATTCAGGCTATCACAGAAGCGGCAGGCGAACTCAAGTCTCCCGTTATTCTTCAGGTTTCCGCAGGTGCAAGAAAGTATGCAAAGCAGGCTTATCTTGTAAATCTTGCTCAGGCTGCTATTGAAGACAGCGGTATCGACCTTGCTCTCCACCTCGACCATGGTGCGGATTTTGAAATCTGCAAGTCCTGCATCGACGGCGGCTTCTCTTCCGTTATGATCGACGGTTCTCACCACTCCTTCGAGGACAACATCGCCCTCACAAAGAAGGTAGTTGAATATGCTCACGCTCACGGCGTAGTTGTTGAAGGTGAGCTTGGAGTTCTCGCAGGCGTTGAAGATGACGTTGTTGCGGAACACTCCTCTTACACAAAGCCCGAAGAGGTTGAAGAATTCGTTACTCGTACAGGTGTTGACTCCCTCGCTATCTCCATCGGTACATCCCATGGTGCATACAAGTTCACACCCGCACAGTGCACAAGAAACGAAGAAGGTATCCTCGTTCCCCCGCCGCTCCGTTTCGACATTCTCGAAGAAGTAGGCAAGAGACTCCCCGGATTCCCGATCGTTCTTCACGGTGCTTCCTCCGTTCCTCAGGAATATGTTAAGGAAATCAACTCCCTCGGCGGTAAGCTTCCCGATGCTGTTGGTATCCCGGAAGAACAGCTCCGCAAGGCTGCTACACTTTCCGTTTGCAAGATCAACATCGACTCCGATATCCGTCTCGCTATGACAGCAGGTATCAGACGTGTGTTCAACGAACAGCCTGACGTATTCGACCCCAGAACCTACCTCAGCGTAGCTCGTTCCGAGGTTAAGAAGATGGTTGCTCACAAGATCCAGAACGTTCTCGGTTCTGCAAACACTCTTTAATTCGTATAATTATTTTTGAAAAGAGAAGGGGGATACTCCTTCCTTTTCTGTATTACGGTAAAATATTATTCAGTGAGGTCAAATAATGAAGTGGAGCGGTGAATATACTGTCAACGCCAATGATGTGGATTTCAACAATGTTGTGTCCGTTTCCAATATGCTCAGATATATGCAGGATGCGGCAAACTTTGAAATGGAGGAGGACGGTCTTTCCTATAACGAGCTGTTCTCGAGAGGGTTGAGCTTTGTTCTGAGCAGGATAAGAATGAGCTTTTATGCACCACTGCACGCTCATGACAAGATAAGCGTTGAATCATGGGCTTGCGAATCGAGAGGAGTGCAATTCAACCGTTGCTACAGAATACTGAAAAACGGAATTATTGCGGCGGAGGCTGTGTCGGTATGGGCTCTTGTGGGAGTAAATGACAAAAGACTTCATCGTGTTAGTGAATTTGAGCTTCCTTATCGAAAGGATGATATGCTTGAGCTTGACCTTCCTGCGAGATTTAAGATACCCGATGATGTAGAGCTTCGTTTGGTGGGAGAGAGAATTGTTGAGTATGCCGACGTTGACATGAACGGTCATATGAACAATACGCATTATCCCGATATAATTTGCAGTCATCTTTCGGAAAGCATGAGAGGGCAGAGAGTCGTTTCCATGGGACTTTCGTTCCTTGCCGAAGCTCCTCTCGGTGAAAGCGTGAAGATATACTCGGGTATGAGCGATGGTATTCACTATGTGAGAACTGTGAACGAAAACGGTTCCACAAATGTTGAAGCGGAGATATTCCTTGAGCCTATAGCTTGACGGGGTGGAAGATGAAAAATATTAAAAAATATCTGTCGCTTGTGCTGTCATGCATTACGTTGCTGTCTTTTGTCGGTGTAAGTTTGACTTCGTGTTCCGCTGATGACGCTACGCTTGGAATAATCGGCGGTGCTGACGGTCCTACTGCGATATTTGTAACCAATGTCGGTGGCGATTCTCATTCGTATTATTCCGAGGAAGCCGATATATCAGAAGAAGATGTAACCGAAGCGATCATTGATGTTGACGGAATATACGACGGCTGTGATGAGGTTGCACTGTATATCCACACATACGGAACTCTCCCGTCGAACTACATCACAAAGGAAGAGGCTCGTGAGCTTGGTTGGAGCGGCGGTTCTGTTGAAGAATATGCTCCCGGAATGTGCATAGGCGGTTCGAGATTCGGAAACTATGAGGGAATACTTCCGGAGGATTCGTATCTGGAATGCGACATAAACACGCTCGGAAAGAGTTCGAGAGGTGCGGAAAGACTGGTTTACTCCGATGACGGCGATATTTACTACACGGGAGACCACTATGAGACGTTTGAGCTTCTTTACGAGGGTGAGGACTGATGGAAAAGGTCATATACTGCGGCAGGATTCGCTCGAGAGACGGCTTTTACAGTGCTGTTGCGGACATTTCCGATGAGAGCTTCGGCTACAATCTCGATGCGTTGCATGATGTACTGAGTGGATTCAGAGGTGAAATCAGGCTTATTGATTTTGAGCTTCTTGAAGAAAATCTCGGTGGATATGCCGCAAAAATAAAAAAAGTCCTCGAGGACTGTGCGAAAGAGAATCCGTATTTTACACTTTCGTTCGGTGAGGAATGAAGAAGTTAATATATCGGGCAGGGCAGTTGCTTTGTCCGATTTTTTTATATTATGAGACAAAAAAAGAACCGCTGTCATATTTCAGACATACGGTTCAAGCGGGTGAATGATGGGATTCGAACCCACGACCTTCAGGGCCACAACCTGACGCGCTAACCAACTGT
>CAYWFS010000030.1:4645-23916 GCA_964457685.1 uncultured Ruminococcus sp. | reverse complement strand
AAATACTATTGCTTTTTTTCGTGAAATGTGTTATGATTATTCTGCAACAATATCATTTTAAACTCGGAGGAAATCATGGGCATACTTACCTATAACGATCACGCCTTTCTTATGGATGGTCAGGAATATACCATCATATCAGGTGCGATGCACTACTTCCGTATTCCCCGCGAATACTGGTACGACCGTCTTTCCAAGCTCAAGGAATGCGGCTTTAACACTGTAGAAACCTACACCTGCTGGAACCTTCACGAAAAGCACGAGGGTCAGTTCGACTTCACAGGAATGCTCGACATTGCCGAATACGTTCGTACAGCAGAATCTCTCGGACTTAACGTAATTCTTCGTCCCGGTCCGTATATCTGTGCTGAGTGGGAATTCGGCGGACTTCCCGCATGGCTCCTTTCCTACAAGAACATGGCAAGACGCTGCAACGACCCCGACTTCATCGAAAAGGTTAGAAATTACTACCACAAGCTCTTTGAACAGCTCCAGGGTCACTTCTCTACTCAGGGCGGCGGCATCATCATGGTTCAGATCGAAAACGAGTACGGCTCCTACGGTAACGACAAGGAATATCTCCGTGCTATCGAAGAAATCTACCGTGAATGCGGTGTTGACGTAACACTCTTTACATCCGACGGTGCTTGCTGGTGGATGCTCGGCGGCGGTACTCTCCCCGATCACCTCTGCGTAGCAAACTTCGGTTCTCATCCGAAAGAAAACTTCGCAATGCTCGACCTCTTCCGTCCCAATCAGCCTCATATGTGCGGTGAATACTGGTGCGGTTGGTTCGACCACTGGTACGAAAAACACCACACTCGTGAACCCGAAGAGCTTGCAGGTCTGTTCCGTGATATGCTCGATTCCGGTGCATCCCTCAACTTCTATATGTTCCACGGCGGTACAAACTTCGGCTTCATGAACGGTGCAAACGACCCCGGAGAATATCAGCCTACAGTAACAAGCTACGACTACAACGCTCTCCTCAGCGAATCCGGTGACCTTACTCCCGCTTACCACGCTTGCCGTAAGATGATTGAAGACAAGTACGGAAAGCTTCCTCCGCTTACAGTTAAGAACACCGAAAAGAAGGCTTACGGCAAGGTTGAGCTTACCGAAAAGGCATTCATTCTCGATGCTGCTCCGAAGATGGTACAGCCCGTTCACAAGGCTGCTCCTCAGTTCCAGGAAGACATCGGTCAGAGCTTCGGTTACACTCTTTACTCCACAACAGTTAAGGGTCCCCGTGAAGACATGGATCTCCAGTACGATGTTCTCCACGACAGAGCTGTAGTATTCTTCGACGGCGAATACAAGGGTACAATCGAACGCTCCAGACGTCGTGACCAGATCATTCTCGGCAGACTCAAGAGAGATGAAGAAGTTAAGGTTGACATCCTCGTTGAAAACATGGGTAGAACCAACTACGGTCCTCGCATGGGAGACAACAAGGGTATGACCGGTATCCGCTTCAGCCAGCAGTTCCACTACGGTTGGGATATGTTCCCGCTTGAAATGGAAGACTTCTCCGCTATTCCCTTTGAAAAGGCAGAGGGCGGCGTAGAAAAGGCATCCTTCATGAGAGGTACACTCAACGTAGAAGGCACACCCTGCGATACATTCGTAAGACTTGACGGCTTCCACCACGGCTTTGTTGTAGTAAACGGCTTCAACCTCGGTAGATACTACAACGATGCAGGCCCGCAGAAGACACTTTTCTGCCCTGCTCCGATGCTCAAGGAAGGTGCAAACGAAATTATCGTATTCGAAATGGATTCCAGCGACAGAAATGTTATTGAATTCCTCGATGCTCCCGATCTCGGCTGATTTTAAGCTAAACTGAATACAAAAGGATGAGTTTTCCAAGTGATTTTCACTCGGTCGGCTCATCCTTTTTTGTTATCTGAAATATTTTCTGTCAAGGGCTCTCATTTGGGCGGCTTCCGCAATATGCTGTTTCTTTATTCGACCGCCTATCATTCCGTCCTCCTCCGTAATTCCTCTCGATACTGCGTCAAGGTCGCAAAGAGTTCTTGCAACACGGAGTATTCTGTCGTATGCTCTTGCCGAAAGGTTCATTTTTGTAAATACCGCCTCCATGACCTTTTTCGAGTCCTCATCCAACGCACAAAACTCTCTCAGCTCGTCCGTTTCCATAAGAGCATTCGATTTCACCGCATAGTTCTTTATCCCCGCACGCTGAAATCTCATTCTCGAAAGCTCTCTTGCCGCATTTACCTTTTCCCTTACCTGTGCGGAGGTTTCTCCCCTTGTATCGTCTGACAATTCATCGAATGACAGTGCAGGCATTTCAACCTGAATATCTATTCTGTCAAGCATAGGTCCGCTTATTTTTTGCAGATACGCACGAATATCGGTAGCTTTACAGGTGCATTTTCCACTCGGTGAGCCGTAATAGCCGCATTTGCACGGATTCATTGCACAAACCAACATGAACGACGACGGATATGTAAATCTTCCTGCGGCTCTGGTGATGGTAACCTGTTTATCTTCAATCGGCTGTCTCAGTGCTTCAAGTGCGTCCTTTTTAAATTCGGGAAGCTCATCGAGAAACAGCACTCCGTTATGTGCGAGAGATATTTCCCCGGGGGTCGGTATCTTTCCTCCTCCGACAAGAGCCGCCGTACTGAGAGAATGGTGCGGTGAACGGAACGGTCTTTCAAGCACAAACGGAAGCTCATCACTAAGCATACCGGCACACGAATATATCTTTGTGTCTTCCAGTGCTTCTTCATAGCTCATTTTTGGTAGTATTGTGGGAAGACGCTTCGCAAGCATTGATTTACCCGAGCCGGGAGGACCTATGAACAGAATATTGTGAGCTCCTGCCGCCGCTGTAAGCAACGCACGCTTTGCAACCAGCTGTCCTTTCACCTGAGATATATCCTCGGCTGAAATATGTGAGTCTATGCTGTCGTATGGGTTTGACATTGCCCTCTCGAGTGTAGCTCCGTTTTCACCTCTCAGGAATGCCACAAGAGACATGATATTTGCGACACCGTATATTTCAATCCCCTCACGATATGCGACAGACGCTTCTCTGAGATTTTCAAGAGGCACGAATATTCTCTTTCTTCCGCTGTTTATTGCGGCTATCGTCATTCCGAGGACCCCTCTGACGTGTCTTACCTCTCCCGAGAACGATATTTCACCGATAAACGTGCTGTCTCCCACCTCACCTACTATGTTCATAGCCTGATATACCGCTATAAGAATGGCAAGCTCCATGGCAGTACCCTCTTTTTTCTTATCGGCAGGGGCAAGATTTATGCTTATATCTGCGGACGGAATGCTTATTCCACAGCTTTCTGACGAAGTAAATATTCTTTTTTCGGATTCTCTTACGGCGGCATCGGGAAGTCCTACTATTTCAAATGACGGCAAACCCTTTTTGGCGGCACACTCGACACGAATTTCGTAGCCGTCTACACCCGAAGCCGCGGCTGAATATGTTATGGAAAGCATTTTTATCTCCTATAGCTGAGCATTTTGGATAGCTCTTTAATATGTTCGGCAAACGACAAGTTATCGTGAATGCCGTTTTCTATTTTATGAAGCCTGTGCGGAACCGAATTTTCATGCAGTACAGCCGAATATTCTTGCGGAACATCGAGAACTATATCATCGTTTTCCGCATATGAAATAAGGATACTCGGGTAGTTTTCCTTTGACGTACATGGTCTGAACAGCTCACGTCGAAATACACCCGGATTCAGGCTTTTGTTTTCCGTAGGAAGCAACCCCGGAGCAGGACATGACGCACCGACTGCGGAAAACATATCCGGTCGTATTATACCTATGTACAAAGCCTCGCGTCCTCCCATGGAAAAGCCGCATACAACACGTTTTTCCTCTTTTGTTTTGTATTTTTCCCTTATCTTCGGGTCAAGGAACGAGCATAACTCGAAAATAAAGTTGTCGTAGGCTCTTGCGTTTATAAGGTCGAGGGCAGTATATTTTTCCCTCTCACGGTTTATGTAAATATACGGAAATACAACGGTGCAGTCGTACAGGCATTCATTCACAGCTTTCTCTACCGCAGGGTCGCATGACAGCGAATACTCATTTCCTCCGTAGCCGTGGAGACAGTACACTATCCTTGCGGAAACAGAGTCTTCGGGAGTCATTAAAACAGCGTGCATTTTTCTCCCGGTTATATCCGAAAAATAGTATATATCCTCTTTTTTCATTCCGCACCTCTCCCTTTTGAAATTACAGATTAATCATAGCATAAAAGCCTGAAATATGCAATGATTTCCATAAGAAAAAGCACAGTCTGCGGAGTATATCCCCCATAGGCTGTGCCTTTATTTGTTATCAGTTCTGACCGTATGCGTCAACATCGAGTCCCTTGAGAACTCTTGACGTATCGTTTATAACCTTATTTACAAGGTCGTTTGTGGTGTAGAATTCGCCCGCACCGTTGACGGTAACGAATATCTTACCACCGCTTATCTTACCGGTAGATTCTTCAACGTACTGATAGAACTTATACTCATTGAATGAGCCGTCATTACCCTCGCAGGTGAGAGTCATAACTACCTTGGAGTCATCGTTCATAAGAGCAAGTCTGTCTTCATCGGAAAGTGTAGCGTATTCCTGGTTCGTAAGGTTAAGCATTGTCTTATAATACTGACGGAAGTTGTTTACATCCTCGTTCTTTATTACAACACCGGAGTTTGTTTCAACTACATCGAGAGTTGCACTTCCCTCCTCGGTTGTTCCGTGGGTAAGCTCATAGTGAACATCCACGTTTTCAGCCTCGATGGAAATGCTCTTTACTGTAGTAATATTTACAAAGAACGGATTTGCGGATATCCACTTAAAGCTGTCGTACTCAAGCCAGTTAAGAGTAGCGTCCTCAACATGGCAAATGAGGTTATATCCGTAAAGGTTGGAGCAAGCATAGTAGCCGCCGCCTTCCTGTCTTTCGGAAACCATGACAATAAATTCATAATCCTCGAAGACATAGCGAATCATATACTTGGGATCCTCGAGACCGTACTGTGCATACACCTCATCCTCGGGCATGAACGCCATTACCTCGTCACCCTGGAGAGCGATGAAGTTGTAAAGTGCTGTATAATAAACCTCGGTATTCATTTCATACAGAGCTTTATCGGAAGCATTTTCGCTCTCGGGCATCGGGTATGTCATGTAGTTTTCGACGATGGAATCCGCACTTATCATTTCATCCTCGGGAGTGCGGTATACGTTTACAAACAGCTCGTCATTCTTCCAGATTGTGAATTCATCAACGTAGAAGTAGTCATTTGTTGACATTCCCGCTGTAAGAATGGGGGAAAGGAGCTTATATGCCGGCTGAAGTATTGTATCCGCAAGAGTTGTCGAGAGGATATATACCGCATTTCTGGGTGCGTACTTTACGTAATATCCACCATCTGTGATAAGCTCGTCTCCTACCTCGATGACAAATTCTTCGCCTGATGTAGATGTAACAGTCCACTTAGCCTGAGGCTCGGTAAGACCGAAATCCGCAAGCTCTTCATCGGTAAGGTCTGTTGCCACTCTCATCATTGCCGTGGGAGTACCGGAAGTTACGACAAGGCTTGAGAAAAGCTCATCATCGAATTTCAGACCCATGTAGCCGTCAAGCTGGAATGTATCGGATGCGTCACGGTAAATCTTATATCCGCCGTACTCGTTTTCGACCTTGATAGACTGTATCTCGGAACGGCTGAGAGGCTGGAAGATATAGAAGTTCGAGGTTTTCGCGGAAATTGCCACCTCACCGTCGATAAGCTCAACGGCATTGGATTCGTCTGCTACCTCTGTAGTAAGCGGAACTATCACCGCAAAATACACGATGACAAGTGCTACAAACATAACCGCAAAGGCAACTATAAGCTTTTTTTGTTTCTTTATCATGAGTGCTTTCTCCTCGTGATAACAACGATACCGCAGAGTCCGAAGATTGCGGGGAGAACAAGGGTCATTGCAACAGTCCAGTTATTTGCCTGAGCTGTGGTAACCGTTATCTCATCATCGTCAAAGGGCTTGAGGGAAAGGCTTGCAAGGACTCTTTCACGACCTACGGCTTTCATTGCGGCGGAGAGAATATCCTCGTTTGCGTATGCATTGGAGTTAACGTAGCTTGTGTTTGCGAATGTGGGAGAACCGAATGCCATTACATAGGAGTAGTAGTATTCGTTGTCAACGATTCTGGATTCACGGGAGATTGTAACAAGGTTATAGGAGCCGCTGTCCTTAACAAGTCCGCCTTCAACAAGCTCGGAGGTGGAGTAGGATTTAAGAACTGCGGAAACATCTCTCGAACCGTTAAGTCCGCCGCCGCTTTCCCAAAGGATATTGATAGGCATGGACTTACGGATTATAGTCTTCGGAGGAGTTGCGAGGTTGTTGAGGTCACGGTATACAGAAGCTCCGAGTGTATCGGACTGATACTGTGCGATGATTGAGTAGCCGTCTGTTGACATTGCGTTGGAGTTATCTCTGATGGTAATGCCACCCTCGTATGCGATACCCCATTCCTCAAGAAATTCGTTGAGGTTGGTGAGATTATCAACATATTCGGAGTCGCAGAATACCATAAGGCATCCTCTGCCGTCAAGGAAGCTGTCTATCTTTTCGATTTCGTTTGTGGTCTTATCCTCAGCCTCGGCACCTATAAAGTCATAGATGGGGTTATAGATAACAAGGATTCTTGTATCATCGTCAAGCTCTTCCTGAGCAAGGTTTACGGTATCGACTTCAAAGCCGTTTGCGGAAAATACGCTTGCAAGGGAGAGAGCGTTGCTCATATCCTCACCATGCTCGATAGTGAATGCAACCTTCGGCTTTTCTGTCTGAGTTACCTGCATAATACCGGAAATCATAGCCTTTTCACCGCTGTATGCCCATACGGTAGACGCATCGGTAACATCGTTGAAGGTGAAGAATGCCTGAGCCGTGTAAACTCTTACTTCACCGCCACTTGTGATAACAACGGAGTCGGAGTCGATGTCGGTTGCCGCTGTATTATAGAATTCACGGAAGAATGCGGGATTTTTGAATACGTTTTCGCACTCAACGTGGATATTGGAAAATTCTTCCTCAATCTGGAGAGCGGTCGTATAAATAAGTCTTGTGTAAGAGGAGTTGCTTCCGTTCATAAGCACATCGGGTTCGGAGGCGAAGTAGATATTTACCTCATTCGGAATATCGGAAAGAAGCTCCTTTGCTTCCTCGGAGAGAGTATATATCTGCTCCTCTGTCATGTCGATGTACCAATTGTATTTCTGAGCGAGAGCAGTGAATATAATGTTGAATATAACGACTATCGCAACGAACGCTATTGTAAAAACGGTTGCAACGGAGCCGTATTTGAATTTGCGTGACTGGGTAAAGCTGTTTCTCATTGTCTCTCTCCTCTCAGGCGTATCTTCTTCTCTCGTAAATGCGGACTGCAAGGAACAGGAACACAGCAGTTATCGAGATGTAGTAAACCGTTGCCGAGATATCGAATATACCGTAGGTGAAGTTCACATAACGGGAGTAAACGGATATCCAGTCAAGGACATAACGGATAAGGTATGTGTCGATAAGGTTATTGAACACTGCCGCAGCAACAAAGCATACGAGAATTGCCATTGTTGCGATGGAAGCGGTAACGGTGCTTTCGGTAAGTGTGGAAACGAAAATTCCTACTGCAATAAAGCACATACCGATAAGAAGCATTGCGATAAGACAGCCTGCCGCCTTGCCTACATTAAGACCGTCCTCGGAATAGAGGTTCAGGGGGAGGTAGTAAAGGCAGGAAACAAGCACGGAGCCTGCAAACATAGTGAATGCGGCAAGGAACTTTGCCATGATCATTCCCGTAACGGATACAGGCGAAGTCATAAGCAGCTGCTCTGTTCTGGTTCTTCGTTCTTCGGCAAAGGAACGCATTGTAAGAAGCGGAATGATAACGATATAACCGAATATCATCAGCTGGAAGTAGCCTGAAACATCGGAGGTCTGGCTCTGTAATGTGCTGAAAGCGAACATAAAGCCCGAAATTCCGAGGAACACGGCAATGAACACATATCCGAGAGGCGTTGTAAAATACTGACGCATCTCTTTTTTGTATATTGCTAACATTTTTGTTTCTCCTAAAAATTATGTACCGTAAATTACGAGTTCTTCTCCATTATCTTGATGAAGACCTCTTCAAGATTCATTCCGACGGCTTCAAGACCGACTATAGGCCATCCACGCTCGCTCATTGCATAGAACAGCGGCTTACGAATGTCCACACCCTTTTCGGATTCGATAATGTAGGTGTAGCTGTCAAGCTCTCTTTCACCTGTCTGCTCCGCAGAAATAACTCCGGGAATTCCCGAAAGTGTATTCTGAACCTCTCTTACGGGTCCGCATACCTTCACGCTGTAACGACGGTTGTCCTCAACTGCCTGAGTAATGCTCTCCGTTTTTTCGTCTGCGATTATCTTACCCTCGTTTATAATGATGATTCTGTCGCAAACGGACTGAACCTCGGAGAGAATATGTGTCGAGAGAATAACGGTGTGAGTTTTACCGAGGTTACGGATAAGGTTTCGTATCTCGATAATCTGCTTGGGGTCAAGACCGACGGTAGGCTCGTCGAATATTATTATCGGCGGATTTCCTATAAGAGCCTGTGCAATTCCGACTCTCTGCTTATATCCCTTGGAAAGGTTCTTGATAAGACGGTGACGAACATCGTCTATCTTTGTTACCTTCATTACTTCATCTATATGAGCTTTTCTCTTGAGCTTGCAAGCCTTTATCTCATAAACAAAGTTAAGATATTCCTCAACAGTCATGTCGATATAGAGCGGCGGCTGTTCGGGAAGGAATCCGATGAGCTTCTTCGCTTCGTTCGGGTTTTCGAGGATGTCAATACCCCCTACTTTTGCTTCACCCGAGGTGGACGACAAGTATCCCGTCAGAATATTCATCGTAGTGGATTTTCCCGCACCGTTCGGACCGAGGAATCCCACGATCTCGCCTTTGGCTACTTTGAAGCTTATATCGTCAAGAGCGAATTTTGAGCCGTAGTTTTTTACGAGATTGTTAATTTCTATCATTAGTTACGCTATACCTCCGTGTAGGTTTTGCTTTCGCACAAATAATTACATAAAATTATATCACGATTTTATAAATAAATCATGAACAAAGCTTATTCGGCACCTATTTTATGTGTTTTTTTGGTGATGTTAATTAAACTTTTTTCTGAATCCGTTCATATGATGGTTATTCCCGAACCCATTATGCCTCTTTTTCCGTGCATTCCCCTGTGAGAAAAATAGGTTTTTGTGTTACAACAGGTGCAATCCTCGGAAAAATCTATATTTTCTTCGAGAACTCCGGCATTCAGAAGAAACTCTCTGTTCATCGACGAAAGATTTGCGTGCGGATTTTCGTATGAGAAGAAATCTATGTGACGACCGACAAAATATTCGCCGCATCTGTCTTCTACCTCTCTTACAAAATCGTCTCCGACCTCGTAACAGCAGACTCCTATGTGGGCTCCGACAGCGGCAACTATGCTTTCACGCACTGCACCGAGATTCACCATTCTGTCAACCGCAACAGCAGCTATTCCGTTTACAGTTCCCCTCCAGCCTGCATGAACCGCCGCTATAACGGGATTTTCCTCCGCGTCAAGCCCGCAAAGAAGTATCGGAGTGCAGTCCGCCGTCTTTATTATCGGGATAATACCATGCTCTTTCGTGGCAAATCCGTCTCCGTCATCTCCGCTCTCCTTTGTTGCACCCTCGCCAGCATTCGATAAATCCACAACACGCACCTTCGATGAGTGTATCTGATGAACAGTAACGGAGCATTCCATTCCGTATCTGTCCTCGCTTATCGCACGGGAAAGTATGTCGATATTCTTTTTCACCGTTTCGTCGGAGTCCCCGAGATTTTTGCAGATGTTCAGCGTGCTTGTATGCTCAAGTGTGCTGACTCCTCCCTCACGACAGGAAAAACCGTGCCTTACACCGTATTTCTCAAATCTGTCGAGCATTGTCGATTTAAAAAGTATTCCGCTTTTATAGAACATAGACAGAATAAAGGGAAACCATAGTCTCAGGTCTCCCTTTTTCCTTTCGTATTGTTTGTTTTTACAATTTTATTGTATACTAACGCACCGGTCATACTTACGATTTAGCCTTAACTGTATGTGCGTCTCAAAGCCTAAGCTATACTCGGGAGAATTTTTCGCCAGAGAAATTCTCAAGAACGCACCGGGCATACTTGCGATTTCAGCTATACTGTATGTGCGTTCAGCGTTCAATAAGGCTTTCGTCCCACATTTCGGGAGCTTCGTAGCCGAGAAGATTTACTACTGTTGCCGCTACGTTGGAAAGTCCGAAGTTGCCCTCGCTCTTTACCTTGTATGTGTCGGCAAACTTGTTGTCGTAAATAATGCAGGGTACGGGATTGAGTGTGTGGCTTGTCTTTGCCTTGAGAGAACCGTCCTTGTTACGCTTTACAGCCTTGGTCTTCTTGTCGAATTCTGCCATTTCGTCTGCGTTACCGTGGTCTGCCGTGATAACTGCAACACCGCCTACCTTGTCTACAGCCGCAAGAATTCTGCCGAGCTGAAGGTCGAGTGCTTCCATGGAGCAAATTGTAGCTTCAAGGCTTCCTGTGTGACCTACCATGTCTCCGTTCGGGAAGTTTACTCTGAGACAGTCGTACTTGCCGCTTTCGAGTGCTTCGATAACCTTGTCTGCGATTTCGGCACACTTCATCCACGGACGCTGCTCAAAAGGTACGATGTCGGAGGGAATTTCAACGTAGGTTTCGTATTCCTCGGAGAACTTGCCGCTGCGGTTTCCGTTCCAGAAGTATGTTACATGACCGTACTTCTGTGTCTCAGAAATAGCGAACTGGGATATCTTCATGTCAGCGAGATATTCGCCCATTGTGTTTGTGATTTCCGGAGGAGAAACGAGGTATCTTGAAGGAATGTGGAGGTCTCCGTCATACTCGAGCATACCGGAGTAAACTACATTCGGTACTCTTACTCTGTCAAACTTGTCGAAGTCCGCACCACCCTCGAATGCCTTGGAGATTTCGATAGCACGGTCGCCTCTGAAGTTGAAGAATACAACGGAGTCGCCGTCATTGATGGTACCAACGGGCTTGCCGTCCTCAGCGATAACAAAAGGAGGAAGATCCTGGTCGATAACCTTTGTTTCTGCTCTGTAGGTTTCAACAGCTTCGTGAGCGGATGCAAAATATCTGCCCTCACCGAGAACGTGTGTCTTCCAGCCGAGGTCTACCATGCTCCAGTTAGCTTCGTATCTGTCCATTGTGATGTTCATTCTACCGCCGCCGGATGCAATCTTGATGTTGCAGTTCTCATCGGAAAGCTCCGCAATGAACGCTTCAAAGGGATCGATATAGTCGAGAGCTGTGGTTTCGCCAACGTCACGACCGTCAAGGAGAATGTGGAGACGGATATTTGCAACGCCCTCTTCCTTTGCATGAACGAGCATAGCCTTTAAGTGGTCGATGTGGGAGTGTACGTTACCGTCGGAGAAAAGACCGATGAAGTGAAGTGTGGAGGAGTTATCCTTTACGTTGCTTACGAGGAGCTTCCATGTATCGGAGGTGAACATCTTGCCGGATTCGATGGAGTTGGAAACAAGCTTTGCACCCTGAGCGAATACCTGACCGCTTCCGAGAGCGTTATGACCAACCTCGGAGTTACCCATGTCATCATCGGATGGAAGACCTACAGCAGTACCGTGAGCCTTGAGTGTGAGCATGGGGTAGTTTGCCATGAGCATATCGAGAGTCTGAGTCTTTGCAAGCTTTACTGCGTTTGCTTCGGATTCGGGAGCAATACCTACGCCGTCCATTACGATGGTAAGCACGGGTCTGATAGGTGTGCTGTCAAGTTTTTTAAGTGTTTTCATTTTGCAATCCTTTTTTTATATTTGGTGTAATTTGGTATACGGTATTATTCACCGTGAATGGCACTGTACAGGTTTAATACTTCAAGCCCTCCACGCTGTGCCATACGGTAGGTCTGTCCCGAGCCGCTTGCCCACGCACCGTTATAGTACGCAACGCAAAACGACGAAACATCGACCATGTATTGATTTCTGTTTTTCATACAGTCGGCGGTATGCTCTGACGAAATATATTCTATCGCAGTCGCATATCCCTTTATTGTTCGGTAGTCACGCAGAAGTGAGGTGTCACGCCATTTTTCCGTTTGATTCGGGCATGGCAGTGCAAGTATCAGTCCGACACCGCTTCCACCCTTCATGGAACGTATGACAGCCTTTTCCGCAAGCATATCAAAACCCATTGCCCCACCGCACACAAAATACCTGTATCCGTCCTCGATAAGACAAGATACAGCGGTATCAAGAAGAGACGGCAGCTGTGCCATATCGTCACTCGGTATAAGTCTGTGTCCGGTGAAGCAGCAGGTGTTTTCACGGCACATTGCTTCCGGCAGATGTGTTGAAATTTCTTCGACTATGCTTATCATTGCTCTCCCGTCCTCAAAGCCGATGCAGGTTGACAACAGTTCGGCTGTATGATAAAATTACTACGGTATTATTATAACACATTACGGCGGTATTTTGTATGGTAAGCTTGATTTTTCATGATAAACAAATTGAAAATTTTTTGTTATGTGCCATGGAGCTGCTGTGTAAAGACTGTACAAATGAGCTTAAAGCATATTCCGATGTGGTTTTCTGCGATACCGCACATCTTTCAGATGTTTCCGATGAAGTCGGACATGGCGATGATTCGGCACAGATAGTTCTCGTGTCAAGGGAAAAATCAGATCGCAGACTTTGCAGAGGAGGCACACGCTTCGTTTTGTATCCGTGCGGAATAAGCTCACTTGTTTCCGTCTTCCCCACGCACACCTCCGAAAAAAACACTTCCTCCGACTTTGAGTTTGACAGGGAAAGCGGAAACGTGACTCTCGGTCGCAACACTGTCTCTCTGACCGAACGTGAATGCCGCCTTTTCGACTATCTTCTCGGTCATGCGGGAGAGTGTGTAAGCCGTGACGAAATAACAAGCTCGGTCTGGGAAGAAAACAAAGGTACAAATGTAGCTGATGTATATATAAGCTACCTCAGAAAAAAGCTCGAACCCGTTCTCGGTGCAGGTGTGATACGCTCGGTAAGAGGAAAGGGTTATATACTCGATATATGATTTTTCCGCCGAAAAACAAAAAAAAGGTTTACTTTTTCAGTTAATAGCTATATAATGTATTGTATGAGACTTTACACGATAATTAAACAGAACAGGAAACATTATGTCCGATAAATACAATTCAAAAAAACGTGCGGTGGGAAAATTTCTCCGTGCCGTTTCAGATATAAGCGAGGATGTTGACTCGATAATGGCAAGAGACCCTGCCGCAAAAAATCGCACAGAGGTCGTGCTTCTTTATTCGGGCTTCCACGCTCTCCTCATGTACCGTCTTTCACATTCGATGAACAAAAAAGGTATGGAAATCCCGGCTCGTGCGGTATCTCAGTTTGCAAAGCTCATGACCGGTATTGAAATTCACCCCGGTGCAACGATAGGAAAGGGACTTTTCATCGACCACGGCTCGGGAGTAGTCATAGGTGAGACTGCGATAATCGGAGACAACTGCACCATATATCAGGGCGTTACTCTCGGCGGTACAGGTAAGGATATAGGAAAACGTCACCCGACACTCGGCAACAACGTAATGATAGGAGCCGGTGCAAAGCTTCTCGGTAACTTCACCGTAGGCAACAACTCAAAGATAGCAGCAGGTGCCGTTGTTCTCGGAAATGTACCCGAAAACTCCACTGCTGTCGGTATTCCGGCACATATAGTAAAGAAAAACGGCGAAAAGGTAGAAAAGGAAGAAGAAAAGCAGAACTCATGTGACCTCGACCAGGTAAACATCCCCGACCCCGTTGAAATAGAGTTCGAGGAGCTTGCACGGAGAGTTTCGTATCTTGAAAATCTTCTTGCCGTCGAGAAAACAGACTGCGAAAAGTCAGCCTCCGAGACTGCCGATGACGGAAAGGAGCAAGACTGTTGAAGTGTCCGAACTGCGGCAGAGAAAACGAGCATGACGAAAAGCTCTGTAAATACTGCGGCACACCTCTTGACGAAAGCTATACACCACCGTCCTACAGCGTGAATATGTCTCCTCCTCGGAGCGAAAGACGAAGAAACAAAACGAGGGACGGTATCCGTGCGATAATGTTCTGCATACTGCTTGTTATGCTTCTTTTCGGCTGTCAATCGTGCGTTGTTTCGGGCTACACTATGTCTGTAATGACAAGCTCCCCCGTTTATAACGTCTCCTCGACCGCGGCTATGGAACAGCTTCTCACGGATATAATAAACGCTACCCTTGAGAATACAACGATGATACTTTTTATCGCAAATCTCATGACGATACTTGTCGTTTGTATGCTGTTCAGACTTCGCCGAAAAGATCCGAGAAGTGAAGTCTCCGCATATGCGGTAAATCCGTTCAGAATCCCGACCTTCGCACTGTTCGGAGCATCTCTCAATGTGTTCATTTCCATAACTCTGTCATATCTTCCCCTTCCCGAATATCTTATCGAGGATTTCAATTCCTCATATTCGGGTCTCAGTGCGTTCTCATCCCCTGCGGAGCTTATCTTCTCGATACTGAGCGTTGCGGTGGTAACGGGTGCGGCAGAGGAGATAGTTTTCAGAGGTGCGGCAATGAAGCGACTGATTCCCGTATTCGGAAAAACAGCGTCCGTATTCATAACAGCCGCCATATTCGGTTTTGCTCACAGCACTCCGATAGCAATGGCATACGCATTCCTTGTAGGAATATTATTCGGATTTATGTATGTCTCCTACGGCTCGGTAATCCCGAGTCTTGTCTGCCATATTTTCTTTAATATGATGTCGTATATAATACCCTATGCCCCGGAATACACGATAATATTCATATACATAATCGCCTCCGCACTTCTTATCCTGCTTGCATACAGAATATTCGTGCGTCACCCCATATTCGCAGACGTTGTATATGACCGTGACGAGCTTATCAATCCGATAAACGAGCGTGAAAGAAATATCGTTTCCGCACTTCGCACAAAGCAGAAGACGGGAGAGCTTGACAGCGATGATATGCTTGAGCTTATGGAAGCATGGGAAGAAAACCGAAACAATTCAAAAAACAACCACAAGAAAAAAGGATAATATAAAATGAAGCTCTACAACTCACTTACGCATACCAAGGACGATTTTATCACACATGAGCCGGGTAAATGCTCCATGTACACCTGCGGACCGACAGTATACCACTTCGCACACATCGGAAACCTCCGCACCTACATAATGGAAGACGTTCTCGACAAATACCTCCGTCACACCGGACTTGACGTTACACGTTGCATGAACATCACCGACGTGGGACACCTCACAAGCGATGCCGACACAGGCGAAGACAAGATGCTCAAGGGTGCAAAGCGTGAACACAAGACCGTCATGGAGATAGCTCAGTTCTACTCCGATGCATTCTTCGCCGACTGTGAAAAGCTCAACATAAAGCGTCCCGAAATAGTTGTTCCCGCAACCTCCTACATTCCTCAGTTCATCGAGATGGTACAGCGTCTCCTCGACAAGGGTTACGCATATATCGCAGACGGAAACGTATACTTCGACACCTCAAAGCTTGAAGAATACTATGTATTTAATAAGCACGATGCGGAAGACCTTGAAGTCGGTGTTCGTGACGGTGTTGAAGAAGACAAGGCAAAGAAAAACAAGGCTGACTTCGTTCTCTGGTTCACAAAATCAAAGTTTGACGACCAGGAGCTTAAATGGGACAGCCCGTGGGGTGTAGGTTATCCCGGATGGCACATCGAATGCTCCGCAATTTCCGTAAACAACCTCGGTGAGCATCTCGACCTCCACTGCGGCGGTATCGACAATGCTTTCCCCCACCACACAAACGAAATTGCTCAGAGTGAAGCTTACCTCGGTCACAAGTGGTGTTCTCAGTGGTTCCATGTTCTCCACCTCAACACTTCCTCCGGCAAAATGTCGAAATCAAGCGGAGAATTCCTTACCCTCTCCCTCCTCATCGACAAGGGTTACTCTCCCATGGCATACCGTTTCTTCTGCCTCCAATCCCACTACAGACGTAACCTTGTCTTCTCTTATGAGGGAATGGATTCCGCAAAGACCGCATACAACAAGCTTATCACCAAGATAGCCGCTCTCAATTTCGCAGACACTACACCCATTGACGAGGAAAAATACGCTTCCCTTGCAAAAGAGTTCACCGACGCTATGGACAATGACCTGAACACAGCTCTTGCTCTTACATCCGTATATAATGTACTCAAATCCGACCTCTGCGACGCAGGAAAGATAAAGCTCATCGAGGACTTTGATTCCGTTCTTTCACTCTCACTCATAAAGGAAGCGAAAACACTTGCCGCTCACCTTGCCGAAGAAAAGAAAGCTGCGGCAAATGCAGAGCTTGTTATCACCTGCCTTACTCCCGGAGTTGATTCCGAAAAGCGTGCGGAGGTAGAAAAGCTCATCACCGCTCGTGCAGACGCAAAGAAAGCAAAGGATTTTGCTACGGCTGACTCCATCAGAAACACACTCAGCGAAATGGGCGTAGTTCTCAAGGACGGCAAAAACGAAGTAAAATGGGAAATCGCCGGCTAATATAAAAGAATAAAACAAAATGTGCCTTCTTTCAGGACGTAAATCCCGGAGAAGACACATTTTTTATTTGTTTTTCAGTCAGTTGAACTTAATTTTATGATTTTTATCAGGTTGAAGCTGATATTATCAGTGAACTTGACTTCTCAAGTTAACCCATCCGACGCTTTTTTGATATCCTCATGAACGTGAAGAGTACCGGAGAGGAACAGCTTTGCTCTTTCGGGAGCATCCTTTGCGTCTCCCCACGGTTCTTCCTCGTAGCGATAGTCGAACTTTTTGCAGAACCAGCTTACATCTGCACGGAGCTTATCGAAATATTTCTTCTCGACTTCACTTGTTTCCTTATAGAAATCCGCAAATTCCTTTTTGCTGAGTCTTTCCTTTGCCGCTCTTATATATTTGCCGTAATGACTGAGACAGAAATACGGTGCGGATTTTGCCTTTTCACGGAACTTTTCATCGTTCTGCCAAAGGAGAGCCGCAGTTTCTATCATTCTCGAGAAATTGTACTCGATTCTGTCGCAGATATAACAGCTATGCTCAAGCTTTTCAAGACGCTTTGCCGCATTATCCCCTGTTTTTCCGATGAACAAAGACGACATATTTCCGTCTATATCCTTTGCAATGCTGTCGAGGTGGCTTTCAAGCATAAGTGCGAGAGGAAGTCTCTTTCCCCTCTCAAACATCAGCGAGAGATGCTCGGGGCAAAATCCCGCTTCGTTCGTTTTAAGTCTGACATCAGGCTCCATCATGGAAGCTCCGAGGATGAGATCAAGCTCATTGTCCTCGAGTCTGTTGTACATCAGGCAGAACGGACAGGTACAAAAGCCTTCCTCCTGCACCTTTTCAAACGCTTCGTTCACGGGTATGGTGTATATCTGTTCCATTTTATTCTCCGTATAAATGTTACTTTTTTGTACTTTCGCTGTTGTTCCATCTTTCGTGATAGAACATATACTGCTGTGCTATTCCGGCATATTTTCCGAGTCTCTCCACGTCAAAGCCGTTCGGATAATGATTTTCAAGGGAACGCTTCATCCAAACGTCAATCGGAAAGGCTTCGGTTTTGTTGAATCCGAAAAGAAGTACGCATGAGCTTACCTTCGGTCCTACTCCCTTTATTGAGCATAGCATTTCCGTGCATTTGTCGTAGTCATCGCAGGCGGCTACATCGTCAAGCACAACCTCACCGTCAAGCACCTTTCTTGCGGCATCGTATATGTATCCTGCACGGAATCCCGTTTTCAGCTCAAATATTCCGTCTTCCCCTGCTTCCACAAGTGCTTTTGCAGTCGGAAATGCACCGTTTTCGCCGTATTTTTCGCAAAGTGCGGATATTATCTTCTTGATTCTCGGTATGTTGTTATTCTGAGACACAATGAACGATATAAGTGTTTCAAACGGCTCCTGACGCAGTATTCTGATACCGTGTCCGCTGTTCACTGCCGCCGTCATCTCGTTTCTGTCACGTTCACACGGCATAGCGTCAACTATAAATCGGTCTATCTCGTCATAGTCAACGTCAAGCGAGAGGTAGCTTTTCCATATCTTTTCGTATTCCTCACGGGTTGAACCGATAATTTCAAGCTTTCCCTCTCCCTTGTCCGAAAATGTTATTTTTTTGCCAAATGCCACTCCGCTAAAGGTGTTTTCGTCTCCGCATGGGTCAAATCTGAATGCCTGACCGCAGTCAAAGGTTTTGTGAAGCGAAAAGCTGCCGCATCCCGACACGATAACACACGGAATACCGCCTTTTTCGTATTCATCCGTCACGAACGGAGCTTTGTAATTCTCTGTCATTTTGTTTCGCCGATGTAAGGCTTATACGCTATGAGGTAATCTATGCCCGACCAGAGAGTCATAATTGTCATTATCGCAGTTGTAGCATATGAAAGGATGTGCCACTCCGTAAAAGGCTTGAAGGGCAGGATAACAGGCTCAAGAAGAACGCAGATTATGCATATCATCTGTGTGGTGGTCTTGACCTTACCGAGCCATGCCGCCGCTATAACAAGACCGGATTTATTTGCCGCTATCATTCTGAGTGAGGTTACGGCAAATTCACGGAATATAACTATTGCAGCCGCCCATACGAACACGGGTCTGATGTAATCGAACTTCACAATGATTCCGAGGCAGGCGGAAATTACAAGGAATTTGTCAGCCAGCGGATCCATAAACTTACCGAAGTCGGTTATCATATTGTATTTTCTTGCTATCTTACCGTCTATCATATCGGTGAGAGAAACAACGGCGAAAACAGTGGCGATTATTATTCTGAGTGCGGTATCCGATATAGGGAGCGGAACACAGAAAAGGAACAGGAACACCGGCACCATCAACATACGGAAAACCGTAAGCTTATTCGGAAGATTCATTTTTGTTCCCCCTTATATATTGAGAAGAGCTTCGCCTACAAGGTCGTAGTCCATAGCTTCGGTTATCTTAACGTCTATCATTTCACCCTCTGCAATTCTAAGCTCGGGGTTATTTACGCTGAACCAAATCTTGCCGTCGATGTCTGCCGCCTCAGCATAGCTTCTTCCGTAGTGGGAGCCTGCAAC
>CAYWFS010000030.1:0-4545 GCA_964457685.1 uncultured Ruminococcus sp. | reverse complement strand
CCCGGGAAGCCTACTATTGCGGTAGTACGAAGTGTGATTCCGGGGATTGTACGAAGTCTCTTTACCGCATCCTTTATCATAGCGGAATCTCCGTGACGGTTCATCGCCTTGAGCATATGGTCGGAGATGTGCTGAATCGGAATGTCGATATACTTTACAACTCTCGGGTTGTCTCTGATTTCCGCTACAAGCTCATCCGTTATCTTATCGGGGTAGCAGTAGAGGAGACGAATCCACGGAATATTGGTAGCGTCGCAAATACCTCTGATAAGCTCGGGAAGCTCGTATTTGCCGTAGAGGTCTATACCGTAAGCGGAGGTATCCTGAGCTATAATGTTAAGCTCCTTTACTCCGAGTGCGTCAAGTGCGGTAGCTTCTTCGATAATATCCTTCATTGTACGGCTTCTCATCTTACCTCTGATAAGGGGAATAGCACAGTATGTACAGCGGTTGTTACATCCCTCTGCAATCTTGAGGTAAGCCATGCTGTCACCGGTAGTGAGAACACGCTCGCCGCCGATTTCAGATGCTTCCTTATCGTCAAAGCAGGTGTATTTTGCCGCATTTTTCTTTCCGATATTCGCTTCAACTGTCTTTACGGCTTCTGCAATCTTGTGAACACTGCCGACACCGAGAAGTGCGTCTACCTCGGGAAGCTCCTTCAGAATTTCCTCACGGTATCTTTCCGCAAGACATCCCGTAACCACAATACCCTTGAGCTTGTAGTTCTTCTTGAGCCAGCCGATGTCAATAATGTTGTCTATGGATTCCTTTTTCGCACTCTCGATGAAAGCACAGGTGTTGATGATAACAATATCCGCCTCTGTTTCCTCGGGAGTGATTTCGTAGCCCTCATCGAGGAGGTGCTTGAGCATTATCTCTGTGTCGCAAAGATTCTTTGAGCAGCCGAGAGAGATAAATCCGACTTTTGTCTTATTTGCCATTTTATGTAACTCCGATTTTAAAATTTTTAGCATTGGTATTCAGTTTATTATAACACAAAAACCTACGAAAAAACAGACGCTAAGTAAAATTTAACGTCTGTCAGTACGATTTTTAACTTCTTTGATTATATCTCCCGCCGAAAAGCCGAGTCTCATAAGAGAACGAATAGCCTTTTGACGATTTTCCGATGGCATATTTTCGATATTCGGGAATTTTCTGTCTATGTTGTAAGCAAGTGCGGCATGAAGCTCGTCCTCATCGAGAAGCTCGACTGCGTCCCTTGCGTCGCCTGAAGAATATCCGTGTGACACAAGATATGTTATTATTCTCTGCCGTCCGTATTTCTTCGTTCGGAGTAGATTTTCCGCTGTATCACGACAGGCTCTTGTATCGCAGAGGTAGCCTTTTTTCTCAAGCAGTGACAGGGCATATTCTGCACTTTCGTATGAAAACCCCTTTGTCCTCAGCTTATAAAGCATTGTTTTTCGGCTTCTGATTCCGTTTCCGAGTACAGTGGCGGCATATTGCAAGGCTCCGGTTCTCTCGGCGGCATAGGAAAGTGCGTCATATATTTCTTCGTTTACCTCACTGCCCTCGTCTATCGGAAACGGAAACCTCGACACCTCGCCGATTGACAACGAAAAGCTTTCCTCTCCGCTACCCATCTCATTTGCGACTACAAACGTAATCTTGCCCGTTTTTTCTCTGTCGTCTATGACCGCTTTAACGAACACCGCTCACCTCATCCGAAACGACCGCACCGTTTTCCACATGATTGAAATTCACATGGGATAGCTTTTCTCTCGGAATTATGTCAGGCTCACATGAGGTTATGATTATCTGTCTCTTGTCCTCGCCGTCGTTTGAGAGTATACCGAGAATGTATCTCCGTCTTTTTTCGTCAAGCTCCGAGAAAACGTCATCAAGCAAAATCACGGGATATTCTCCACCGACTCTGTTTGCAATCTCCGCTTCTCCCAGCTTCAGTGCAAGTGCAACGGATCTCTGCTGACCCTGAGATGCATAAAGCTTTGCTTCACGACCGTTTATCATAAACGAAACATCGTCCTTATGTATTCCCCATAGAGTTGAACCTACCGCGGTTTCACGTTCGATATTTGAAAGAAGTTTATCGTAAAGTATTGTCTGCGGCTTTGCGGTATCTATTATCGAAAGAGGAGTCGGGATTCCGTCATACAGTGCGTGGGAGGAATATCTAAGCTCCGGTACTTCCCCGCCCGAGGTCATATCGGAAAAATATCCCGCACTTTCGGCAGACAGCATATTCACATAGTCGTTTCTGTAGGATGCCACAACTCCGGCAGAGGTCGCCATTACTTCCGCATAAACCTCCCATTCGGCTTTTGTAACCTTGTCTCCCATCGCCGCACGTTTAAGTAGAGCGTTTCTTTCACCGAGAGCCTTTGAATACCGTCTCAAATGTGCGAGGTAATTGTCCGAAAGCTGAGACAGAGCCACGTCAAGGAATGTTCGTCTTTCAAGAGGTCCGCCGGTCACAAGTCCGAGATCCTTCGGGCAGAACATGACAGCACGAAAAACTCCCATCATCTCAGCTGTTGAGGAGAGATTCACGGAGTTTTTTCTCAGCTTTTTTCTTCCGTTTTTCGGTATTACGCAATCGAGAAGAGTATCGTTTTCGTAGCCATCCCGACGGTAAAGAAGTGCGGAGGAGGCATAATCGGAGCCGAACCTGATAAGCTCTGCGTCACGTCCCCCTCGGAATGAACGTCCTCTTGCAAAGTAGTATATGCTCTCGAGTATGTTGGACTTACCCTGAGCGTTCATACCCCACAGGACGTTCACCCCTCTCTCGAAGTCAGCCGAGGTCATCTCGACATTTCGCCATGAGACAAGGGATATATTTTTCGCGTACATTAATTATTCTTCGTCTTCTCCGTCGAGATCGATAAGTCTGATATCGAGTGCGGAATCTACGTCTTCATCCTCGAGATCGTCCTCTATATCGTCCTCGTCCATATCGAGCATATCGGTACTTATTGCCTTTTCCTTAATTTTTGCTTCAAGCTCTGCGGCAAGTGCGGGGTCTGCGTCAATGGTAGCTCTTGCATTGTCTCTGCCCTGACCTATTCTGTTACCCTCGTAGGAAATCCATGCACCGCTCTTGTCGAGTATGCCGAGATTTACGCCCATTTCGACTATTTCGCTTGATTTTGAAATACCCGTACCGTAGAGAATATCGAATTCCGCCGTCTTAAAGGGAGGAGCAACCTTATTCTTTACTACCTTGCATTTTACACGGTTTCCGTAAATATCCGAACCGTTTTTAAGGCTTTCGGACTTTCTTATCTCGATTCTGACGGAAGCATAGAACTTCAACGCACGACCGCCCGTTGTTGTCTCGGGATTTCCGTAGATTACACCGACCTTTTCACGGAGCTGGTTGATGAAGATAACAATGCAGTTTGTCTTTGAGATTGTACCCGACAGCTTTCTGAGAGCCTGAGACATAAGTCTTGCCTGAAGTCCGACGTGAGACGCACCCATATCACCGTCTATTTCCTGCTGAGGAACAAGTGCGGCAACGGAGTCGATAACGATAATATCAATTGCACCGGAACGCACGAGAGCATCGCATATTTCAAGTGCCTGCTCACCGGAATCGGGCTGGGAAACAAGAAGATTGTCAATATCAACACCGAGATTCTTTGCGTATACGGGGTCAAGTGCGTGTTCCGCATCTATGAATGCAGCCTGACCGCCCGTCTTCTGCACCTCTGCTATAGCGTGGAGTGTGAGGGTAGTCTTACCGGAGGATTCGGGACCGTACACCTCGACTATTCTTCCCTTGGGGAGACCGCCTATACCGAGAGCCATATCGAGAGAGATAGAACCTGTCGATACAGCAGAGACGTTCATTTTCGGGTTTTCGCCCATTTTTATAATTGTACCCTTACCGAAGCTTTTTTCTATCTGACTTATCGCTGTTTCAAGGGCTTTCTGCTTTTCTTCCGGGGTCTTATCGGAGGTATCTACCGTTGTTTTTTTAGTATTGCTCTTTGCCATTTATATTATCTCCGTTTCTCTGAACATATTTTCTTTATTATATAACAAATCCCGCACTATATCAATAGTTGACGAAGAATTTTAACAAAGTGTTCTTTTTAAGCCTCTCGTCAAATCGCACAATCGCAATATTGCTTTTTTGCCTTATCCTACAAACATTTTGGTTAAGTAGATTAAATCGCAAATTTCCGCCAAAGTCCGCAGGTTTTATTATATAATATTTGTAAACACAATATTGATTCCGAAAGTGCCGTCATAAAAAACGTGATTTTCTCGATTTTATACGTTTTAACTTAAAAATCGGGTATTGTTTTTTCGTCAAGCACCTTGCAAATGCTTCCGTATTCGTGTATAATATCTTTCTATTGTTTATTTTTGGAGGGATACAATGCTGTCTGACGAAGAGCTTTACACGGACTGTTTATGCGGAAACGATGACAGTGTACAGACGCTTGTCGAAAAATACGGTGATTCGCTGACCTTGTACATTGCCGGCTACATAAAGGACATACACACGGCAGAGGAGCTTATGATAGACGCTTTCTCCCTCGTATT
>CAYWFS010000029.1:19679-24337 GCA_964457685.1 uncultured Ruminococcus sp. | reverse complement strand
AGCCACTTAGCGGACTTCATTTCGGAGTTCATAGCACCGATAGCGGCAAAGCACGGAGGTGTGTAGAGGTTGAACATGAGGTAAGCGAGAGCCGCAACCTTTGTGATAGCCATGATACCGGCAACCTCGGCACCTGCACCTTCCATAAGTGCAAGCTCTTCTGTGTCGATGAGGTTTTCAAGACCAACGAAGCAAACCGCAAGTGTGCCTACTACGTTTTCCTTAGCGATGAAGCCTGTAACTGCCGCCGCCGCAAGCTGCCATGAGAGAACGCCTACGATCGGAACGAGGAGATATGCGAAAGGAGAAGCGATTGTTGCGAGAATGGACTGGTCAGCACTTTCCGCAACCTCGAAGCTCCATGTAAAGGTCTGCATGAGCTGTACTGCCATGTTGCAGAGGAGAATGATTGTAGCTGCCTTAACTATGTAAGCCCAACCACGGCTGCACATGGACTTGAACGCACCCCAGAGGGAAGGAGCCTTATATTCGGGAAGTTCAATGATGAAGAAGGATTTTCTTGCCTTGTAGCCTGCAATCTTGTTTACGAGAAGAGCTCCGAGGAAGATGAGAACGATACCGCAGAAATACATAAGGAAGCTTACCCAGCCTGCGTCATCGAAGAATGCACCTGCGAAAAGGGAGATAACGGGAATCTTCGCACCACAGGGCATGAAAGGTGTAAGCATTGCTGTCGCACGACGTTCACGCTCATTACGAATGGTTCTGGAAGCCATAACACCGGGAACAGCACAACCGATACCGATTACGAAAGGAATAACGGATTTACCGGAAAGACCTACCTTCTTGAAGATGGGGTCAAGCACAACCGCAACACGAGCCATATAACCGCAGTCTTCGAGGAGAGCAAGGAGGAAGTACATTACCATTACAAGCGGGAGGAATCCGACAACCGCAGACACACCGCCGATAATACCGTCAACAACGATAGCGGAAAGGAGAGGAGACGCATCTTCGAGAAGACCGCCAACCCATTCCTGGAAGGTTTCAAGACCGCCAACAAGGAAGTCTGCAATGGGAGTACCTACCCAAACCTGAGAAATCTGGAATACAAGGAACATTACAACGGCGAATATCGGAATACCGAGCCACTTGTTTGTAAGAACAGCGTCGATTTTGTCTCCGACATTCTTGTTTCTTGTGAGAACCTTACGATTTTCAACCTGCTTTACGATTCCGTTTACATAATCGAAACGCTTTCTGTCCTCTGCTTCAACAGCGGATTTGTCTGTAAGGTCGATATCAGCCTGATGATAGGGAGCGGACTGTGACTTTCCTGCCGATTCAGCCGCCGCTTCAACTACTGCCTTAAGTCCGTCTGCGGAGGTAGCTGTAGTGTCGATAACGGGACAACCGAGCTTTTCGGAAAGGAGCTTTGTATCGATCTTGTTACCCTTTTTGGCATTAATATCGTGCTTGTTAAGAGCAACTACAACGGGAACTCCAAGCTCAAGAAGCTGTGTTGTGAAGAAAAGGCTTCTGGAAAGGTTTGTTGCGTCAACGATATTTATGATAACATCGGGATTTTCATGCTTAACATAGGAGGAAGTAATGCTTTCCTCGGATGTGAACGGAGACATGGAGTACGCACCGGGTAAGTCAACCGCAATAAGTGATTCGTTTCCTCCGTAGTATGACTTCTTTATGGGGTGTTCTTTCTTATCCACGGTAACGCCTGCCCAGTTGCCGACTTTTTCGTTACGGCCTGTAAGAGCGTTATACATCGTAGTTTTACCGGAGTTCGGGTTTCCGGTGAGTGCGATTCTCATAATGATTCCTCCTGAAAAATATATGTATCCTGCTCGGATAAGTTATGACTTTAAATTAGCATTTGCTAACTCATGTGTATAAGAACAATACGAATATCGTTCTTATGCCGGTTATATGCGGATAGCCTCGGCAAGCTGCTTGTCGATGTTGTATCTTCCGTCTTTTATGGAAACGGTACATCCGCCTTTTCTGTGAGCGATAACGGTTATTGATTCGCCCGTATAGCATCCCAGAGAGAAAAGGAATGCGTTAAGCTCTTCATCGTCCGTAACTATCTCACGAATGACATATTCCTGTCCTTCATTAGCTTTGGTTAAGTCCATATCATCCACCGTATTTCATAATTTATCTGTACATTTATCTTCTATTAGCACCTGCTAACTGCAGGTGTTAAATAATTGGTTAGCAGTTCCTAACCGTGCTTAAGTATACCACACCCGACATGATTTGTCAATAACCTAAACGAAATTTTTCAATATTTTTTATGCGAGATAAAGCGATACTATTCCCGTAAAACAAAAAAAGAACAAAGACTTAAAAATAAATCCTTGCTCTGATTTACCGCAGGGTGTGGGATTCGAACCCACGTGGGATTGCTCCCAAACGGTTTTCAAGACCGCCTCGTTATGACCGCTTCGATAACCCTGCGTGATTTTACGTCTATTATTCTACCACAGACTGCCGAATTTGTCAAGTGAAAAATCAAAAAAACCGCTGTCAGTCTGCCGCACGGGAACTTATTCCCACGGCATAACACAAAACAGTCGGTTTTTTATTTCTATTCAAATCTTTTAAGTTGTTTTATTTGCTCTCGATATACTTTTTAACACCGTCTTTGAGTCTTGCAAGACCGTCTTCCAGTGTTTCTCTCGGGCAGGCGATATTCATTCTGAGGAATGTTTTTCCGCCCTCTCCGTATACTTCACCCTTTGAAACAAACAGACCCGTCTCACGTCTGAGAAAATCCGCAAATTCTCCGGAATCGTTTGTAAAGGAGCTGCAATTCAGCCAAAGGAGATATGTTGCCTCGGAAGGAGTAAGGACGATTTCGGGAAGCTCTGTCGCAAAAAACTCTGCCGCACGCTTCTTGTTTTCGTAAATATATGCTCTCACCTCGTCAAGCCATTCCCCGCCCTTTTCAAATGCAGCAATTGCCGCAATCTGAGCAAAAGAGTTGGGTTCGGCAACCTCATCCGTATTAAGTCCTCTGTTTACCTTGTGTCTGAGAGTGGGATTCGGAACAATTACAGCCGCAGTTTGAAGTCCGGGAATACCGAACGTCTTTGTCGGAGCAACGCATGACACGCTTATCTCACGGCATATATCGGAAACGGATGCAAACGGAACATATTCCTTATCGGGGTCTGTCAGGTCGCAGTGTATCTCATCGGAAACAACGTACACATGATTTTTATAGCAAAGCTCACCGATTCTCGCAAGAATTTCCTTATCCCATATCTTTCCGACGGGATTCTGAGGATTGCAAAGTATCATGAGTGTTGTCTGAGGGTCGGCAAGTCTTGCTTCAAGGTCATCCCAGTCGATGGAATAATTCAGACCGTCATATTTAAGTGAGCTTGCGTTTATGTTTCTTCCGTTATTGTAAATGGAATTAAAGAAAATATTGTAGCACGGAGTGAGAACCACAACCTTTTCCGCAGGGGTAGTGAGCTTTCGTACAGCGGAGGAGATAGCCGGAACAACTCCCGTGCAGAAAATAAGCTCGTCTCTGCTGATTTTGAGACCGTGACGCTTGTCCCACCAATGAATATATGCGTCCGCCCACTCATCGGGAACAATGCTGTAGCCGAATATACCATGCTCAACTCTCTTTGCGATAGCCTCCGTAATTTCGGGAGCGGTTCTGAAATCCATATCCGCAACCCACATGGGAAGCTCGTTTTCCGCTACATCCCATTTGAGCGAATCGGTATTTCTTCTGTTTACCACGGTATCGAGATTGTATTTCATATTTTCACCTCATCTGCAAGTAATAACTGTTTTGGAGGGGTCTATCTTGTCAGCTTCGATTATAAGCTCGTCTATGCTATCGGCGGTGATTCTTCCGCTTTTGGGATTAAATACACTGTTTATGCCGCCGCTTATATCCGCATCCACGGAAGAATATTCAAACGCAAGGGTGGTGTTGAGGAGCTTGCAATTCTTCATCGTAAGATTTTCGATATAGCAAAGTCCCTGTAAGCTCTCTATGGTGCAGTTTATAAATGTAAGGTTCTTTGTATTCCAGCCGAGGTATTCACCTACGATAAACGAATCGTACACCACAACATTGTCGCAGTTCCAAAATGCGTCTTTCGAGAGGAGCTTGGAGTTTCTTACCTCGATGTTGCTTCCTCCGTCGAACGAGTAGTTTCCGTATAGGGTGAGACCGTTTGCACGCACGTTTTTTGTGTTCATGCCGAAGTAGTCTCCCTTTGCGGTAACGGAATCGAGAACAACACCGTCACAATTCCAGAACGTCTCCTGAGCATTGGGGATTGACACGTTTTTCAGTGTTACATCCTTGCATCTGCGGAAGTTTTTCGGTGCTTCTATAAGTGAATCGGATATTGAGATGTTCTCCGTGTACCAAACTCCGGAGCGTGCCATTTCAAACCATGAGCAGTTTTCGACCTTTATATTCTTTGAGTACCACAGCGGATACTTCCACTTGAACATACTGCCGTAAAGCTCGATATTTCTGCTTTCTTTAAGAGGAGACTCGCCCTCGTCGAAGATAGTATCGACAATTTTTGTGTCATGCTCATTAAAAAGCGGACGCTCTCCTTTATAATAACCGCGAACTATTTCTTTCATCAACTGTTTCTCCTTTACGCGGGCAATAAACTTATTTCGAGTATATTATA
>CAYWFS010000029.1:15195-19579 GCA_964457685.1 uncultured Ruminococcus sp. | reverse complement strand
GCACGATTATCCGACACAAAATCAAGCCATTCTTCATTCGGAGAATTAAATTTCAATACAGAACATTGTGCAAATGCCTTATCTTCATCAATTTCATACATACTTACAGTCGGGATACCGTTTCTGCGACGCTTTGTCACCTTATCCGCAAATCCGATTGCCTGAATCTTATTTGTAGTTGTATAGAAACCGAACCCGAAATCCAAAAAGCGGTTTTGTTCCACAAGTCTCGGCTCCGAAACAGTTAAATTACTTCCGTGATATAATATCATATCGCTACCCCCAACGTGGTTTACCTCTCCATGCCCACACATATATTATACACAACACAAGCGGAAATATCAATATCGCAGGATTACTTTTTTACCCCTCTATCCCCATGCAATACAAAAAACGGGCAAGACGAATCCTACCCGTTTGTATTATGTTAGCAGAGTTTTGCACCTGCGGGGATGTGGGGATCTACCATGAGGAGGTGGAGCTTTTCTTCTTCACCCTCATTATGTACTGCGGAGATAAGCATACCGCAGGATTCAATGCCCATCATCGGTCTCGGAGGAAGGTTTGTTATTGCAATGCAGGTCTTTCCTACAAGCTCCTCCGGCTCATAGTATGCGTGGATTCCGCTGAGGATTGTGCGTTCCTTTCCGCTGCCGTCATCGAGTGTGAATCTAAGGAGCTTCTTTGACTTCGGAACAGCTTCGCAAGCAAGAACCTTTACGGCACGGAAGTCGGACTTTGAGAAGGTCTCAAAATCTACGAGGTCTTCAAACAGCGGCTCAACCTTTACGTTCGAGAAGTCGATAACCTCGGGAACAACGGGAGCTACAACCTCTTCCTTCGCTTCGGACTTTGCCGACTTATCACTGTCGAGGGGCTTCATTGTCGGGAACAGAAGAACGTCTCTGATAGCTGCGGAGTCTGTAAGGAGCATACAGAGTCTGTCGATACCGTAGCCGATACCGCCTGTAGGAGGCATACCAAGCTCAAGTGCGTTCATGAAGTCTTCGTCTGTGCGGTTAGCTTCCTCGTCACCCTGTGCAAGGAGAGCTTCCTGAGCCTTGAATCTTTCTCTCTGGTCGATGGGGTCGTTAAGCTCGGAATATGCGTTACACATTTCCCAACCGTTCATGAACATCTCGAATCTTTCAACATACTCGGGATTGCTCGGCTTCTTCTTTGTAAGGGGAGAAATTTCAATGGGGTGATCCATTACGAATGTCGGCTGAATGAGGTGTTCCTCAACAAATTCCTCGAAGAAGAGGTTGAGAATGTCACCCTTCATGTGTCTTTCTTCAAACTCAACGTGGTGAGCCTTTGCAGCCTCTCTTGCTTCCTCGAGAGTATGAATTTCGTTAAAGTCAACTCCGGAGTACTTCTTAACTGCGTCTACCATTGTGATTCTCTCGAACGGCTTTCCGAGATCCATTTCAATGCCGTTGTAAACGATTGTAGTTGTTCCGAGAACCTCTTTTGCAACATAGCGGAAGAGATCTTCTGTGAGATCCATCATGCCGTTGTAGTCGGTGTAAGCCTGGTAAAGCTCCATAAGTGTGAACTCGGGGTTATGACGTGTGTCACAGCCTTCGTTACGGAATACTCTGCCGATTTCGTATACCTTTTCAAGACCGCCTACGATAAGTCTCTTTAAGTAAAGCTCAAGAGAAATGCGAAGCTTGAAGTCCTCGTCAAGTGCATTGTGGTGAGTTTCAAAGGGTCTTGCAGCAGCACCGCCCGCATTGGAAACGAGCATGGGAGTCTCAACCTCCATGAAGCCTCTGCCGTCAAGGAAGCGTCTGATAGTGCTTATTATCTTGGAACGCTTGATGAATGTATCTTTTACCTCGGGATTCATGATAAGGTCAACATAACGCTGACGGTATCTTGTGTCGGTATTTGTAAGACCGTGGAACTTTTCGGGGAGAATCTGAAGGCTCTTTGAAAGGAGAGTCAGCTTTTCGGCATGAATGGAGATTTCGCCTGTCTTTGTCTTGAATACCTTACCGACAACGCCGATAATATCACCGATATCAAGCTTCTTGAACTTTGCGTATTCTTCTTCACCTACAGCGTCTCTCGCAACATAGCACTGTATTGTGCCGTTTAAGTCCTGAACATGGCAGAAGGAAGCCTTACCCATGATTCTCTTGGACATCATACGTCCGGCAACGGAAACTACCTTATCCTCAAGCTCCTCGAAATTGTTTTTAATATCGGTGCTGTGGTGGGTTACATCGTACTTTGTGATGGTAAAGGGGTCTTCGCCTGCTTCAACGAGATTTGTGAGCTTCTCTCTACGCATTCTGAGAACTTCGTTAAGCTCCTTGTCTGTCATGGGAGTGTTTCCCTGATTGTTGTTTGTGTCTGTCATAGCTTTCTCCGAAATATTGATATGTTAATTAGTTAGCCTTTGTGCGTTCAACCTTGATTATCTTGAATTTAAGCTCGCCTGCGGGAGTTACGGAAACAAATTCATCTCCTGCTCTCTTACCCATCATAGCGGCTCCGATAGGACTTCTGTCGGAAATTTTGCCCTTCATGGGGTCGGATTCGTTTGTACCTACGATGGAATATTCAACTTCTTCTTCCATGTCGTAGTCGTATACAAGAACGGTGGAGCCGAGGTTTACAACGTCTGCTCTAAGCTCGCTTTCGTCAATGATTTCCGCATTCTTGATAAGCTCTTCAAGCTCTGCGATTCTTGCCGCAACCTGACCCTGCTCGTCCTTTGCCGCGTCAAGCTCACTGTTCTCGGAGAAGTCGCCGAGGGAACGTGCATATGCAAGATTTTTCTTTATTTCTTCTGTTTTTTCGCCTTTGAGGTATGTCAGCTCGTCAACGAGTGTTTTATATCCGTCGGGAGTGTATTTTGTGGTCTGCTTGTTTTCCATGTTTAGCTTATGCCTTTCTTTATGCTTAATTGTTATTGTTGGTTTAATTTAACGCGTCGGCAGCTGCTCTGAGCTGGTTGTCCTCTTCGTCCGTTATCTTGTAGACGTTTTTGCCCACAAGAGATTCGTCAAGCTCTATCTCAATATCGGGAACAATACCGATTCCGTGATAGTTGTCGGAGAACGGAGGATTGTACATACGGTAGGTAACTGAAACCGCACTGCTGTCCGAAAGAGGTATTGTAGTCTGCATACATCCCTTACCGTATGTGGTAGTGCCGACGATTACCGCCTTGTCATAGTCTCTCACAGCGGAGGTAAACAGCTCTGCGGCACTGGCTGTACTACCGTTTACAAGTACGGCAAGAGGCATATCAAGCTCTGTCGCCTCGGAATAGTACGCCTTTACTTCGTTTCCGTCAGCGTCGAATATTCTGATGATGGGACCTTCGGGGAGGATGTAGTCAAGCGTTGTAACGATTGAAGAAAGCTCTCCTCCGGGGTTATATCTCAGGTCGATAATAAGCTTTTCACAGCCCTTCGACTGAAGATCCTCCACCGCATTCACGAACTGCACCGGTGTGTTTCCGTCAAATTCCGTTATTTTTATAACGCCGATTTTATCATCGAGGTCGTATACATGATACATTACCGACTGAGCGTCAACAACACGTCTTTCGATATCGAAATCTATTATCTCGGAATAATCCTCTCCTCTTGCAACGGTGAACAGTGCATGAGTACCGACAATTCCTTTGAGCTTGTTTATCGCAGGGTTATATCCTATATCGCTTACCGCTTCCTTTTCCTCACCGACATAAACAATGAGGTCTCCGGGTTGTACTCCGGCTTCAAGTGCGGGCGAATTATCAACAACGCTGATTACTTCGATACACTTGTAGTCTGCATTGTATATAACCGTAACTCCGATTCCGGCAACCTCACCCTCGAGGTCACTGATAAACGTCTCAAAAGCCTCCGCATTATAGTATGCACCGTATTTGTCTCCTGTACCGGCAACATATCCTGCAAGCATACTGTCTATGAGTGCGTCGTCGTCAAGCTCGTCTATATAGTAGTTTCTGAATATCGTATCTACCTCTGCAAGCTTGGACATTGCTTTCTGAAGAAACTCGGAAGTCGCACCGTTATCGGAGCTGTCTGAGCCTGAGCTTGTTCCGCTTGTGCTTATCGAACTTACAAGCTCTCCGAAGTATTTTTCCTCGAATCGGTTTTGAAGTCCGATATACGTTGCCTGAAATGTTACGACACATCCGAGAAGCACCGCCACAACACAAGCTCCGACTGAAATTTTCTTTCGCATTATTTTTGACCTTTCCGCCATACGCACGCAGAAGAACTCCGCCATGCTGAGGCTTATGGTATATTATATATGTGTTTCCGTGAAAAATATGCCGCATTACGTTTGAGTAGCATATGCCGCATATTTTCCGAATAGATTTTTATGCTTTTATTTTACGGCTTTACGGGAA
>CAYWFS010000029.1:0-15095 GCA_964457685.1 uncultured Ruminococcus sp. | reverse complement strand
TGCCGCATATTTTCCGAATAGATTTTTATGCTTTTATTTTACGGCTTTACGGGAATGTCAGGTAATTTCGTGGGTTGACAACAGACCCATCCTCACGCACTTCAAAATGCAGGTGATAGCCGTATGTGTTTCCCGTAAGTCCGACGTGTCCGAGAAGCTGACCTGCCGATACGGTATCTCCCGCCGACACCTGTCTGTCAGACATATGAGCATACAGCGTGGAAATTCCGCCTCCGTGGTCTACAAGAACATAGTTGCCGTAGCTCCAGTGCATTTCGCTTTTCAGTACGGTTCCGCTGTTTGCCGCAAGTACATCCGTACCGTTTGCTATGGCGATGTCAATACCGAGGTGGTAATCCTGCACTCCGTAAAGGTCTCGCCAACCCTGTTCGGAGGAAATATAGTACGATACGGAAGCGTCGAGAGGCCATCCTATAGCACCGCCGATATAAACGGACTGGCTTTTACGCTGTAGTTCCGCAAGATATGTTTCAAGCTCCGCATTAAGCTGTTCTTCGAGGGTTCTGTTGTAGTTGTAAGTCTCTATCCAGTCGGCTTCGTTCTGTTCAAGGCTTTCCATGTAGTTCAGCTTGTCATCGTATGCCGCCTGATTTTCTCGAATGGCACTTTCAAAATCCGTTACTCTGAGCTGCTGTGTCTCCATCTGAGCATCAAGTGCGGTCTTGTCTTCCTCAAGTGCGATTTTTGTGGTCGTAAGGTCTTCGATTACATCAGCGTCAAAGTCGAATATTGCGTTTACATAGTCAACCTTGATAAGAAAGTCGAGAAGGCTTTCGGAACCGAGTATTATCTCAACATAGTCGGAGTTGTCGTCCATATAAACGTCAACCATTCTATCGAGGAATGCCTCTTCCTGCTTTGCAATACGTTCTTCCTTGTCCTGAATATCCGCATTCTTCTGATTTATTGACTTGTTAAGCTCGTCTATCTGTCCTTCGGCAAGCTCTTTCATCTGGTTGTTGTAGTCTATTACCTTGTCAAGCTCCGTTATCGTACTCCATGTACTGCTTTTGCTTGACTGAATATCGGTCAGTGCATTCAGAGCCTGGTCTTTTTTCTTCTGTATTGCGGCTATCTGATCCTCGTATGACTGCACCGTTGCATCTGTCAGCTCCCCTGCAAAAACCGTCTTTGAGGGATCGCATATTCCTACCACCGCACAGCCGACTATCACCGCCGCCATTATATTAAGCTTCAGTTTCTTCATTAATTATTCACCTATGCTTTTATACCGTCACTGCTTGAGATATTTGCTGAGGGAAATGCAGGAGCCGATTATGCCCGTTACAACTCCGAGAGCGATAAATCCGATTAGTACGATATTGCCGATTTCCGAAAATTGCATTATTGAAATCATCTGCAAGTCGGTCATAACGAGCGTTTCAATATATGAGTAGATGTACCACTCGATGAAATACGCACACACGGACGCAAACAGACCGATTATAATACCCTCGAAAATGTAAGGCAGAGATATGAACCATCCGGTAGCACCAACGTAACGCATGATACTTATCTCATTTCTTCTTGAGAATACGGAAAGCTTTATAGTATTGATTATAATGAAAATGCTTACTACAGCCAGAATTATAAGGAACCACACGAATACAAGCATAATACCGCTCTTGAAGTTTTCAAGCGTTGTCGCAAGCTCAAATCTGTTGTTTACCTTTGTGATTCCGTCTATCTGTCTGAGCTGGTAATCAAGCTCCGATACCTTATCGTTGTCGATATAAGTTATGTCATATCTGTCGGGGAGGGGGTTTACTTCATCGGCTACGTCTGCGTACACTTCGTATTTGCTTTTCATGTACTCCAGACCCTCGGATTTTGTTACCCTCTCTATCTTCTCGATATTGTCAAGCTTGCCTATCTTATCGCCGATTTCGACTATCTCCTCCTCGGTTGCGTCCGTATCGCAGAAAACTACGATTTCTTTAAGCACACCGAACTGGTCGAGGTTTATGTTTATCGTCTCGACAAGGAGGGTAAAGCCGCCTATGACTACAAGACAGCTCATGAGTACCGCAATGGAGGCAAAGGTCATAACTCCGTTTCTCCAAAGTCCCGAAAGTGCCTGTCCGATAAAGTAGAATATATTATAGCGTTTCATCGAACATACCTCCCACTCTGTCCTCAACTATAAGTCCGTCCTTTATCATAACGACTCTCTGCTTATAGTAGTCAACAAGGTTTTTCTCGTGAGTAACGACTATGACGGTTTTTCCGAGCTTGTTTATCTTTACAAGGAGAGACATTATCTCAAGAGACATTTTGGGGTCGATGTTACCCGTAGGCTCGTCCGCTATAATTACTTTCGGGTTGTTTGCAAGGGCTCTCGCAAGTGCAACTCTCTGCTGTTCACCACCGGATATTTCATTCGGGAACGAATCCTGCTTTCCGGCAAGGTTTACGGTATTCAGTATCGCCGGTACACGTCTGACAATTTTTTTGCGTGGTGTTCCGACTACTTCCATAGCGAATGCCACGTTTTCGTACACCGTTTTCTTCGGGAAAAGTCTGAAATCCTGGAACACGACTCCAAGCTCTCGTCTGTAATACGGAACCTTATAGTCCGACATTTTGCCGAGGTCGTAGTTTCCGACTGTAAGCTTTCCCGAACTTACCTTTTGTTCTCTTAAAAGAAGCTTCATAAGCGTTGTCTTACCGGCACCGGAATGACCGACGATAAACACAAATTCTCCGTCGTCTATATGGAGATTTATGCCTCGCAGTGCCATCGTACCGTTTGGATACGCTTTTTTTACGTTAACAAAATCGATCATAGATCAGAGCTTTTGAAAACGGCAATTCATAAGCATAGCTTTGCCGTCTCCTGTTTTCCTTTCCTTATTTGGGGATGGATGTTCCGACTCATTGCACAAGTGCATATCATCACGATAAATCAAACGAGGGTAATGCGTCGTTTTTTATATACATTTTTTGTACTTTTTTCGGATATTTTGTTGAAAAAATGCTATATAAAAGATTTAAGGCAGTACCGCTTCACGCAGGTAAAAAACATATCTGCGTAGTGCGGTATTGCCTTAAAGAACGATTTTTGCGTCCTTTTATTAATCTTTAAAAAATTAATACTTTACGGGCTTTGTTGTGAGGTATCTCTTAACCATAAGAGCTACCTTAAAGGTGATTGCATGGTCGAATTCTCTGAGGTCAAGACCTGTAAGCTTGCGAATCTTTTCAAGACGGTACACAAGAGTATTTCTGTGAACAAAGAGCTTACGGGAGGTTTCGGACACATTGAGGTTATTTTCAAAGAATGCCTGAATTGTCATGAGAGTTTCTCTGTCGAGGGAATCAAGAGAGCCGTTCTTAAATACCTCCTGGAGGAACATTTCGCAAAGAGTTGTGGGAAGCTGATAAATAAGTCTTCCGATACCGAGGTTTTCGTAGCTGATGATATTCTTTTCGGTGTCGAATACCTTGCCTACCTCAAACGCAACCTGTGCTTCCTTATAGGAACGAGCGAGATCCTTGATATTGTCAACAACGGTACCGATACCGATGGATACCTTAACGTAGAATTCCGCATTGAGAGTATCTGCAATTCCCTTTGCAATCTTTTCAATATCTCTTATATCTGTTCCGGGCTTAACTTCCTTTACAAGAACGATGTCTGTTTCGCCTGTGGAGATAACATAATCCTTGTTCTTATCAGGGAAGATATTCTGAACCATATCGAACGAAAGCACATCCGACTTGGAATGGAACTTTATAAGGAATACAACTCTCGATTCCTCTGCGTTAAAACGAAGCTCCTTGGATTTTATATAAATATCGCTCGGAAGAATGTTGTCGAGAATGATGTTCTTGATGAATGAGTTCTTGTCATACTTTTCATCATAGAGGTTTTTGATATTGGAAAGAGACACAGCTAATATAGTAGCTATCTTTTCCGCATACTTATCTTCTCCCTCAATGAAAACGATATATTCCCACTTGGAGCTTGTACCTATCGGCTTATAGGTATAGCCGCCGGATGTAATAGCGTCGGAAGTATATGCAAGCTCGTCTCGAACTCCCTGTCTCATTTCGCCTATTTTTACAAGCTCACTGCAAGCAATAACTACACCGTTGTCATCAATGACGCCGATGATTCTGTCCACAGCATCCCTCATCTGATGAATTATTCCCTGAAATAAACGGTTTGACATATGATGCCCCTTCCACTGATATTATAATTTAATCATTGTATATACTACACTATATTTTACATTATATTTTGTGTTTTTTCAATAGGAAAATAAGGATTTTTCATAGATTTTCAAAGTTTTTTTCTCACTTCATCAGCTCTTATGCTGAATCCAACCCATATATTTCCATTTTTGTCTTGTTCTCGGGGGTCATGGACTCAAAAAGATGTAAAGTAAAAGCCCGGCAAACTGAAAACAGAGTACCGGGACTTGGCTTTTTTACCGAAAAACCGTCTTACTTTTTGTACATAAGGACGGTGTAGATGTAGTAAACGGTAAACAAAACGCTTGCTACTATCGTCATTGTATAGAAAAGGAAAGGAGTTGTTCTGAATCTGTCATAGAACACAGCGGTAACAAACAGATACAGTGATGCGGCGGATATCATAAACGGAGTCATGTACCATGCGGAAGCGTCTATCTTCTTAACTATGGTATAAACAAGGAACGCTATCGAGAGAACAAAGAGAACTCCGAAAATATACTTCAGGGGTGTGTTCACATGACGGTGGAACTCAAGCTCACGCATAGCCTCGCCGCCCACAAAATCGAACAGAGACGAAACGATTATATCTACGAGAGCGATGATAAGGACGCGGACGAAAACTATCCTTGCCGCCTTACCTTTGTTCAGCGACATCATGTTGTTTTTAGCACTGCTGACATTAGTTGACTTAGCCATATCCATTCAACGGTAAGCATTCACCTTTTAATCGGAAAACGCTTTCTCCTTTCAGATTTATCAAGTATTATTTCTATCATGCAATTTTAAAGCTCATAGCTCAGAGACAGACACGAAAGCACATAAAGCGGAGCTGTTTCCGTTCTGAGAATACGCTTTCCGAGACCCACCGAACGCATTCCGCTTTTTTCGGCAAAATCCGCTTCTTCGGCAGAATATCCGCCCTCGGGACCTATCATAACGGCAACAGATTGCGGAGACGGTGTTTCATCTATGATTACGGACAGCGGAGACGTTCCCTCTCCCTCATAACAAAACAGAGGAAGTGAGGTTTTTGCTGCCTCTTCAACCGCAAGCTCAAATTCAAGCGGCTCCCGAACGGTGGGAATAACGGCACGACCGCACTGCTTTGCGGCTTCATTAACTATACGCTGCCATCTTTCGAGTTTTTTCGAGCTGTCCTTTTTATCAATCTTGACCATACATCTCGAGGTAATAACGGGAACAATTTCACAGGCTCCAAGCTCCGTCGATTTTTGAAGCACGGTATCGAATCTGTCACCCTTCACGAGAGACTGATACACTGTGCATCTGTACGGCGGCTCATTTTCCGAGCGTTTTGAAGACAGCACACTGAGCAGAATATTCTCCGCACCGCTTATTTTTGATATTTCCGTTTCATATTCAATTCCGCAGCTGTCACAGACCGTGAGCTTCTCACCCGGACGCATTCTGAGAGATCTTGTAATGTGCAGAACATCCTCGCCCTTTATCTCTATCGAAAGCGTTCCGTCAACCTCATACACGTCGGAAGCGGAAACAAAAAACCTCGGCATATACACATCCTATAATAATCGCAAAATTTTACGGTAGCCTAAAGCTACACTTTTTGAGATACCATATTATTATACAGCATAAATCCTGATTTGTCAAATATTATTTTACATTTTTATTGTAAATAATCCCTCAAGGCAGGCGAATAAGCATGATAAAAACAAAAAAGTTCGATTTCGTCGTGAGATTAAATTTCCGTGTACATACGGCTTTTGATTGACTTTTACCGCTTTTTGAGTTATAATAGACCTCGGATAACTTTTTAAAGGAAATCATAATGTCAAGTAAAAACGTATGTAAAAGGCTGACGGCGGCGTTTTCTGCTGCCCTTGCCGTTTTCACTATGTCAAGCGGTGTCGGTGCTATCGGATTTCTTGATTCCGTTCCGCTTCACGATATTTCCGTTGAGGAGTCTCTCGAACGTATGCTCAGCGGTCGTATTGAATCAAGAATAAAGGTCGGTGCCACACTTGACGCAAAAAAAGCCGCAATGAGACTTTACTATCTCGGCTTTATCTCCGGTGACGGAACCGATGTAAACGGCGGTATTGAGTTCTCTCTTGAAAGAGGCTTAAACCGTGTGGAATCCGCTGTGTTTGCGGTCAGACTTATGGGGGCTGAGGACGAGGCACTTCTCATGCACTACAGCCACCCTTTCACGGACGTTCCCGAATGGGCATCCGATTACGTCGGCTACATATATCACTGCGGTCTTCTCGATGATATTGCGGCTACGGGAAAGCTGTCTCCGAAAAACGGTGAAAATGTCGAAAGATTCATGAGCTATATGCTGTATGCCCTCGGCTACCGTATAGAAAACGGGGACTACACCTACTACATGGCGGCAAATTATGCGAGAGCTGTCGGAATCTGTGTAACTGACACGGACGCTCCTCTTACAAGAGCAGATGCTGTGGTTTCGATGTACAACACTCTCAGAACAACGATAAACGGCTCCGACAGGGTTTACTCGGATCTGCTTGCCGAAAAGGGAGTCATAGACTACAGTGACGCTGTATTTCTTCTTTGGAACAGCAACACGGACGAGGTCAATGCATACCTCGATGCAGTCGGCTACGAAACAAGCTGGGTGGTTCCGAATGGCTACTACCGCATAAGATCGGTTTCAAACGGTCGTCTCCTGAATGTTGCGACTTCGGGAATGAACAGCGATTACGAGGGAGTCGGGGTCACTCTTTGGGATGAAAGCGATGACATAACCCAGTCCTTCCGTATAGAACGCACCGAAAGAGGCACCTACTACATATACTCTGCGGCTTCAAAAAACGGCTACGGACGTGTAATCGGAACAAACAAAAGCAGTGGAGACGGCTCGGTGGGACTTTACAGCTCAACCGGAACAAACGCACTTGAATTTAACATAATCGGCTCCGCTGACGGAACATGGAGAATAGAATCTGCATCCGATAAGCTTGAAATAGGTCTTTCGGGGTCTTCAAACGGCTCAAGCGTACTTCTCGGCACAAGCGGTACAAGCTGGAGCTTCGAGAGAGAAGGCACAATGACCTCAAGCGGCGAAGAAATGGCTGTATTTGTTGCTCATTCACTCCTTGTTACGCAGGGTGCCTATGACGAATACTCCCACTCAAATCAGAACGCACTTGATATTCAACCGGCAGAGCGTGCGGTATATGCTCCGTTCAACGCAAAGGTCGTTCACATAGACGCATCCGAGATTGCCTGCAACGCAGTATGGATTGAAAGCACCTCAAAGGTTCGCTATGCCGATGGAAGCTATGACTACATGACACTCTGCTTCATGCACGACAACGATATTTCGGATATATATGTCGGAAAGGCTCTTACACAGGGCGAATATTTCTACGACTCCGGCAACTACGGTGTGTCAAGCGGTATTCATGTACACGTTGCGGCATACAGAGGTCAGTATAACGGCACAATGAGAGTAGGCAGCGGAGACGTTTATGTTGAGGACGCACTTTTCCTCCCCGATGATACCTATATCTACAACGATTACGGACTCTCTTGGAAATCAGCAAGCCTTGCGGGATAAGCCGAAAATCAAATGGACAGAGAAATTAAGCGTAAAATAGATGAAATATGCAATGAAGTCGGAAGTGCCGCCGCAGATGAAGCCTCGCAAGAGATAATTGAGGAGCTTCTGAAAGGCTACGGAGAACGAGTTAAAGCCGGAATGAGTGAGCTTAATGCATATCGAGACGTGCTGAAAAATATCGAAAGCATCGAAGAAATGCTTGATTCACTTACGAGAACCGAAGACGAACAAAGAAAAAAGAGACAAAAAGCAAACTACAAAAATAACGCAGCTACCGTAGACAAGCTTAGTCGTCTGTGGTGGAGCCTTGTACTTCTTGCGTTTGCGGCACTTTTGTCAGTCGGAGTAGGGATGTCGTGGCTAATGTTCCTTTGGGGAGCAATCGGACAGACTTTTTTCGGCATGATAAAGCAATACAACAAAGGTAAAGCTCTGAAAAAGGTGCTGAAAAGCGGACTTAGCAAGGTATTGTGGCTCGCTGTATTGATTTTGTTCTTCTGTATCGTGGCAATTTACGATGTCGGCTCATTAATACCGTTTGCCATAGGCGTTGTGCTTCAGGTAATCGTAAACATACTACTCGGCAAATAAAGCATAAAAACGGACTACTCAAAACGAGCGTACCATTTCGGCAGGCTCATTCGAGAGTCCGTTTTTTTATTCATCTTCCGAGAGCTTTATTATAAAGTCCTTCAGCATTGTACAGCGTGTTATGTGTCGGTCGTTCTGTATCATGGTATTGAGAACAGACTGCTTACCGACAAGAATAACCATTCTCGCACCTCTTGTAACTGCGGTATACAGCAAATTCCGTGAAAGAAGCATAGGGGCACAGGAATACAGCGGTATTATAACGGTACCGTATTCACTTCCCTGACTTTTATGCACCGTTATAGCATATGCGTGATCTATTTCATCAAGAGAGGTAAAATCAAGGATACAACGTCTTTCATCAAAGTGTACGATGACGGTGTTTTCGTCCGTGTCAATATCGTCTATCACACCGATGTCTCCGTTATATATTCCCATACCGTTCTTTCCGTCGTCGCTTTCCCACTCGACCGTGTAGTTGTTCTTCGTCTGCATTATTCTGTCGCCGACACGGAACACAACATCACGGGATTTTTTCTCTTTTTTGCTTTTGTCGGGGGGATTCAGCACAGACTGTATCATTGCGTTGAGGCTGTCCGTACCCGAAAGTCCTTTTTTTGACGGAGTTATGACCTGAGTTTTTGAAATAATATCTTCACCGTAGCTTCTCGGCAGTCTCGTGCATACAAGTTCCGTAACAGTTTGAGCTATCGCTTCTTCGCTTTCTCTCGGCAGGAAGAAAAAGTCGGAGTCCGCACCGCGTTTGTCGAGAATCGGAGGAAGTCCCGAGTTTATCTTATGTGCGTTTGTGATTATAAGACTGCTTTCGCTCTGTCTGAATATCTCGCTGAGTCGCACTGTCGGATAAACGCACGACTCTATTATATCTCCGAGGACGTTTCCGCATCCTACTGACGGTAACTGATCGGAGTCTCCTATAAGTATGAGTCTTGCACCGTTTTTGATTGCTTTCAGCAGTGCTTCCATGAGATAAACGTCAATCATCGAGGATTCGTCGATAATAATTGCGTCTGCGTCAAGTGTGTTGTTCTCGTCTCTGAGGAAGCTTGCACCGCCATCTATATCGGAAGCGGCATCCATTTCAAGGAGTCTGTGTATCGTTTTTGCTTCATGCGATGTGGCTTCGCTCATTCGTTTTGCCGCACGTCCTGTCGGTGCCGCAAGTGCAATATCAAAGTCAAGTGACTTGAATATCGAGATAAGACCTTTTATTATTGTCGTTTTGCCTGTTCCCGGTCCTCCCGTGAGTATCATAACTCCCTCTGACATAGCGGTAAACAGTGCCTGTCTTTGAGCCTCCGCATACTGTATTCCGGACTGAGCTTCGCATTTTTCTATCATAAGACGTGCATCGCCTACATTCATTCGAGGGCAAAGTCTGTCGATTTTTTTCAGCTTTTCGGCAATATAAAGCTCTGCCATGTAGGTTTTCGGCTCATATATGTAGCGTGTTCCGCCCTTTTTTACGGGAACAAGAGACAGCTTTGTAAGTGCCTCCTCAATGCAGGTCGAAATATCGTTTATTTTCGCACACTCTCCTCCGAAAAGCAGGTCGCAGGTACATCTTACAAGGTCATCATACGGCAGGCAGGTGTGACCGGAACGTGCGGATTCAGCCCTCAAGACGTACACTGCACCATGCAGTATTCTGTCGGAGGAGGACGGGTCAACCCCCATACTCATTGCAATACTGTCCGCACGGCTGAACGAGATACCACGGAAGCTTTCGCAAAGTCTGTACGGATTTTTGCGTATCTTATCGACAGCGGCACCGCCCCATTTTTTATATATCTTCATGGCGGTCTGCGGAGTGAAAAGCTCACGGCAGAACATCATGACCGCTCTTGCACCCGAGATGGACTTAAAGCTTTCGCTGATTTTCTGAGCTTTATTTGTGGTGATACCGGGAATCTCCGCAAGCCAGTCGGGATGCTCCTCGATTACGGAAAACGAATCCGTACCGAACTGCTCGACTATTTTCTGTGCGGTTTTCGGTCCGATACCCTTGACTGCACCCGAGGCGAGATAGCGTAAAATATCGCCTTCCTCTGCGGGGAGTGTTTTTTCATACGACTGAGCTTCAAACTGCTTTCCGTAGGTTCGGTGGTTCACCCATTTGCCCGTCACAGTTATTTTGTCTCCCTCGGCAAGGTACGGAATTGTTCCTGTTACGGTTACGGGAAGTCCTGCGGTATCTTCAAGCTCGAACACGACATAGCCGTTGTCTTCATTTTGATAAATTATCGAATCCACTATTCCCGACAGCGTTTCAAATTCTTCGTTTGCAATATCGTTGTTCATAATAATCTCCATTCCACCGCCGTTCGGCTGCACAAATAGTTAACGAAATTCACCTGCGTCGCTTGCGACAAAAACGAGTTGGGTCCCGTTTTTTAGGTGAATTTATGCGTGAAACAGTTTTTCTTTCCGGTTTTAAAGCATTAAACTTTCACGCTAACCTCCCTACAGCTTGTCTTTATAAGACCGAATGCAATAATTATACCGCAAAACCATATAAAAGTCAAATAATCGCACAGGAAAAGAGCGACAGACGGAACCGCACGCCAAAGGTCAGACAAAAAATCCAACGATTGGAAGGACGGAGGCGAAAATCGCTCTTTCTTTATTTATCAGAAGTTGAATGCTGCCTTAATTTCGTCGGCAAAGTCACGCTTTTCCCAAGGTGCGTTGAGATCCTCACGACCCATATGACCGTATGCGGCGAGGTCACCGTAGATAGGTCTGCGGAGGTCGAAACGCTTGATGATAGCTGCGGGACGCATATCTATCTTCTCACGGATGAAGTCGGCGAGAATGGAGTCGTCGATCTTGCCTGTGCCGAAGGTGTCGAGAAGAACGGAAACGGGCTGTGCAACACCGATAGCATATGCGAGCTGAACCTCACAACGGCTTGCGATACCGGATGCAACTACGTTCTTAGCAATGTAACGAGCCATGTAGGAAGCGGAACGGTCAACCTTTGTCGGGTCCTTACCGGAGAATGCACCGCCGCCGTGACGGGAGTATCCGCCGTAGGTATCAACGATTATCTTACGACCTGTAAGACCACTGTCACCCATAGGACCGCCGATAACGAATCTTCCTGTGGGGTTAACGTAAATCTTTGTGTCGTCGTCAAGCATATTTTCGGGGAGTGTGGGACGGATTACCTCACGAATAATGTCCTCACGAATTGTGTCGAGAGAAACATCGGGGTCATGCTGGGAGGAAACTACAACTGTATCTATACGAACGGGGGTATTTCCGTCATATTCAACGGTTACCTGAGTCTTTCCGTCGGGTCTGAGATAGGAGAGAGTGCCGTTCTTGCGTACCTCTGTGAGCTTCTTTGCCATTGTGTGGGAAAGAGAGATGGGGAGAGGCATAAGCTCGGGAGTCTCATCGCAGGCATAACCGAACATAAGACCCTGGTCACCCGCACCGGTATTAAACTCATCGCTTTCAACGCCTTCCTTAGATTCAAGGGAGTTGTCAACACCGAGAGCGATGTCGGGGGACTGCTCGTGGATGGAGTTGATTACAGCACAGGTAGAGCCGTCGAAGCCGTATTTAGCACGGTCGTAACCAATATCGAGAACAGTCTTACGAACGATGGACTGGATGTCAACGTAGCTGTTTGTTGTTATCTCACCCATGACCATAACAAGTCCTGTAGTGCAGCAGGTTTCGCAGGCAACACGGGACATGGGGTCATTTCTGAGCATTTCGTCAAGGATTCTGTCGGAAATCTGGTCGCAGATTTTATCGGGATGTCCTTCTGTAACGGATTCTGATGTAAAGAGTTTTTTCATAATTTCCTTTCGGTGGCTAGGGATAAAAAAAGTTCTCGCACTGACAGAACGAGAACATTGTTATTTACAGAATACTCATCTGTCAGGATTTGGCACCTTGTCATATACATGATAGGTTGTCGGGCGTCATAGAGCCGGTCTCTCAGCCACTCTTGATAAGTGATGTTTTATTTCACCATTATTATAGCACACTGCATTTGCAATATCAATAGTTGTGATTTATACAAGTTGCCGAATTTTGTCGTTTGTTTTTGTGCAGTTTGATACCGGCCCCGACTAAAAAAAGCAATATCATCCCGAAAGACAATACTGCTTTTTTCACTTTGCCAAAATTACTTCAGAGAGAACGAACCGCCGAGGTTTACGAAGAAGTAGACGAGAGACACGACCGCAATCACCGAAGCAACCGCCACGGTCACTATATATGAGCCTTTCGAGGATTTTTTCGCCTCTTTTTTCGTATCCTTTATCACTCCGATAACCCCATCGTTTGTATGCTCTGTCGTTACACTGACAAATCCCGCATGACGAACCGCTCCCGAAATCGGCTTGTAAAGCAGAAACACGAGAGAGGCATTAAAGACACCCTTTGTCAGATTGAACGGAAACAGCAACGTAGGAATAAGTCCCACAACATCTGCTCTCGATACTCCCATGTAGAAAGGAGTTATGAAAAGGTTTGCGAGAAGCATTGAAGCCGTCATTGCCGCAACTCCGCAGGTAAGTCCGATGAACGCACCCGTCATTGTTCTCTTGCGTGAGTAGATGAAGCTCGATATGCAAACGAAAACAATGCTTGATATAATGTTCATTATCAGCCCGTAAACTCCCGTCTGACCAATCGTGATGAACTCAATAAGTGCGACAATTATCGACATAGCAAGTCCGCACGTCGGTCCGAACAGCATTGCACCTATCGCCATTATGGAATCCTTTAAATCGAACGAAAGAAAGGAGGCACGAAAATGGAAAATTACGCAGCAGACGTAAGCGAAAGCGGAAAAAACTCCGACCGCAACAATGGTTTTTGTCTTGTTTGATTTGTAAGTAGTTTTTGACATGATTTATTACTCCCGTATAATTAAGCGAACACTGCTTTGTATTTAAAACTCAACCAAAAGTCCATGTATTTCTTTTGTAGCGTTTTCTCAATTTGTTCAGTGTTAACCTGAAATATATTATTACGAGGGAGAAACAAAAATCCCACAATATCAATGGATACAGTGATACTGCGGGAATAACGCACGAGCGTTTTATATTGATTCTCTCATCCAGACTGTCGCTTGACTGCAAATCTATATGTCTCGGTCGCAAGCTGTACTTACTTGACCAACCAAACATACAATTTTATCTTTCTGTATGTCTTAGCCGCAAGCCAAACCTAGGAATTTGGCGAAAATATGCTAACAATTTCGTATAACAATATTTGCCAAATTCGGTGCTTGACCAACCAAACATACGATTTTATCTTTCTGTATGTCTTAGTTGTAAGCCAAACCTAGGAATTTGGCAGACACTTGCTACCGATTTCGCATAACAATATTCGCCAAATTCAGTGCTTGACCAACCAAACATACGATTTTATCTTTCTGTATGTCTTAGTTGTAAGCCAAACCTAGGAATTTGGCAGACACTTGCTACCGATTTCGCATAACAATATTCGCCAAATTCAGTGCTTGACCAACCAAACATACAATTTTATTATTTCTATATGTCAAGCTAAACTGTCGGTACAGGAATTTCACCTGTTCGGCAACCGAAAAAGGGTTGTTCGCGGACTATACCGCCGGTAAGGAATTTCACCTATCCCCGAAATATTTGTAAAAAAAACGAGGGCAAGCATAACACCTGTCCTCGTTTAATATTAAGCAATCAATGATAAATCAGAAGATTTATTCAGAAATTACAGATAAATTACTGGTCGATTTCGATAACGACGCCGGAACCAACTGTTCTACCGCCTTCACGAATAGCGAAACGAAGACCCTTTTCGATAGCGATAGGAGTGATGAGTTCAACCTTCATATCTACGTTATCGCCGGGACGGCACATTTCGGTTCCTTCAGGAAGAGCGATTGTACCTGTAACGTCTGTTGTTCTGAAGTAGAACTGCGGTCTGTAACCGGAGAAGAAGGGCTTCTGACGTCCGCCTTCCTTTTCAGTAAGAACGTAAACCTGACCTACAAACTTTGTGTGGGGGTGAATGGAGCCGGGCTTGCAGAGAACCTGACCTCTTTCGATACCCTTCTTGTCGATACCACGGAGAAGGAGACCTACGTTGTCACCAGCTTCAGCGGAATCAAGGAGCTTACGGAACATTTCGATACCGGTGATAACTGTGGACTTCTTTTCTTCGGAAAGACCAACAACTTCAACTGTATCGGACATCTTTACTGTACCACGTTCAACTCTACCTGTAGCAACAGTACCACGACCTGTGATGGAGAATACGTCTTCGACAGGCATAAGGAAGGGTTCGTCGGACTTACGAGCAGGAGTAGGAATGTAGGAGTCTACATTAGCCATGAGCTCGTGGATAGGAGCGTACTCGGGAGCGGAAGAATCTGTGTTTGTGGATTCGAGAGCTTCACGAGCAGAACCACGGATGATCGGAATATCGTCGCCCGGGAAGTCGTACTCGGAGAGGAGTTCACGGATTTCCATTTCAACGAGGTCGAGAAGTTCTTCGTCGTCAACGAGGTCGCACTTGTTCATGAATACAACGATTGCAGGAACGCCAACCTGACGAGCGAGAAGGATGTGTTCACGAGTCTGCTGCATAGGACCGTCGGAAGCAGCAACAACGAGGATAGCGCCGTCCATCTGAGCAGCACCGGTGATCATGTTCTTTACATAGTCAGCGTGGCCGGGGCAGTCAACGT
>CAYWFS010000028.1:0-24352 GCA_964457685.1 uncultured Ruminococcus sp. | reverse complement strand
GACTACACCGACTACACAAGCTCCTGCGGCTTCTACGACGAAAGCGGTTCCAACTGGTACAATTTCTGCTACAGTGACCATTTCGGAGTCGGCTTCCACACCTCGGGAAACATCGCAAACATATACGACAGTTGCTTTACAATGTGGTACTGCGGTAAAAAGGATTCCCATGTTGCGTTTGAGGCAGAGGGTGAGTTTAACTCGGTTCTCACAAATTTCAAGGTAGGCTTCAACAATCGCGATACCGAAAACATAATCCTCAAAGCAGGACTCGACAGCGGTCACGGAGTTATCGAAAGACTGTTTGCTAATCGTTCACTCATGACAGACGACGGATTCAAAAAATATCTCACGGGAGACATATACTGATTTCATCCGGCAAACGGCGGATTTTCTCACAGTCTGAGTCTTCCGTCGTTTTTTGTTTTTTAATCGCACCGCAATACACCGCTGTATTTACTTTAAGGCTTTACTGATATAAATTTTTTTCAATATAACTCTCTATATGGATTGAAAAATTCGTAATTATGCGGTATAATAGCTACAATCAAAAGCAAGGAGGCTTAAACCCACTATGTTAAACATAAAATATGATATTGTAGGCTCTTTTTTAAGACCGCAAGCAATTAAAGAAGCCAGAAAAAGCTACTCAGACGGCGAGATTACCCTTTCACAGCTGCGTGAAGTTGAAGACCGTGAAATCGCAAGCCTTGTCGAAAAAGAGGTTGCTCACGGTTTAAAGTATGTTACCGACGGTGAATTCCGCCGCAGATGGTGGCACCTGGATTGGCTGAAAGAGTTTGACGGCTTCACCACCGTACATCTCGAAAAGGTTATCAACGGCGTTACAAACCATATCGAACTCGGCTATATTTCCGGCAAAGTTTCCTATGAACCGAATAAGGAGCATGCAGAAATTTACGCTTTCGATTTTCTCTTAAACGAGAGCAAAAAATATGACGGCATTACCGCAAAAAAATGCATCTCCGGTCCCAACATGATACTTATCGACAATTATCTCCAGCTCGGAAAACGTGAAATTCCCTATTACGGCGATGATGTTTATGCTTTAATAGATGATATAGCTTTGGCATATCAGGCGGCAATAAAGGATCTTTACGCACACGGTTGCCGTTATTTGCAGATTGACGATACATCATGGACATACATGATTGACGAAAACTTCTTAAACCGTATCGCACCTCTCGGATATAAGAAGGAAGAAATCCTTGAATGGTTCAGACTCGTTTCCACAAAGGCTCTCGAAAACAAGCCCGCCGACATGACAATCGCAAACCACTTCTGTAAAGGCAATTTCAAGGGCAAGCCTTTATTCCACGGCTTCTATGACACAGTTGCTCCGATTATCGCTCAAATTCCGTATGACGGATTCTTCGTTGAATATGACGATGAGCGTTCCGGTGCTTTTACTCCCTGGTCTGTACTCCGCAATACATCGGCAACATTTGTCGCAGGACTTATTTCCACAAAGAATCCTCAGCTCGAAACACATGACGACATCAAGCGTCGTTATTTTGCGGCAAAAGAGGTTGTCGGAGATAACATTGCCCTTTCTCCTCAGTGCGGATTTGCTTCTGTCGAAGAAGGAAACTGCATAGACGAAGAAACACAGTGGAAGAAAATCGACCTCCTCGTTTCCTGTAAGGACTTCTTATAATATAAAAGAAATCGGATAGCATTGCAGATATACCGATTTTATGCATAATAAACGGCGGATTTTCTCAAAGACAAAGAATTTTCCGTCGTTTTTTATTTTTTCATCAAAAAATTCACAAAAACTCTTGTAATTATCAGCAATTTGTTATATAATATCGTAGAGTATTGTAGCGTTCATATTATTAATACGGCTTTTATAAGCTGAAGTTGACGCACATATATTTTGAAAGGATCCTATCATGGCAGAAAACACTAACGAATGTTCCCACAACTGTTCGACTTGTACGGCAAATTGCTCCTCCAGAGAGCCTCAGCACGATGCACCGCACAAGGACTCGAACATCAAACACGTAATCGGCGTAATTTCAGGTAAGGGCGGCGTAGGTAAGTCTATAGTTACCTCCATGCTCGCTACCGTAATGCAGAGACGTGACAATAAATGTGCTATTCTCGATGCAGACGTAACCGGTCCCTCCATCCCGAAGGCTTTCGGCACAAGAGGAGATATTCTTTCCTCCGGTGACGGTCTCATCCCGCTCAAAACAAAAACAGGTATCGAAATGATTTCCGTTAACCTCCTCCTCGAAGACGAAACACGTCCCGTTATTTGGAGAGGTCCCGTTATCGCAGGTACCGTAAAGCAGTTCTGGACAGATGTTATCTGGGGCGACGTTGACTATATGTTTATAGACTGTCCTCCGGGAACAGGCGACGTTCCGCTTACAGTATTCCAGTCCATCAAGCTTGACGGTGTAGTTATCGTAACAACTCCTCAGGATCTCGTTTCCATGATCGTAGGAAAGGCTGTTCACATGGCTAATATGATGAACATTCCGATAATCGGTCTTGTTGAAAATATGTCCTATGTAAAATGTCCCGACTGCGGACGTGAGCTTCACGTATTCGGTAAGTCCAAGGCTGAGGAAGTATGTCAGGAATACGGCATTGAGCTTCTCGGAAGAATGCCTATCGATGAAAAGCTCTCCTCTCTCGTAGACCATGGAGTAATTGAGCTTATGGATAACGACTACCTCGACAACGCCGCAAACGCAATCGAAAAATTCTGCGAAAAAAACTGAGTAAAAGCCAAGCAAAATAAATAAAAAAGTTTACCGTGTCGGTTCGTTTTTCGGAGGCACGGTTTACATAGAATATCGTTATATCAAAAATGATATAACGCACGAACTATTTATTCATCATCCAATTCAGGAGGAAAAAGCTTTATGAAAAAAGCAATGACATCTGTTCCCTTCAAAGGTACCGCCGAACAGCTCGAAGCTCTCAACGCAGTTATAGCCGAGCATAAGTCTCAGGCAGGAGCGTTAATGCCCGTACTTCAGAAGGCACAGGATATTTACGGCTACCTTCCCATCGAGGTTCAGAAGCATATCGCCGCAGAGCTTGACATACCTTATTCAGAGGTATTCGGCGTAGTTACCTTCTATTCGCAGTTCCAGCTTAATCCGAAAGGCTCTCATCCCGTTGCCGTATGTCTCGGAACAGCCTGCTACGTTAAGGGTTCCGGCATAATCATGGATAAGCTTGAAGAAATGCTCGGTATAAAGAACGGAGAAATCACACCCGACCTTAATTTCAGCCTTGACGCAACAAGATGTATCGGTGCCTGCGGTCTTGCTCCCGTTATGACAATCGGAGAAGACGTTTACGGAAGACTTGAACCGTCAATGCTTAAGGATATTCTCGCAAAATATCAGAACTGAAAAAGCTAAGTATTTCCGATAAAATATTTGCCGTACCGCAATCGAGGTAATAATAATGAAGATCAGAGAAATAAAGGAGCTGCTCGGTGCAACACTTCTCTGCGGAGAGGAGCATCTCGATAATGAGGTTTGCTCCGCCTGTTGCAGTGACATGATGAGCGACGTTCTCGCATTCGTAAAGGATCAGGGCGTACTCCTCACCGGTCTTTCAAACTCGCAGGTTATCCGCACAGCAAATATGATGGATATGGTGTGTATAGTATTCGTCAGAAGCAAAACTCCCACCGAGGAAATGATAAATCTAGCAGATGAATGCGGTATTACCGTAATGAAATCCACACTCAGAGCTTACGAAGCGTGCGGTCTGCTCTATTCCGCAGGACTCGGCAGTGACCCATCCCGCAAGGAGGCCGCACATGTCTGAGCCGCTCAGATTTCACTTTGACGTAGACGGTGAAAATTTTTCATCGGCAGGAGAAGCTTCCGTTCTTGTAAAGAAAAAGCTCCGCCAGCTCGGATATCCGCAGGACATAATCAGACGGGTAGCCATCGCAATGTACGAGGGTGAAATTAACATGGTAATTCACGCAAACGGAGGAGAGGCTGACGTTGAAATAGGCGACAGCGAAATTAAAATAGTCCTCAGTGACAAGGGACCCGGTATTCCCGATGTCAGTCTTGCAATGCAGGAGGGCTACTCCACCGCCCGTGACAGCATAAGAGCCCTCGGATTCGGAGCGGGAATGGGTCTCCCGAACATGAAAAAATACACTGACAGCCTGGAAATAGACACGACTGTGGGAGTCGGAACAACCATCACAATGCTCGTGAAGCTGTAACGATAACACAGTACGCCGCCGTATTTATGTATCGAGGTGTATAATGATTCAGGAATACAAGCATTCCGTTTCGCTTGATCCCGAAAAATGCAAGGGATGTACGACCTGCCTTAAACGCTGTCCCACGGAGGCGATAAGGATAAGAAACGGTCGTGCGGTCATAAAATCCGAAAGATGTATAGACTGCGGAGAATGCATCAAGGTATGTCCGTACAAAGCAAAAAAAGCAACGCACGATGACCTTTCGGTAATAAACGACTTCAAATATACGGTAGCACTTCCGGCACCGTCCCTTTACGGTCAGTTTAAGAATATGGACGATATCGGACGGATACTGAACGGACTTTTGAAGCTGGGATTCGACGATGTATACGAGGTTGCCTGTGCAGCAGAGCTTGTTTCCGCATACACACGGCTGTACATTAAGCGAAACGACATAAAAAAGCCTGTTATAAGCTCTGCCTGTCCTACGATAACAAGAATGATAAGCATGAATTATCCTTTTCTTTGCGATAACGTAATGCCCATTCTTCCTCCCGTAGACATAGCGGCATATCTCGCAAGAGAAAAAGCCAAACGTACTCACCCAGAGCTTAGTGACAGCGATATCGGAATAATTTTTATTTCCCCATGCCCGGCAAAGGTGAGTTATGTAAAAAACAACTTCGCAGGAGACAGAAATTACATAGATGCGACAGTGTCAGTCAGAGATGTTTATTTCGCCCTCCTCGATATAATGAAAAAGCAGAGAAACGACGAAATGTCAAGCTCTACCGAATCCGGCATGGTCGGAATAGGATGGGCAACAACGGGCGGCGAGGCTTCTGCTATAATGAACGGACGGTACCTTGCGGCAGACGGTATCGAAAACTGTATCAAGGTTCTCGACCAAATAGAGAACGAAGAAATTACAAGTCTCGATTTCGTTGAGCTGAATGCTTGCAGCGGAGGTTGCGTGGGCGGTGCGATGACAGTTTCAAACCCCTACATAGCTCAGGCAAGGTTGAAGGAGCTTAGAAGATACCTTCCCGTGTCTCCGAACAGACCGGCAAGCGAATGGATACCCGACAAATTCTTTAACGAAAACAAGGTGGAATATAACCCCTACAATCTTCTCTCCGATGATATTAAAGAAGCAAGACGTATGATGAGTGAGATCGAAAGCATAGCCGAAAGTCTTCCGAAAACAGACTGCGGATCATGCGGAGCTCCGACCTGTATGGCATTTGCTGAAGATATTGTAAAGGGAGAAACGAATGCAGACGAATGCACCGTTATAATGAGGGAGCTTTTCCACGAATACCTTAAACAGCACTCGGACAAAGCATTTATCGAAAAGCTTGAATCAATAAGTCACTGCGGAGATAAATGCGTAGGGAATGAAGACGGAGGAGAGAAAAAATGACTTTGGCAACACTTTGCTCCGAGCTTGGTCTGAAAATCATCTGCGGCGATGCCCGGCGTGAGTTTGACGGAGTTTATGCAGGCGATTTTCTCAGCCGTGCGATGAGTCATCTGGATAGCGGAAACTTATGGATCACCATAATGTCCAACCGAAATGCAGTTGCAGTCGCAAGCCTTACGGAATGTGCCGCAATAATACTCGCAGAGGATGTTTCACTCCTTCCCGATGCACTTGAAGCCGCCGCTGAGAACAATGTTACGGTTCTTTCCTCGTGCGACACCGTGTATGAGATTTGCGTCAAGCTTTCACAGCTCATTTGACGGAGGACGGCATGAGAGATTACTTTTGCGACCTGCATATTCATTCCTGCCTCTCACCGTGTGCCGACGATGATATGACACCTGCCAATATAGTCGGTATGGCATATCTGAACGGTCTTAACGTAATAGCGTTGACCGACCACAACACCTCAAAGAACTGTCCCGCATTTTTCGCACGTGCAAGGCTTTACGGACTGGTTCCCATCCCCGGAATGGAGCTTACAACTGCGGAGGATATCCACCTTGTATGCCTCTTCCGTGAGCTTGCGGATGCCATGAAGTTCGACAGATTCGTTACAGAGCATCGTATTCTCATAAAAAACAAGCCCAATATTTTCGGTCATCAGTATATTGTTGATGAGAACGATGAAATCTGCGGTGAGGATGAAGACCTGCTGATAAATGCGACAACGCTCACTCTTGAAGACGCACTCTCTGCCGTAAACTCACGACACGGAGTATGCTACCCTGCCCACATCGACAGAGCCGCAAACGGTATCGTATCCGTTCTCGGAACTTTCCCCGAGGAGACGGGATTTACAGCATATGAGCTTTCTTCGGTTCAGTCGGCAAGTGAGTATGAAAAACGCTTCCCCTTCCTGAAAAGCTTACCAAGAGCTGTTTCATCGGACGCACACAACCTATGCTCTATATCCGAAGCGGAGTTTTCACTTTGTATAGACGATGAGCCGTACTCAAGCTCACTTGTCAGAAACAGAGTTATAGATTATCTCTCGGGAATACGAAAGGAGTAGCATGGAAGAACTTTCACTTTATGTTCTCGATATTACCATGAACTCTGTAAGAGCGGGTGCGGACGAGATAGAGATAACGCTGAGGGAAGACGATGAAACGCTTTCGTTCACAGTGCGTGACAACGGTTGCGGAATGACCGAGGAGCAGTTAAAAAAGCTTGACGATCCGTTCTTCACCACACGAAAAACAAGAAAGGTCGGACTCGGAATACCGTTTCTGAAAATGCTTGCCGAAATGACGGGCGGAGGGGTTGAAATAAGCTCCGTGCCTGAAACGGAAAGCGAACAACACGGAACGACAACGAGTGCATTGTTTTACAAAAACCACATTGATTTTATTCCGCTCGGGGATATGACGGAAACCGTAAAAACGCTCATACAAGGTTCCCCGAATATTAATTTTACATTTACTCATATTACAAAAAAAGGAAAAGTTCATCTTTCCTGTCGTGAGCTTCACGATGTTCTCGGAGACGATATATCTCTCGCAGAGCCTGAGATACTTTCGTGGATAGGAGAATATCTGAAAGAGCAATACGAAGAACTCGGAATGTGATGAAATGTAAGCAAAAAAGCAGTTTTTAATTTTATTTACAATATTGAAAGGAATTCAAACTATGAAGTCACTTGAGGAACTCAAGGCAATAAAAGCCAGAATGCAGGACAAGGTTTCTGTGCGTACCTCCAGCGGAGACATCAGAATCGTAGTAGGTATGGCAACCTGCGGTATAGCAGCCGGAGCCCGTCCCGTACTTAACGCTTTCGTAGAGGGTATCACCTCCGCAGGTATTTCAGATAAGGTTCAGGTAACTCAGACAGGATGTATCGGTATATGTCAGTACGAACCCGTTGTCGAAGTATATGAAAAGGGCAAGGAAAAGGTAACATACGTTAAAATGTCACCCGAAAAAGCCGCCGAAGTTATCGAAAAGCACATTAAGGGCGGTAACATCGTAACAGAATACACTATAGGTGCAGCCAAGATATAACTTTTAGGAGGAAAAAACACTTATGATTCGTTCTCATGTATTGGTGTGCGGCGGTACAGGCTGTACTTCCTCAGGTAGCCAGGCAATCCGTGAAAAGCTCGCAGATGAACTTAAAATCAAAGGACTTGACGAAGAGGTAAAGATCGTTCAGACAGGTTGCTTCGGTCTTTGTGCTCTCGGTCCTATCATGATAATCTATCCCGAGGGAACATTCTATTCGAGAGTTACCCCCGAGGATATTCCCGAAATCGTTTCCGAACATCTCCTCAAGGGTCGTATAGTTGAGCGTCTTGTTTACAACGAAACGGGAAATACACACGGTGAAGAAGAAGCGGAAGCGGCATCACTCAGCGAAACCGCATTCTATAAAAAGCAGAAGAGAGTTGCTCTCCGTAACTGCGGCGTCATTAACCCCGAGGAAATTGACGAATACATCGCTATGGACGGTTACTTCGCTCTCGAAAAGGTACTTCGTGAAATGACTCCCGAGGATGTTATTAAAACCATTCTCGATTCCGGACTCAGAGGAAGAGGAGGCGGCGGATTCCCCACAGGACGTAAGTGGCAGTTTGCAAGAGCTTCCGTTTCCGACAAGAAGTACGTTGTATGTAATGCCGACGAGGGCGACCCGGGTGCGTTCATGGACCGTTCCGTACTTGAAGGCGACCCCCACGCAGTTCTCGAAGCTATGGCTATCGCAGGCTATGCTATCGGAGCAGACGAGGGTTGGATTTACGTTCGTGCAGAGTATCCTATCGCCGTTAAGAGACTTAATATAGCTATCGAACAGGCAAGAGAATACGGTCTCCTCGGCAAGAATATTTTCGGCTCGGGCTTCAACTTCGACATTCACATCAGACTCGGTGCAGGTGCGTTCGTATGCGGTGAAGAAACAGCCCTCCTTACCTCAATTGAAGGTAACCGTGGTGAGCCGCGTCCCCGTCCTCCGTTCCCCGCAGTTAAGGGTCTTTGGGGTCAGCCTACAATCGTAAACAACGTAGAAACATATGCTAACATCGCTCAGATAATCTTAAACGGTGCAGAATGGTTCGCATCCATGGGTACCGAAACCTCCAAGGGTACAAAGGTATTTGCTCTCGGCGGTAAGATAAAGAACACCGGTCTCGTTGAAATCCCCATGGGTACAACACTTCGTGAAATCATCGAAGAAGTCGGCGGCGGCATCCCGAACGGTAAGAAGTTCAAAGCTGCTCAGACAGGTGGTCCTTCCGGAGGATGCATTCCCGCTTCCCTTATCGACACCGAAATCGACTTCGACAACCTTACAAAGATTGGCTGTATGATGGGTTCCGGCGGTCTTATCGTAATGGACGAAGACACCTGTATGGTAGATATTGCCAAATTCTTCCTCGAATTTACGGTTGACGAATCCTGCGGTAAATGCTCTCCCTGCCGTATCGGTACAGTAAGACTTCTCGAAATACTTAACAAGATTACATCGGGCAACGGCGAAATGGAAGACCTCGACAAGCTCGAAGAACTCGCAAACTACATAAAGTCCGCTTCTCTCTGTGCTCTCGGTCAGACAGCCCCCAACCCGATCCTCTCCACACTTCACTTCTTCCGTGACGAATATATCGCACACATCGTTGACAAGAAGTGCCCCGCAGGAGTATGTAAAAAGCTTCTCTCCTACGAAATCGACGCAGACAAGTGCCGTGGATGTACACTCTGTGCAAGAAACTGCCCTGCCGGAGCTATCACAGGTAAGGTCAAGGAAGCTCACGTTATCAATAAGGAAAAGTGCGTAAAGTGCGGAGCTTGTATTGAAAAATGTAAGTTTGGTGCAATCTCCAAGAAATAATTGAAAGGGTCGGATACTAACATGGATATGGTTAATGTAAAAATAAACGGCGTTGATTACTCCGTACCTGCCGGCATTACGGTTCTCGAGGCTTGCAGATACGCTAACATCGACATTCCCACACTTTGCTATCTCAAGGACGTAAACGAGATAGGTGCCTGCCGTCTGTGTCTCGTTGAGGTAAAAGGAGCAAGAGGTCTTGTTGCCTCCTGCGTATACCCCGTAAACGACGGAATGGAGATTCAGACAAACACACCTAAGATCAGAGCTATCAGAAAGACAAACCTCGAGCTTGTTCTTTCCGCTCACAACAAGAAATGTCTTACCTGCGTTCGTTCCACTAACTGTGAGCTTCAGAAGCTCTGCCGTGAATATGGCGTAGACGAAGACCGTTTCTGCTATTCTCCCAAGGAAACAAAGCCCGAAATCGACTCTTCCTCCGTTTCCATCATCAGAGACAACTCCAAATGTATTCTCTGCCGCCGTTGTGTAGCTGCCTGCAACAAACAGCAGGGTATCGGTGCTATCGGCGTAGCTAACCGTGGATTTGACTCCAAGATCGAATGTGCATTTGAAAAGCCTCTTGCGGAAACCTCATGTATCAACTGCGGTCAGTGTATAGTTGCCTGCCCTGTAGGTGCTCTTTACGAAAAGGACGATACTCAGAAGATTCTCGACGCTATTGCAGATCCCACAAAGCACGTTGCTATCTGCTGTGCCCCCTCCGTTCGTGCAACAATCGGCGAATGCTTCGGCTATGAACCCGGTACAGACGTTGAAGGAAAAATGGTATCCGCTCTCAAGAAGCTCGGCTTCGACGGCGTATACGACATGAACTTTACCGCAGACCTTACAATCATGGAAGAAGCTACCGAATTCCTCGGAAGAGTTAAGAACGGCGGCGTACTCCCGATGATTACATCATGTTCTCCCGGTTGGGTTAAGTACTGCGAACACTACTTCCCCGAAATGACCGAAAACCTTTCCACCTGCAAGTCTCCTCAGCAGATGTTCGGTGCTATGTATAAGACCTATTTTGCAGAAAAGCTCGGTCTTAACCCCGAAGATATAGTATTCGTTTCCGCTATTCCCTGCACCGCAAAGAAATTTGAGGTAGGCAGAGACGGTCAGGACGTAAACGGTATGCCCGGTGTTGACATCGCAGTTACAACCCGTGAGCTTGGCAGAATGATTGAACAGGCAGGTATCAACTTCAAGGCTCTCGAAGACGAAAAGTTTGACCAGCCCGTTGATATAGGCTCCGGTGCAGGTGCGATATTCGGTGCAACAGGTGGTGTTATGGAGGCCGCTCTCCGTACAGCTGCCGAAGTTATCGAAGGTAAACCTCTCGAAAAGCTTGAATTTGACGATGTAAGAGGTACAGAGGGTATCAAGTTCGCTAAGTACAAGCTCGGCGATATCGAACTCAAGGTTGCCGTTGCTTCCGGTACAGCTAACGCAAACAAGCTCCTCCGCGGTGTTAAGGACGGCACATACGATGTTCAGTTCATCGAAATAATGGCTTGTCCCGGCGGATGTGTAAACGGCGGTGGTCAGCCTCTCCAGCCTGCTTCTATCAGAAATAGCGTTGACCTCAAGGCTCTCCGTGCTTCCGTTCTCTACAAGGCAGACTCCGAAAAGCTTGTTATCAGAAAATCTCACGAAAATCCGCTTATCAAGAAAGTATATGAAGAATTCCTCGGTGAACCCAACTCCCATAAGGCTCACGAGCTTCTCCATACACACTATGTAAAACGCGGTCTCTGATTTAATACATTAACCGAGGTATAACAGCCTCGGTTTTTTGTTTTTCTTTGGTTAATTTGCTTAATTGCGTTGACTGAAAGTATTATTTTATGCTAAAATCATCACAGAACAAAAATGTACGCAAGGAGATATACAATGAATAAAGCGACTCCATACATGGGTTGGAACTCATGGGACTGCTACGGAGCGGCTGTCACAGAAGAAACCGTTCGTGCAAATGCGGATTTCATGGCGAAGAACCTGAAAAAATACGGCTGGGAATATGTCGTTGTCGATATAGAATGGGCGGAACCGAACGCAAAAAACAACGAATACAACAATTTCCCCGACCTTACAATGGATGAGTACGGACGACTTATGCCTGCGGTAAACCGTTTCCCCTCCTCTGCAAACGGAAAAGGCTTTCGACCGCTTGCGGATTACGTCCACTCTCTCGGACTGAAATTCGGCATACATATAATGAGGGGTATCCCCAGAAATGCCGTTCACCAAAAGCTTCCTATTCTCGGAACAAATATCACCGCCGATAAAATCGCAAATCCGTCAAGCATATGTGGTTGGAACAGCGGTATGTACGGAGTTGACCCTTCAAGACACGGTGCAAAGGAATATTACGAGTCCATATTCGCACTTTATGCCGAGTGGGGAGTTGACTTTGTTAAGTGCGACGACATTGCAAGAGAAATGCCGAGATGTGCGGACGAGCTTATTCTTCTCAGCAACTGCCTGAAAAACTGCGGACGTGACATGGTGTTCAGCCTCTCTCCCGGTCCCGCACTTCTCGAATATGCGGAGCTTTACCGTCAAACCGCCAATATGTGGAGAATCACCGACGACTTCTGGGATTCATGGAGACTTCTCTACAATATGTTCGAGAGATGCGAAAAATGGTCGATACACACGACAGCAGGTCATTATCCCGATGCGGATATGCTTCCGATAGGTCCGATCCGTCAGGTATACGACAAGGCAAACCGCACAAACTTCACCGAGGACGAACAGAGAACTATGATGAACCTCTGGTGCATATTCCGCTCACCTCTCATTATAGGCGGCGAACTGACAGGCTTTGACGATTTCACAATGAGTCTTCTTACAAACGAAAAGCTTATAGAAATGCTGAAGCTTTCCCGTCACGCACATCAGGTGTGGAGAAGAAAAACCGCAAAAAGCGAGCTTGTTCTTTGGACTTCGATGAGAGCTGGCGGCGGACAGTATGCGGCGGTATTCAACATAGGCGAAAACGAGGAAAGCGTCACCGTTTCTGCGGATGATATTGAAAGTGAGCTGTACGTTGCCGAGGATATTTGGAGCGGAAACAGCTTCAATATAGAAAACGGTCACGAAATCACGCTGAAACCTCACGAGTCGTTTGCATTTTTACTGAAATAGCTTGATTTGGAATATCAAATCTGATATAATACGTTAAAATTAAAAGATTCGGAGTAGGAAAATGAAACTGATTTTCGACAAGGAATACAACAAAAATCAAGCCGACCCATTTATCTTCGAGGATGATGGCAAGTTCTATCTGTACGTTACGGGTGGACATGGAGTTGAAGCATATTCTTCACCCGAGCCTGTGGGTCCGTGGCACTACGAGGGAGTTGTTGCAACGATTGAGGGCTGTAACAGCTTCTGGGCACCGTCCGTTATAAAGTACGAGGGAAAATACTACATATACGTTTCGTGTGACGGAGAGGATATGTTCGAGCATATGCACGTTCTCTCATGCGACACACCTCTCGGAAAATTCGGAAATCCGAAAAAGCTATATAACCGCTTCTCCATCGACTCACACGCAGTTGTAAGCGGAGGTCAGCTCTACCTTTGGTATGCGGAGGACAACCGTGACACCGACCGCATAGGCACGAGAATATACGTTGACCGCATGATAGACCCCTACACCCCCGCAAACGAATGCGTTGAAATGATAGTTCCCACATTCGATGAGGAAATATTCATGAGAAACCGCTACGGTGACGGCAGAGACTGGCACACAATCGAGGGTGCATTCTATTTCCGTGAGGGCGACTGGCAGTATGTTATGTACAGCGGAGCCTGCTTTGAAAACGACACATATCACATAGGCTATGCGGCTGTAAAATCGGACGAAACCGACCTTACCAAATTAAAACTTGTAAAACACACCGCGGACGGCAAATTCGACCCCGTTATGATAAAGAACGAGTTTGAGGAAGGCTCCGGTCACCACAGCGTACTTAAATACAAGGGCGAATACTATGCGATATACCACGCAAGAGACTACCGTGACGAAAACGACACAGAATATGTCGAAAGAAGAACGGCAAGAATCTGCAAGCTCCATGTAAACGACGGAATCATCACCGCCGAAAGATACGAGGATCATATTTAACCAACAAAAAACGACACCTGTCATGATAAACCGTCACGGCAGGTGTTTTTATATACTCTCGCAATGCTTGACACAAATATTATGATATGATATAATTGTTTTGTGCAATTTATTTAAAAAACGAAAGGACAACAAAATGAGACAGAATTTTCTTCTCGACAAGGAATGGCGTTTTCTTCCGGGAGAAGGAGAAGTCGAAGCAATAAAGACTCACTCCGACTCCTACAGCTCCTCCAAAGCAGGCTCCGAAAGAGGTATTCCCTCCCCTGCTCTTGACGACAGCTCATGGAGAATCGTAAATATTCCTCACGACTACCTCACAGAGACCGAATTTAAAGCTGAAAACCTCATTTCCCACGGTTATAAAACAAGACACAACGCATGGTATCGCAAATCCTTTAAGCTCCCCGCAGAGCTTGACGGAAAGCACATCATGCTCTCGTTCGAGGGTATGGCGGTTACAGCTCGAGTATATCTTAACGGCTCTCTCATGGGTCGTTCATTCTCCGCATACGCACCTCTCGACATCGACATCACCGACCGTGCGTACTTCGGCGAAAGAACCAACGTAATCGCAGTTTACATAGACGGCCTTACAACAGAGGGCTGGTGGTACGAGGGTGCCGGAATCTACCGTCATGTAAGACTTATCGTAAAAGAGCCTGTACACCTTGCTCACGACAGCGTTTTTGTTAAGCCCGAGCTTATCGAAGGAAGTGACAACGACTGGAGAGTTATCTGTGAAGCAACAGCGGAAAACAGTGGCTACGAAAACTGCGAATGCCGTATCCGTACAGAGCTTTGCTACAACGGCGAAACAATAGCTGTAGGTGAAAGCGACAAGTTCATCTGTCCTCCCGACGGAAAGATTTCCGCAAAGCATACTCTTATCGTTACCGATCCTCAGAGATGGGATATAGACGACCCCGAGCTTTACACCGCACGCTTCTCCCTCATCACGGAAAACGAGGTTGATGCGGAAGAAACAAACTTCGGCTTCAGAACATTTACCGTTGACGCTGACCACGGCTTCTTCTTAAACGGCAGACCCATAAAGCTCAAGGGTACCTGCAACCACCAGGACCACGCAGGTGTCGGAGTTGCCGTTCCCGATTCAATTCAGTACTATCGTATAAAGCGTCTCAAGGAGCTTGGTACAAATGCTTACCGTTGCTCTCACAATATGCCCTCAAAGGAAATTCTCGATGCGTGCGACAAGCTCGGTCTTCTCGTAATGGATGAAAACCGCCGCTTCGAGTCACGTCCCGAGGTTATCGGTCATGTTGAAGCTATGGTTCGCCGTGACAGAAACCACCCCTCCGTTGTTATGTGGTCTCTCTTTAACGAAGAACCCATGCAGGGTACAAAGGAAGGCGGTCAGATGTTCCGTCGTATGAAGCAGGCTGTTCTCAGACTTGACGACTCCAGAATCGTTACAGGTGCTATGAACGGCGGCTTCACCGATGAAAAGGGTGCGGCATTCTACATGGATGCAACAGGTATCAACTACCACCTCCCTCAGGGTGCTCTCGACTTCAAGAGACTTTATCCCACATACCCCGTATACGGCTCCGAAAACAACTCTGCCGTTACCACAAGAGGCTGCTACAAGACCGACGAAAAGGCTCACGTTCTCGCTTGCTATGATGAAGAGGCTGTGCCGTGGGGTCTTACAATAAAGGACACATGGAGATTCACAAGAGAACACGAATGGTTCGGCGGTATCTTCATTTGGACAGGCTTTGACTACAGAGGAGAGCCTACTCCCTTTGACTGGCCGTCCATAGGCTCACAGTTCGGTATCATGGACACCTGCGGATTTGCAAAGGACAGCTTCTATCAGAACCGTGCTTGCTTCGTTGACGAACCTATGCTTCACATTCTTCCCCACTGGAACTGGAATGAGGGTGACACAGTTCGTGTTATGACCGCCTCCAACTGCGAAGAAGTAGAACTGTTCCTCAACGGCAAGTCTCTCGGAAGAAAGCCCTCCGACTGCTGTGAACCCGCTGAATGGAGCGTTCCGTTTGAAGCAGGAGTTCTTTCCGCTGTCGGATATATTGACGGACACGAGGTTGCTCACGCAGAAAACAGAACCGCCGGAAAGCCCTGTCGTATCGTTGCAGAAGCAGACAAGCTCACTCTCCACGGAAACGGTGAAGACGCAACCGTTATCAATCTTTCCGTAGTTGACGAAAACGGCGTTACCTGCGAAACAGCTTCAAATCTCCTCAACTTTGAAATAATCGGCGACGGCGTTCTTCTCGGTGTAGGTAACGGCGACCCGAACGGACTTGAATCCGACCATGAACCTCGCCGCAGTCTCTTTGCCGGTCACTGCCAGGCTATAGTTCAGACCAAACCCGATGCAAAGACTCTTGTATTCCGTGCAAGCGGTGAGGGTCTTGAAAGCACAGAGGTAGTATTCGAGATTACCTCAGGAGACAAGCTCAACTACATCTACGAGTGTGCAGACCGTGCGGTTCAGGGAGTTACCGTTTCCATTGACACGTACTCCGAAATGCCCGATGCACTTCACGAATTTGCAGACAACGACATGAACTCTCTCGAGCCTATCACATTTGACGGATGGAACCTCAAGCCCGGCTTCACAAGCGGCTACAAGCTCTTCCGTGCAAAGCTCAAGACAACCCTTTCTTCCAACCCCGATGCCGAAAACACCTGCACACTCATGTTCCGTCAGGTTATAGCAAAGCATTTCTGGCTCTGGGTAGACGGAAAGCTCTGTGCCGAGCATGAAAACGTAAACGGTGCGTTCGAGGTTAAATTCGATATTAACGAAACAGCGGTACATGAATTACGTTTTGTTCTTGAAGCTGAGGAAGGCACAAGAACCGGTATCAAGAGAGCTATAGGTTACAGAATCAAATAATCGGAGCTTTATTATGAAAGAAAACAGATGGATAATAGAGGGTAGCTCTATCGTTTGGAACATTCCCGACGCAAAAGCAGATATCCATACCGACACAATTGAAATGTCGGGAAACCGCCTGTCCGCTATCATTACCTACGGTGTAAACGACGACGGACTTCTCACTATCTCCCGTGAGATAAGATACCCCACACTCAGAGTAAGACCCCGTGACACTCACTCCACACTTGCAAACTGGCACCATGATATGCAGTCGTTCTCCGTTGACGGCAAAAAAATAAAGGAAATCCCGTACAAGATAACATACGACGGTATTCTTCGCATATACACTCACGATGAGGACGGAAAGATAAGCATTACAAGATCTCTTCTCCCCTGTCGTACTGTTCAGGCTTATCTGGAACACGCCGTAATAACGAACACCTCCGATTGCGATGTAAGCGTTTCCTGTGATGGTATTTCGACAGTAGAGTATAAGCACGGAACAAAGGGTGTTTATCTCGTAGAGGTTCACGGAGACGCTGTGGACGCAGTTCTCAAAAAAGGTGACACCGCAAACACCGACCTTGTTTTCAGTGCAAGAATCAACTGCGAACCCCTCCCCTGCCCGAATGCACTCCACGAAATCAGCGACAGAATGGATTACGTCAGATTCGTCACAAACGAAACAGCAGTTCTCGAAAGCGGAAACAAGAGCCTCGACCTCATGTACGCTTTCTCAAAGATAAGATGTGCCGAAAGTATTTTTGACACACTCTCAGGCCCTCTCCATTCTCCCGGAGGCGGTGCGTTCTATGCCGCTGTATGGACAAACGACCAGATAGAATATGCCGCTCCTTTCTTCGCTTATTTGGGTTACGACAGAGCTGTGGAAGCTACCGATAACGCTTTCTCACTCTACCTCCCCCACATGGCAGAAGATATGGTGTGCATTCCCTCATCCATCATTGACGAGGGTCTTGACTACTGGAGCTGTGCAGGTGACCGTGGTGACAGTGCCATGTATCTCTACGGTGTTACAAGATTCATCCTCGGAACAGGCAGACGTGACCTTGCGGAAAAATACTGGTATGCCATCAACTGGTGCGTTCGTTATTGTCGCTCCATGATTGACGAAAACGGTGTTGTGCGTTCGGATTCCGATGAGCTTGAAGGAAGATTCCCGTCCGGAAAAGCTAATCTCTGCACCTCATGCCTTACCTACGGCGGACTTATATCTGCGGCAGATGTGGCAAATATGCTCGGCGAAACCGAAAAAGCAGAGGAATTTATCGCATTTGCAAATGAGCTTCACAAGAGCATAAACAGCTTCTTCGGAGCGAATGTGTCCGGCTTTGACGCTTATCGCTACTACGAAGAAAACGACAAGCTCCGTTCATGGATATGCATTCCCCTTACAATGGGCATATTCGAGAGACAGGAGGGTACTATCGCCGCACTTCTTTCTGATAAGCTGTTCGGTAAAAACGGTCTTGTCTGCGTGGAGGGAGACGCTACCTACTGGGATCGCTCTACACTTTATGCTCTCCGCGGAATCCTTAATGCGGGAAGAAGCGACGACGTATGGGAATTCCTCAAATATTACGTTAACGAACGTCTTCTTACAGACCATGTTCCCTATGCTATCGAAGCTTATCCCGAGGGTAACCGCCGTCATCTTGCTGCTGAAAGCGCGTTGTTCGGACGTATAGTTACAGAGGGTATATTCGGTATCGTTCCCACAGGCGAAAGCTCCTTTAAGCTTACCCCCTCGGTTCCTACTGAGCTCGGTAAAGTCAGCCTCAGAAAATTCCGTATATTCGGCAAGGAAATTGACATAACCGTTGTCAGAGAGGAAGACAAATATCACACCACAGTGTCCTCAATCGACGGTATAAGTCATGAATACTCGTCCGTTGCGGGAGAAGCTGTTTTGGTAAATTTAGGTTAATATGCACCTGAGAAAAAAGGCCCTGAAATCGGCATTAAACCGTGAAAATGGGTCTTTTTTCGTGCTTATTTCGCATTTTTGGCATTTTATTTAAGAGAAAGATACAACGCTTATATTATTATGTAGATATTTTTGTGTAATTCCCATTGACATTATAGGAATAAACGGGTATAATACCTATTGAAAGTATAGGAATTAAAAAGGAGGGTTGCATCGTGATGATATCGTCAAAGGGGCGTTATGCTTTGCGTGTTATGCTCGACATGGCGGAACAGCACGGGGACGGATATATTCGTCTCGGAGACATAGCGGCTCGACAGGATATATCGAGAAAATATCTTGAAAGCATTATGACCTCATTATGCAAGGACAACCTCGTTGAAAGCGCCCTCGGAAAGACCGGCGGATACAAGCTCGTCAGACGACCCGAGGAATATAAAATAGGCGAAATACTTGAAGCGGCCGAGGGTGAGCTTGCCCCGGTTGCATGTCTGTCAAAGGACGGAAATAAATGTGAAAGCAAAGGCTGTTGCTACACTCTTGCGTTTTGGAAAGGGCTTGAAGACCACATAAATTCGTATGTGAACAGCTACACCCTCCAGGATCTGCTTGACGGAAAAGACAACAACCTTAAATGCAATTCACAGGACGGCGGAGTTGTCAAGATCCGCACATAAATAATCGAAAGGAGCTTTCCCGTACTCGATATGGGAGACGATTCAATGAATAACAAAACTTTACTTGAAATAAAAGACCTGCACGTCAGCGTAGGCGAAAAAGAAATACTCCACGGTGCTAATCTTACTGTAGGAGAAGACGAAACTCACGTCCTCATGGGTCCTAACGGTACAGGTAAATCCACTCTCGGATATGCAATCACAGGTAACCCTATGTACACAGTTACACAGGGCGACATCATCTTCGACGGCGAAAGACTCAACGACATTCCCGTAAACGAACGTGCAAAGAAGGGTATCTTCCTTTCATTCCAGAATCCGCTTGAAGTTCCCGGCGTTACTCTCAGTGCATTCATCCGTTCCTCTCTCGAACAGAAGACAGGAAAGAGAATCCGTCTTTGGGAGTTCAAGAAGAAGCTTGCCGAAACAATGAAGCTCCTCCAGATGGACGAGTCCTATGCAGAACGTGACCTCAACGTAGGCTTCTCCGGCGGTGAAAAGAAGAAGGCAGAGATTCTCCAGATGCTCATGCTTGAGCCTAAGCTTGCAATTCTCGACGAAACAGACTCCGGTCTTGACGTTGACGCTGTTCGTACCGTTTCAAGAGGTGTTCAGCTTTACAGAGAAAGAGTTCACGGCTCTCTCCTCATCATCACCCACAGCACTCGTATTCTCGAAGCTCTTACCGTTGATTCCGCTCACGTTATGGAAAACGGTGTCATCGTTAAAAACGGCGGTGCAGAGCTTGTAGTAGACATCAACGAAAACGGATTCGGAGGCCGTGCATGAAAGAAAAAAGCCTTGTTGCCGACATTGACCGCAGCATATACGATATAACCGACGAAGAAAACGACGCATACCGTATGGAAGAGGGTCTTACTCCCGAGATAATCGAAAAAATATCCCGCGAAAAGAACGACCCCGACTGGATGCGTGAATTCCGTCTCAAATCACTTGAAATTTATAATAACACTCCCCTTCCGAACTGGGGTCCGTCCATTGAAGGACTCGACATGGAGCATATTGTTACCTACGTTCGCCCCAACACCGGAATGAAAAACAACTGGGAAGATGTTCCGCAGGATATAAAGGACACATTTGAACGTCTCGGTATTCCGGAAGCCGAAAGAAAATCCCTCGCAGGTGTAGGTGCTCAGTACGACTCAGAGCTTGTTTACCACAACGTAAAGGATGAGGTTGCGGCTGAGGGCGTTGTTTACACCGACATGGAAAGTGCGTTAAAGGGCGAATATGCCGAAATGGTACATGAGTACTTCATGAAGCTCGTTACACCCTACGACCACAAATTTGCGGCTCTTCACGGTGCTGTTTGGTCGGGCGGTTCGTTCGTTTACGTTCCCAAGGGAGTTCACCTTTCCATTCCGCTTCAGTCTTATTTCAGACTCAACGCAAAGGGTGCAGGTCAGTTTGAGCATACTCTTATAATCGTTGATGAGGACGCAAGTCTCCACTTCATCGAGGGTTGTTCCGCACCTAAATACAACGTAGCAAACCTCCATGCAGGATGTGTTGAGCTGTTCGTAAAGAAAAACGCAAAGCTCCGTTACTCGACTATCGAAAACTGGTCGAAGAATATGTACAACCTCAACACCAAGCGTGCAATAACCGAAGAAAACGCTACCATCGAATGGATTTCAGGCTCGTTCGGCTCTCACACCGGATGTCTCTACCCTATGAGCGTTCTCAAGGGCGATAACTCAAAGTCGGAGTTCACCGGTGTTACCTTTGCCGGAAACGGTCAGGATCTCGACACAGGTGCAAAGGTAGTCCACATGGGCAAGAACACAAGCTCCGTCATGAACACACGCTCCATCAGTAAGAGCGGCGGTGTAAGCACTTTCAGAAGCAGCGTAGTCGTACAGAAAAACGCAACAGGTGCAAAGTCTACCGTATCATGTCAGTCGCTCATGCTTGACTCCGAATCACGCTCTGACACAGTTCCCGCAATGGACGTAAGAACCAAGGATGCCGCAATCGGTCATGAAGCAAAGATAGGCTCCATAAGCTCCGATGCTGTATTCTATCTCATGAGCAGAGGTATGTCCGAAGAAGACGCAAGAGCAATGATAGTAAGCGGATTTGCGGACAACGTATCAAAGGAGCTTCCCGTAGAATACGCAGTCGAGATGAATAATCTCATAAGACTTGAGATGAAAGGCAGCATCGGCTGATCGGTGAATCATAGATTATGAAAGAAAAAATACAGATAAACCACTTACCCACCCCCACATGGAATTCTCTCCGTGTAAATCACGCAACCGTTGAATGGGACAACTCATCCGCAGCCCCCATTACCGCAAATTATGCGGAAGCCGATTCTCCCGTAAGAATGTATGAATGTAACCTTGAGGAATACTCCGCAAATAACGCAACATTCACGGCGGCAAAGGATTCTTCCCTTACGGTATTTGAAATAGTACGTCCGAACAAATCCGCACACACCACCCTCGATTTCACTCTTGAAGACGGTGCAAACGTAAAGCTCGTACAGCTTCTTGAGCCTGTATCGGGTGAAATCATACGTCACAATGTCAACGTAAAATGTGCTAAGAATGCAAGATTCACTCTTGTTTCCGCTATTCTCGGAGACGGCGACATTTACACCGAAAGTCACATCACCCTTGACGGAGACTCCTCTTCTTTTGCGGCTGACTACGGCTACCTCGGAACAAAATCACAGAAGATAGATATAAATCTCGTTGTTGATCACTTCGGAAAGAAGACCGACAGCGTTATTCGTGCAAACGGTGCCCTCATGGATTCCTCCGAAAAGGTATTCCGCGGAACAATCGACTTCAAAAACGGCTCCACAGACGCAACAGGTGACGAAAACGAAACCGTACTCATGCTCGGAGACAATGTTGTAAACAAAACCGTTCCGCTTATCCTATGTGCAGAAGAAAACGTCGAGGGTTCTCACGGTGCATCCATCGGTGAGCTTGATGACGCTACTCTCTTCTACTTTGAAAGCAGAGGTATCGACAAGGAACACGCCTCCGAAATCATGGCTCGTGCGGCAGTTGAAAGAATCGCAAGACTCCCCCACGATGAAGAATATGAAAACAAAGTTAAGGATGCTCTGAAGCGTCAGCTCAAGACCGTAGCCTACGATGAGGAAGAGTCTCAGGAGGACGAGAATGAATAAGTACAAGTCCGACTTTCCGATATTCTCGAACATCTCGACTACCTACCTCGACAATGCCGCAACCGCTCAGAGACCGAACGCAGTCCTTGAAGCCGAGAGAGAGTTCTATATCCGCCACAACGCAAATCCCCTGAGAGGTATATATCAGCTCAGTGTGGAGGCTACGGAGGCTCTCGAGGACGGCAGACGTGAGGTAATGCGTTTCATTGGTGCTACATCCTCATCCGAGATAATATTCACCAGAAACACCACGGAAAGCCTTAACCTTGTTGCGTACAGCTACGGACTTTCCCATGTAAACGAAGGGGATGAGGTTCTTGTCTCTATCACAGAGCATCACAGTGACCTTCTCCCCTGGCAGATGGTATGTCGTGAGAGAAAAGCGACTCTGAAATTCATCGACTGCGAAAAGGACGGCTCAATCGACCTCGACAAGGTTGAATCCCTCATCACCGACAGAACAAAAATCGTTGCAATCACGCAGGTGTCGAACATCCTCGGCAGAATTAACCCGATAAAGGAAATAGCAGCTCTCGCCCACGCAAAAGGAGCTGTCATCGTTGTGGACGGAGCCCAAAGCACACCCCACATTCCCGTAAACGTGCGTGAACTTGACGCAGACTTCTTTGCATTCTCGGGACACAAGCTCTACGGACCCATGGGAATCGGCGTACTGTATGGAAAGCGTGAGCTTCTCGACGATATGCCCCCGTTCCTTTCCGGCGGTGAAATGATAGAAACCGTTTCGAGAACAGGAGCAGTATATGCGGAGCTTCCCCACAAATTCGAGGCAGGCACTGTAAATGCGTCTGGTGCATACGGACTCGGAGCTGCAATCCGCTATGTAAATTCCGTAGGCTTTGATACAATACACAAGCTTGAGCTTAAAGCGTCGTCGTATGCGTTTACGAAAATGCAGGAAATGCCGCACATCCACATAATCGGGTCGGACAAGGCAGAGGAGCATAACGGAATCATCACGTTCACCATAGACGACGTACACCCGCATGACGTAGCGGAAATATTCGCCGCCGACGACATCGCAATCAGAGCGGGACACCACTGTGCACAGCCGCTTCTCGAGCATCTCGGATACAGAGCAACGGTAAGAGCAAGCTTTGCGTTCTACAACACCGTAGAGGACGCAGAGAAGTTTATAAACAGTCTTTCAACTATAAGGGAGCGTATGGGATATGGAAAATAGAAGCTTTTACAACGAGATATTGACCGAACACAATATGCACCCGGAGTTCAAGCACGACCTGCCGGACGCAGACATCGTACTTGACGGAGTGAACCCGAGCTGCGGCGATACGATACAGCTGAAGCTCAAGGTAGAGGGAGACGAAATTGTAGACGGAGCATTTGTCGGGGACGGCTGTGCAATCTCACAGGCATCGGCGGACATAATGCTTGGCATGATCATCGGCATGAAGAAAGAGGACGCACTGAACATCGGCGAGACGTTCATGAAGATGATACGCGGAGAGGCATCGGAGGAGGAGATAGAATCGCTTGAAGAAGCGTCTGCCCTCCGAGACATCTCCCATATGCCGGCGAGAGTAAAATGTGCAATGCTTGGCTGGAGAACGCTGAAAGAAGCACTCGGCAAGAAATAAAGCAAACAAAAAGCAGAGACTCAACGATTTCTCGAAGGTCTCTGCTTTTTTTATTCAGTGATGAACCATAGATTCATCGAGGAGATTTACCTTACCGATAAATTACTCGGCTTCCTCGAAGATAACCTCGATGGTGTGGTTAGCCGCAACCTTCTTAAAGGTGTACTTTTCAACCGCACCAACGCTTACACCGTCAACGAGAACGTCAGCGATAACGTAGCCGTCGTTGGGAGTAAAGGTGTAGGTCTTGGAGCAACCCCACTTAACAGTGGACTTACCTGTCTTACCGAAGTTGCTTACCTTACCGCCGTTGTTCTTCTCGGCAGTGATGGTGAATACCTGTCTGCGGAGAGAAGCAATGTCAAGATTGAGCTTTGCTGTGGACTTGTCAA